>NZ_JBWCCN010000008.1:0-306258 GCF_056279485.1 Pseudomonas sp. TE12508 | reverse complement strand
AAATCTCCCACGGATCTGTACTGCGTCAACAGTCAGAATCGGGCTTTGTCCCTCCTCCTCCCTTCAAGTCCCAGCATACAAGCGGGCTTGCTCGCTCCCACATTGGATCAGTGGTGTTTGATCGTTCCCAGAACCCCTTCCCCGTGCATCTGCTGCAACAACGCCAACCCACTGTCTATGAATTCCGGCGATCCAACCATCCCCGCCTCCACCGCCAACCCTTCCAGCTGCGCCCGGCCATCGAGCTGAGTAAATTCCCCGATCCTCTGCAACAACCGCCATGCCAACGGGCTCAGTTCGGAGAAGCGCACATTCCAGTCCTCATCCCGACGAACCAACAGCAACGTCGGCTGAGCCGGCGGCGAGTCCGGCCGGTAATCCGGCCCCACCAACTGCACCGGCCAGGCATACGCCAATGGCCAGGCCAGCGGCGAAACCTGCAACGGTCGATCCAGCAGCAACCCGGCATCGCTGGCCGGCAATGGCTCGGCGTCGGATTGTTGCAGCGCCATCTCGACCCACTCGTAATGCGCCAGCTCGACCATGAATGGCGGCCACGGTCCGTCGCTCAGCGCCAGCGGCTCAGAGGCCAGAAACTCGACAAACTCCTGGGCGATCTCGCCGAATTTTGGCGTGTGAGCGCGGTAGTCTCGCAGGAAGATCCGCACCAGAGAACGCCACTCACCGTCACCCAATATCTTCACCAGCACCAGAAAAGTCCCGCTGAGCAACGACGATAGATTCGAGAACACCAGGTCGCGATAAACCTGTGCCCGTGCCACGTCCATCCCGGCGGGCGGCGCACAGTGATCGGGGTCGCGCAGGTAATGAGTCAATGTGTCTTGCTGCTGATACAGCGTCGGCTTATCCACGGTTCACCCCTCACCTTGCAGGCGGCGAATGGTCTGTAATTCGCTCACCAATTCAGAGAACGCCGGAAAGTTGAAATCCCGTTCCAGCAGCGTCGGTTGCACACCGAACCGCGCATACGCCTCGGCCAGCAGCGACCAGACCACCGGTTTGACCGAGGCGCCATGGGTGTCGATCTTCAGCGTGTCGGACTCATCAAAGTGCCCCGCCACATGCATGGCGACCACCCTCCCCGCGTCGATGCCGGCCAGAAACGCCTGCGGATCGAAGCCGTGATTGATCGAGTTGACGTAGACATTGTTGACGTCCAGCAGCAGGTCGCAATCGGCTTCAAGCAACACCGCATTGGTGAAGGTCAGTTCGTCCATGTCCTGTTGTGGCGCGGCGTAGTAGGAGACGTTTTCCACCGCCAGGCGCCGACCGAGAATGTCCTGTGACTGACGGATTCGGGCGGCGACGTGGCGCACCGCTTCTTCGGTAAACGGCAACGGCAGCAGATCGTAAAGATGCCCGTCATCGCTGCAGTAGCTCAGGTGCTCGCTGTACAGCGGCACTTTGTAGTGATCGAGGAAAACCCGCACTTGCTGCAGAAACCCGACGTCCAGCGGTGCCGGCCCGCCCAACGACAAGGACAAGCCGTGACAGGACAACGGATAGCGCTCGGCCAAGGCGCGAAACGCCGCGCCATGAGCGCCACCGATGCCGATCCAGTTTTCCGGCGCGACTTCCAGAAAGTCGAAAGCGCCCACCGGGGCCGCTTGAAGGTCTGTCATCAAACCGCGGCGCAAGCCTAGCCCGACGCTCGTCTTCGCTGATGTGAGGGGGGTCTGCATGGTGTCGATCTCATCCTGGGATCCGGTCTCCAGCGTCTGAAAAGTCAGTGCTGGCCGGCAGGCCCAGTCAAGCGCCGCGGTGTGTCGGATGTGTGTTCACCAACGCCGTTCTTCTCAGGCCACTGTATCGGACAGGCAGTCAGATACAGTGGGATACACGAACTAGACTTATCGATTACCCCCGCGGGGGGCCAGGACGCCGTTATCGTCCTGTTCATTCCCACGATCACCGCCCAAAGGTGCATGCCTCGACAAACAATGCCTCTGGACCCTGATCCTGCTGAAGGAGCACACATGATGGACGAGGCCAGACTCAACGATTTCATGGGCAAACTGGTGAACGACATGGGTGGCGCGGCGATGCTCGCCAACGTCATCCTCGGCGAAGAGCTCGGCCTGTACCGGGCCATGGCCGACAGTCAGCCAGTCACCCCCGAAGCACTCGCCGAAAAGACCGGCTGCAACACCCGCCTGCTGCGTGAATGGCTCAGCGCCCACGCCGCCTCCGGTTACATGGAACACCGCGACGGCCAGTTCCGCCTGCCCGAAGAGCAAGCCCTGGCGCTGGCGATCGAAGATTCACCGGTCTATGTGGCCGGCGGTATCGGCGTGGTTGCATCGTTTTTCCATGACAAGGACAAACTGGTCAATGCCATGCGCGGTAACGGCGCCCTGCCTTGGGGCGACCACCATCCGTGCATGTTCAGCGGCACCGAACGGTTTTTCCGCCCAGGGTACAAGGCGCACTTGGTCAGCGAATGGCTGCCGGCCCTTGATGGAGTGGTCGCCAAACTGGAGGCCGGCGCCAAGGTAGCGGACATCGGCTGCGGCCACGGCGCCTCGACCGTGATCATGGCCCAGGCGTTTCCGAATTCACGGTTCGTCGGCTTCGATTACCACGCGCCTTCGGTCACCGTCGCCACCCAGCGCGCCGAAGAAGGTGGCGTGTCCGGCCGGGCGCGGTTCTTCCAGGGCACCGCCAAAAGCTATCCGGGCGACGACTATGACCTGGTCTGCTACTTCGACTGCCTGCACGATATGGGTGACCCGGTCGGCGCCGCAAAGCATGCCTATGAATCGCTCAAACCCGACGGCTCGGTGCTGCTGGTAGAGCCTTTCGCCAACGACACGCTCGATGCCAACACCACTCCGGTGGGACGACTGTTCTACGCCGCCTCGACCTTTATCTGCACACCCAACTCACTGTCCCAGGAAGTCGGCCTCGGGCTCGGTGCCCAAGCGGGTGAGGCACGGTTGCGCAAGGTCTTCACCGAAGCGGGGTTCACGCAGTTCCGGCGGGCCACCGAAACGCCGTTCAACCTGATTCTGGAGGCGCGTAAATAAGGGCAGGCCACCTGCCCGGGTGATCCGTCAGCAACTGGCGGAACCCAATTCCTGTGGGAGCGAGCCTGCTCGCGATGGCGGTGTGCAGGCAGTATCCATGTTGAATGTGCCGTCCCCTTCGCGAGCAGGCTCGCTCCCACAGGGGACGGTGATCATCACGCGGAGAGGCGCTCGCCAAGGTTTTCAGCCTTGAGAATATCGAACAACGCCTGCGCCGCCGCCGACAGTTCATGCCCTGTCGTCAGCACCCCGATCGCCCGTTCCACCACCGGGTCACGCAGGGTTATGCAACGGGCGCCCAGCTCGCGCATCTGCCCGGCGCACAAGGCCGGCACCGCACTGACGCCCAATCCGCTGGCCACCATCCGCCCGACCGTTGCCAACTGATGGCTTTCAAATTCCACCGGCAACTTCATGCCCCGTGCCTGCAAGTGCTCTTCGAGCATCACCCGTACCGTCGATGGTCGCTGCAAGGTAATGAACGGCTCCTTGAGCAACGTCTGCCAATCGATGTCCGCCAGCTCCGCCAGCGGTGAATCGAGGGGCACCACCGCCACAAACCGGTCGATGTACAACGGGGTAAATTCCAGCGACGAGCTCTGGGTCGGTTCAAACGCCACGCCCAATTCCACCTGACGGTCGCGAACCATTTCCAGCACCTGCTCGTTGATCACGTCATTCACCGTGACATTGACCTTGGGATAACGCGCGCGAAAGGTCTTGAGGATCGGCGGCAACAGGTTGCCAGCAAACGACGGCATCGCCGCCAGGGTCACGCGACCGCGCTGGAGGGTGAAGCGTTGACGTAGTTCATCCTCGGCGTTGTCCCAGTCCGCGATCAATCGACGGGCCAGTGGCAGCAGCGATTCGCCTTCGGCGGTCAGTGCGACGTTGCGGGTATTGCGCGTGAACAGGCGCCCGCCCAAACCCTCCTCCAGCGCCTTGATGGTCAGGCTCAACGCCGACTGGGACAGGTGCAGCCGCTCGCACGCCACGGCAAAACTCAAACTCTGGGCCACGGCCAGGAATGCGCGAATCTGTTTAACGGTCATGGCCACGGTCTCCAACGGTAAGCACATCCAATGCAGGAGCTGCCGAAGGCGGCGATCTTTTGATCTTCAGCACCTTCAAGGGCGCCGAAAATCAAAAGATCGCAGCCTGCGGCAGCTCCTGCCTATTAGTGAGTTTTATCTATCAATCAACCCTAAAAATCAACTTAACAAATAAATCATCCAGCGAGACACTCCCTCCCCATCCGGCTAGCCAGCCGCCCACAAAGAATAAAAGAGGTGCATATGGCAGGGTTCGACAAGCGCGTGTATTCCTACGAGGAAGCGATGGCAGGTCTTGAAGACGGCATGACCGTGATCTCCGGCGGCTTCGGCCTGTGCGGGATTCCGGAAAACCTCATCGCCGAGATCCAGCACCGCGGCACGCGTGATCTCACCGTGGTCTCCAACAACTGCGGCGTCGACGGTTTCGGCCTCGGCGTGCTGCTGGTAGACCGGCAGATCCGCAAGGTGGTGGCCTCCTACGTCGGTGAAAACGCGCTGTTCGAGAAGCAACTGCTGAGCGGCGAAATCGAAGTTGTCCTGACCCCTCAAGGCACCCTCGCCGAGAAAATGCGCGCAGGCGGTGCCGGCATCCCGGCGTTCTTCACCGCCACTGGCGTCGGCACTCCGGTGGCCGACGGCAAGGAAGTCCGCGAATTCAAGGGCCGCCAGTACCTGATGGAAGAATCCATCACCGGTGACTTCGCCATCGTCAAAGGCTGGAAAGCCGACCATTTCGGTAACGTGGTCTATCGCCACACCGCCCAGAACTTCAACCCGCTGGCCGCCACCGCCGGCAAGATCACCGTGGTCGAAGTCGAAGAAATCGTCGAACCCGGCGAGCTGGACCCGTCGCAGATCCACACCCCTGGCATCTACGTCGACCGGGTCATTTGCGGCACGTTCGAGAAGCGCATCGAACAGCGCACCGTGCGTAAGTGATCCCCTGCCCCCGGACCGAATGAAGGAATAACAACAATGGCACTTTCCCGCGAACAAATGGCTCAACGCGTCGCCCGCGAAATGCAGGACGGCTACTACGTGAACCTCGGTATCGGCATCCCGACCCTGGTCGCCAACTACATCCCTGAAGGCATGGAAGTCATGCTGCAATCGGAAAACGGCCTGCTCGGCATGGGCGCCTTTCCGACCGATGCCGAAGTCGACGCCGACATGATCAACGCCGGCAAGCAAACCGTGACCGCGCGCATCGGCGCATCGATTTTCTCGTCCGCCGAATCCTTCGCGATGATCCGCGGCGGCCACATCGACCTGACCGTGCTGGGCGCGTTCGAAGTCGACGTCGAAGGCAACATCGCCTCCTGGATGATCCCCGGCAAACTGGTCAAGGGCATGGGCGGCGCGATGGACCTGGTGGCCGGTGCGGACAACATCATTGTCACCATGACCCACGCCTCCAAGGACGGCGAGTCGAAACTGCTGTCGCGTTGCAGCCTGCCGCTGACCGGCGCCGGTTGCATCAAACGCGTGCTGACCGACCTGGCCTATCTGGAAATCAAGGACGGTGTATTCATTCTCAAAGAGCGCGCGCCGGGCGTCAGCGTCGAGGAAATCGTCGCCAAGACCGCTGGTAAACTGATCGTGCCTGACCACGTCCCGGAAATGCAGTTCGCTGCCCAGTGAGGAATTTTTCCATGCAAGAAGTCGTGATTGTTGCCGCCACTCGCACTGCCATCGGCAGCTTCCAGGGTTCGCTGGCGAATGTGTCCGCGGTTGATCTCGGTGCTGCGGTAATCCGCCAGTTGCTGGCGCAAACCAGTCTGGACCCGGCGCAAGTCGATGAAGTGATCATGGGCCAGGTATTGACCGCCGGCGCCGGCCAGAACCCTGCGCGTCAGGCCGCGATCAAGGCCGGCCTGCCCTTCGCCGTGCCGGCCATGACCCTGAACAAAGTCTGCGGCTCGGGCCTGAAAGCGCTGCATCTGGCGGCTCAGGCGATTCGCTGCGGCGATGCCGATGTGATCATCGCCGGTGGCCAGGAAAACATGAGCCTGGCCAATTACGTCATGCCGGGCGCCCGCACCGGTTTGCGTATGGGTCACAGCCAGATCGTCGACACGATGATCAGCGACGGTTTGTGGGATGCGTTCAACGATTACCACATGGGCATCACCGCCGAGAATCTGGCCGAGAAGTACAACCTGACCCGCGAGCAACAGGACGCCTTCGCTGCCGCCTCGCAGCAGAAAGCCGTGGCCGCCATCGAGGCCGGGCGGTTTGCCGATGAGATCACGCCGATCCTGATCCCCCAGCGCAAGGGCGACCCGCTGTCCTTCGCCACCGATGAACAGCCTCGGGCCGGCACCACCGCCGACTCCCTGGGCAAACTGAAAGCGGCCTTCAAGAAGGACGGCTCGGTGACGGCCGGTAACGCTTCTTCGCTGAACGACGGCGCCGCGGCGGTGATTCTGATGAGTGCGGAAAAAGCCAAGGCCCTCGGGCTGCCAGTGCTGGCGAAAATCGCCGCTTATGCCAACGCGGGCGTCGACCCGGCGATCATGGGCATCGGCCCGGTGTCGGCCACTCGCCGTTGCCTGGACAAGGCGGGTTGGTCCATCGGTCAACTGGACCTGGTCGAAGCCAACGAAGCCTTCGCCGCGCAATCTCTGGCCGTGGCCAAAGACCTGGAATGGGACCTGAACAAGGTCAACGTCAACGGCGGCGCGATTGCCTTGGGCCACCCGATCGGTGCGTCAGGTTGCCGGGTGCTGGTGACCCTGCTGCATGAAATGATCAAGCGTGATGCCAAAAAAGGCCTGGCCACCCTGTGCATCGGTGGTGGTCAGGGCGTGGCATTGGCGATCGAACGGGCGTAATCCTTTTTAGCTACACCCAATACCCTGTGGCGAGGGAGCTTGCTCCCGCTGGGCTGCGTAGCGGCCCCAAAACCCTGCGTATAAGCGGAGATTTTGTGAGTGCTACGCACTCAAGCGGGAGCAAGCTCCCTCGCCACAAATCGTTTTTTTTGTCTGGCCCTCAGGCAAATTTCACAAGGTTCAAGACTGGCAAAGGTCCGCCCGGAAACTGCACCAGCCGCGCCCCGACACTCAGTTCGCCCAGATCGATTCCAAAGAACCCCAACCGCTCGATCAACGCAGCCACCTGTGCCTTGGCCTCGGCATCGTCACCAGAGAGAAAAAGCACCCTCCGACCGCCCTCCGCTTTCGGATCGCTCTCAAGCAGATGCGCCTGTAGGTGATTGAACGCTTTGACGACCCGCGCACCGGGCACCCATTCGGCAAACACTTCGCTGGACGGACGTCCCTGCAAATCCACCGCTTTGAACGATGGCGCCTCAATCGAATTGTTCGCATCGATCACAATCCGCCCGCCGAAATCTGGCAGCCCGGCCAGTGCCGTCGGTAACTTCGACCAATTCACCGCCACCAAAACAATCGGCTGTGCAGCCGCTTCTTCACGGGTGCCGGCCCGCGCTGTCGGCCCGAGTTCTGCTACCAGTGCGGCCAGGGTTTGCGGGCCACGGCTGTTGGCGATGACGACTTCGATACCCTGACGGGACAGTGCTTTGGCGAAGGCTGTGCCGATGGCGCCAGCGCCGATGATTCCGATTGTGCTCATGGTGTTCACTCCGTGGTGGGTTGATGGAGTGAATACTGCGCTTGCCATTACGACTTGATTAGACGGTAATAACTTGAATTATCTTCAAGCATTACTATCAGGTGTCTGAGATGGAAACCCTCGCCAACCTCGAATCTTTCGTGCGCAGCGCCGAAACCGGCAGCTTCTCCGCCGCCGCGCGGCTGCTCGCACTGACACCCGCCGCTGTCAGCCGCAACGTGGCGATGCTCGAACGCAACATCGGTGTGCGGCTATTCCAGCGCTCGACCCGCAAGTTGTCACTGACTGAAGCCGGGGAGCGTTTTCTGGCGAGTATCAGCGGCAATCTGCACGGGTTGCAGGCGGCGATCAGTGCGGTGAGCAGTGACCAAGGCGAGCCGGCGGGCGTACTCAAAGTCAGCCTGGCGCCGACTTTTGGCATCGGCCATGTGTTGCCGTTGTTACCGGATTTTCTGGCGCGTTACCCGCTGATTCGCCCCGAGTGGCACTTCGAAAACCGCCAGGTGGACCTGATTGCCGAAGGCTACGACGCGGCCATCGGTGGTGGTTTCGAATTGACGCCTGGGGTCATCTCGCGGACGTTGGCGGCGGCGCATGTGGTGGCAGTGGCCTCACCGGCGTACATGGCCGGACGCACATCGCCCGACAGCCCGGCGGATCTGGCTCGATACAACGGGATTGTGATGCGCGGCGTGCGCACCGGGCGGCTGCGTCATTGGGTCATGCAGGATGGCACGGGCAATGAAGCAAGCGCCGAGCTGAGTGAAAACATCGTGCTCAATGACCCGGCCGCCATGCGCGAAGCGGCCCTGCTCGGCCTCGGTGTGACATTGCTGGTGTTGCCGGATGTCGCCGCTAATATTGAGCGTGGCGAACTGGTGCGCTTGCTACCGGATTGGCATGCCGACGCAGGACCGATCTCGTTGTATTACCCGAGCCGCACGTTGATGCCGGCCAAGACCCGGGTGTTTATCGATTATCTGGTCGAGGTGTTTGGGCGGGAGACCGCGTAATCGTTCTTCGCGAGCAAGCCCGCTCCCACAGTTGATCGAGGTTGATCACAAATTTTGTGATCGGCACAGTTCCAATGTGGGAGCGGGCTTGCTCGCGAAGAGGCCCGGGCAGACAAGACACCTCCCGACTCAGAAACCGTCCTGAGCAATCCATCGCCCGCAATGCTAACGTGGCCGGCTCACACCGAATGGAGACGCGTGGGTGCTGATGCTCAAACTGCTGGTGATTCCGGGATTTCTGTTAATGATTTCCTTGGCTGGAAAACGCTGGGGCCCAAGTGTGGCCGGTTGGCTGTCGGGGTTGCCAGTGGTGGTGGGGCCGATTCTGTTCTTCCTCGCCATTGAGCAGGGCCAGCTGTTCGCTGCTCAGGCGGCGACGGCAGCGCTGTCGGCAATGTTCGCGATGATTGCTTTCTGCGTGACCTACGCTCAGGTTGCACAACGCTTGAGCTGGCCGTGGACGCTGACGATTTCGCTGCTGGTCTGGGCCTTGGCGGCTATTGTGCTGTCGCTGATTCCGCCGTCTCTGGTGTTCTCGGTAATCGCGGCCGCCACCGCATTACTGGCCGCTCCGTACCTGTTTCCCTCGGTGCAACCTATCGTTTCAGACCCGACGCCGAAGTCCGACAAACTGCTGCTGCGCATGATGGCCGGCGCCCTGCTCACATTGGCTGTGACGTTGCTGGCCAGCACCGTCGGCGAACGCTGGAGCGGGTTGCTCGCGGTATTCCCGGTGCTGGGCAGTGTGATGGCGGTGTTTTCCCAGCAAACTCGCGGGCCGGCGTTTACCGCGGCGTTGCTCAGGGCAACGGCGACCGGGATGTATTCGTTTGCGGCGTTTTGTCTGGTGCTGGCGCTTGCGCTACCGCAGTTTGGGTGGCAGGGGTTTGTTTTGGGCGTGGGAGTATCGATGGGAATGTTGTTGATCACGAAACGCTTGCTTTTGCGATCTGGAAACAATGCACCAGGAACACGAAAGCTGCGCAAGATGAATGGATAGCCTTGGCTTTTCAGCGGTTAGACATCACGCCGGCAAAAACCGCAGGCATTACGGCATGATGCGTCCCGTCCTTTCCCCATGAAGAGGCCGTTTTTCTTGAACGATTGCGAGGGTGGCACAGAGTTCGGTGGCTCAGGCATGATGCGAACTTCAGCCAACGGAGAGGCGTAATGAGCAGCAACGATAGCCCATCGGTTTCACTGGCCCTGCGTTCGTATTCGGGTCAGGTCGAGCTGCATGATCACGACTTCCATCAAGTCGTGCTACCGCAGTCCGGCGCCATGGACATCGAGGTTGACGGCCAGGGCGGCAAAGTCGACTGGAGCCAGGGAGTGGTGATTCCCGCCGGTGCGCGTCATGCGTTTCTGGCGCAGAAGGCTAATACCTTTTTGGTGCTCGACGTGCCAGCGGCGCCTTTCGGCGGGCAGCAGAATATCGATTTGTCGAGCAGACTGCTGGTCGACAAACTCTTCTTCCCGGTGCGCCCGGAAATCCGCCATTTGCTCGATTACGCCGCCCGCAGCGCGCCGATGCTGATCAGCTCGCCTCAGGTGGCCGAATCCTGGAGCACGTTGCTGTTGTCCTCTCTGACGCTGCCCTCCAGAAACATCCCCGATCACAGCCAGTTCTCGCTCGCCCGGGCCCTGGCCTGTATCGAAAGCAACCTGGACAGCGCGCTCACCGCCACGGACATCGCGCGGGTGGCCGGAACCAGCGAACGGCGCCTCTACGTGTTGTTCGATCAGCACTTGAAGACCACACCTTTCGCGCACATTGCGAGCTTGCGCCTGAACAGAGCCATCGAGCTGCTTTGCGAGACCGCGCTGTCGATCACCGAAATCGCTCATCGGGTCGGCTATGCCGATCAGAGTGCCCTCACCCATGCGCTGAAAAAGCACCGTGACCTCACCCCGGCCGCCGTCCGCAGAAGTTCACGCTTGGCGTGAATCCGGCAGGCCTGAACAAATCTTCAGCAGTTTCCGTCAATACCCTCCCCACCAGACCTTTCTATCATCGCCTCACTGACATGAAGAATCAGACGAGGCACAGATGAGCGAAGCGACGCAGACAACCAAAACACTTGGGTCCGCCAAGACCGCGACATCCGCCACTGCCGTCGGTGTGATCGCAGTGTTTCTATGGTCCTGCCTGGCGTTATTGACCACCCTTACTGAAGGCATTCCCCCCTTTCAGTTGCTGACCCTGAGCTTCGGCGTCGCGTTTGTGGCGAGTCTGTGCATTCTCGGGCGACGCGGTGTGGCAGGGTTTCGCAGCTGGAACCAGCCCTGGTCGGTCTGGGCGGTCGGTTTTCTCGGGATCTTCGCCTACCACGCGCTGTATTTTTTCGCCCTCAAAGCCGCTCCAGCCGCCGAGGCCAGCCTGATCGCCTACTTGTGGCCGCTGCTGATTGTGCTGCTCTCGGCCTTCACCGCCGGTGAACAGCTACGCAAACGCCAACTGCTCGGTGCGCTGCTGGGGCTGGCCGGGACCGCATTCATCATGCAGCAGCGTGCTTCGGCGGAAGTCGCCGACATGCCGGTGGCCGGCTACCTGGCCGCGTTCGCCTGCGCGTTGGTCTGGTCGTCCTACTCGGTCATCAACCGGCGCTTCAACGAAGTGCCAAGCAGCATCATCGGCGGCATCTGCGGCCTGGTCGCGGTGGCAGGTCTGGTCTGTCATCTGGCGTTTGAGACCTCGGTCACCCCCGACTCCGGCCAATGGGCGGCCATCGTCGGCCTCGGCCTGGGGCCAGTGGGGCTGGCGTTTTTTGCCTGGGATCACGCGACCAAGCACGGCAGCCTGTCGATGCTCGGCGCACTGTCGTACCTCGCGCCACTGATCTCGACCCTGCTGTTGGTGGCCATCGGGCAAAGCCATGCCAGCCCGTTCCTGATTATTCCCGCCCTGCTGATTATCGTCGGCGCCGTTATCGCAACCTCGCGAACAGGTCAGCCCAAAGCCTGACATCAATGTTGTAAAGGAGCTGTGGAGATGGACCTGATTGCCTCTGAAGGAACAGTAAGGATTGAACGCGACCTGCCACGTTTTAGCGTGGCCCCCAATCGACCTGCACTCCAGCACCTGGGGCTGCCTTCACTGAAATCGAGCCGCAGCGGCATTCGCCGTCGTGCCAACGGCGAAGCCCCGCGAGTGCTGCTATTCGTGCCACCCTACACACGGTTGATCGAACCGGTGCCGCTGGGCAGCGCGTTTGCCGATATCGGCATCGACACGTTCGAAGTCATGAAGCGCGCGGGTACGCCCATCGGCCTGTTGCGCATCGCCACGGTGGCCAGGCGTGCCGGTTACGACGTGCAAATTGTCGATGCGCCGTTCGCCGGCTGGTCTCAGGAACAGACACTGGTGGCAGTCGATCAGGGCCACTTGATCCGCTATGGCCTCACCGACGCGCAGATGCGCAAGATCATCGAAGACGCCCAGCCGGACATCGTCGGCATCCAGTGCAACTACACCGTGCAGTGGGGCAACGCACGGGCGCTGGCCGATCTGGTGAAATCCATCGACCCCGACTTGCTGCTGGTCACCGGTGGCGCGCATTCGAGCGGCGACTGGCAGAACGTCTTGCTCGACTCGCCCTTCGATTTCACGCTGATCAACGAAGCCGATCGTGCCTTCACCCTGTTGCTCGACGCCCTCACCCATGACGCCGGCAATGTTGACGCGGTACCGGGTATTGCCTACCGCAACTACAGCGGCCAGTTGGTTCGCCCGACACGCAAATCCAGCTACTTGAGCATTGTCCCGGCCCGGCAGGATCTGGAAGAGCGTCTGGGCGTGATGCCGCTGCCGGACTTCAGTTTCCTCGATATGAACAACTATCTGCAGCCTTATCACTCCTCCGGGGCCAGGGTGCGCAAGAACGGGGCCTGGGCACAGATCTTTTCCACCATCGGCTGCAACGTCAATTGCAACTTTTGCTACATCCCCAAGATCAACGGCCCCTGGCGGGCACTTGGGCTGGACTGGTTTGACCTGCACCTGGCCGACCTGGTCAAACAGGGCGTGACTGAAGTGCTGATCGAAGACGATCACCTGATGCACGACCCGCTGTACGCCATGGAAGTCGGCAAATTATTGAAGAAACACAACCTGCCCTGGGTCGAGGAAGGTGGTCTGAGCTTGTTCAATCTGGTGCTGTTGCACAAGGGCGAGCAATTTCTGGCCGAACTCGACGAACAGGAACTCAAAAGCCCCCATTACCGCAATGTCATCGCGGCCATTCGCGGCGGGCTAACGGCAAAGGCATTCATCCGGTCAATCGCCGAGAACGGCTGCTACAACATTTATCTGGCAGTGGAGAGTGCCAACGAAGAAAGCCTGGTGAACTCCAACAAGTCACGCTTCAACGCCATCCAGCAGGCAACCTTCGAAATCATTCAGATGTTTACCGAATGCGGGATTCAGGTCACCGGTGGGTTCATGCTCGGTTTCGTCAACCCGCCTGCTTCGGCCGGTGAGCAACCGTTCATTGAAAGCCTGGGGCAGATCAGTAATACCATCGACTACGCCGTCAACCTGATGGGCGCAGGTATGGCTTATGCCAATCCCTTTATCGTCACGCCGATTCCGGGCACTGAAATGTGGGAATACCAGCAGCAATACGTAGTCCGCCACTACGACAACGGCTGGTCTCATGAAAAAGCCACCATGGCCACGGAGAAGTGGAGCGCCGAAGACATCGAAAAAGCCCGCATGGAACTGCTGGTGCGCGCCAACGGTGCCGATCGGGTCAGGGAGATGGTGCGGCGTGGGACGTGGCCGGTGGATGCTTGAGAGAGCGCTTGCCCCCTCGCCACAACCAACTCATTCGCCAGTACTGCGTAACCAGTCAGCACATTCGCGCTGGAGTGCTTCCTGACCTCCATGGGATGATCGCCGTCAAAGCGCGGATCATCCCATGGAGAGTTTGAATGTCATTGTTGAGTAAAAAAGCCGTTGTTCTGCTGCTCATGGCGGCTACCAGCCTGGGTGCCTTGAATGCGCAGGCGGCCAAGGCCACTGCTGGCGACAAAGCGCCGGCCCAGAAGGTCTCGATGCTCGGCGGCAAGTTCACCTTCACCCTGCCCAAGGGTTTCATCGCCAACCCGCTGCCAGCCGGCGATGCGGCCACCGGCACTGCTGGGGCGACGGGTACGATGTACACCAACCAGGCCACCAAAACCGTGGTGATCGCCGCTGAAAACACCATCCCCGGCGGCGTCAACGTCAAGGACAACGACGGTGAATTCCTCGACAACGCCGTGTCCGCGTTCGCCACCGAGCAACGCAACGCCTTGCCGGATTTCAACAAAACCAGCGAAAAAAGCCTGACTCAGAAAGGCACGGGCCTGGGCCTTCGGCAGATCGACAGCACCGCCACCCAGGGCGGCGGCATGACGCTGGACAGCACGTTGATGGCTGCTTCCGGCACGCGCATGGCCATCGTTCAGATCATTTCCCGCCCCAACGACAAAACCGGCCACGAAACGCTGGTGAAACAAATCGTCAGCGGCAAATAAACCCGACCGATTCAGGGATTGAGGCGCTGCAACCAGGCGCTCAAATCCTGCATCTCGGTGGCGCTGATGCTGTGACCGACACCCGGATAAGCATGAAACTCGGGCTTGAGTGACAGGCGCTGCAACAGGCTGTCGGCCTCTGTACCGTCGTTATAGGGCAGGAGTGTGTCGGCGGTGCCATGACCAATGAAAATTGCCAGTTGCTGGCGTTTTTCATCCGGTTTGAGCTCGGACTTGAGTACCGGCAGAATTCGCCCGCTCAGTGCCGCAATTCCACCCACTGCGTCGGGATGACGCAACGCGACCTCGTAGGACATCATCGCGCCCTGGCTGAAACCCACCAGGAATACCTTGTCCGCTTCGGTGTGATATTTCTTCGCCGCTTGTGCGACAAAATCCCTCAACACCTGGCCGCTGGCCTTCAGGTCGGCCGTCTCACCGTCATAGGCGCCCTCGCCCTTCTGGCGAAACCACTGGTAACTGCCCTCCTCCAACGTCATCGGCGCCCGCACCGACAGGTAGTTGTACTGGGGCGGCAATTGATCCTTGATGTCGAACAGGTCCTGCTCGTTACTGCCGTAACCGTGCAGGAAAATCACCAGAGGCTGGTTGCGGGATTCAGCATGGGCCTGCTCCAGGTACTTGAGCGGCAGATCGGTGTGCAGCGGGGTTTGAGCGTGGACGGCGGTGGACGCCAGGAGCGTGAGCAGAGCGAGTAACTTCAACATAAACCTTCCTTCACAGCGCGCAGGATTCGGGGCAAAGCCTAACACTGTGAAGCATGCTCGGGCATTTCAGGTGTTGCTGAAGTCGCCATCGCGAGCAGGCTCGCTCCCACAGGTTTCTCATCTCAATAGTGAGAGCATAAAAAAAGTGGCCACCGCGTCAACAGTGGCCACTTTTTCTACGGCGTATTAATGGCCGTAAACATCAAAATTGAAGTACTTGTCCTGCACTTGCTTGTACTTGCCGTTGGCGCGGATTTCGGTGATAGCGGTGTTGAATTTGTCCGCCAGCTCTTTATCACCCTTGCGCACGGCGATGCCGGCACCGCCGCCGAAGTACTTGGCGTCTTCATAGGTCGGGCCTACGAAGGCGAAGCCTTTACCGGCGTCGGTTTTCAGGAAACCGTCGTCCAGGTTGACCGAGTCGGCCAGCATCGCGTCGAGGCGACCGGCGACCATGTCCAGGTTGGCTTCCTGCTGGGAACCGTAACGCACCAGGTTGATGCCGGCCGGCACCAGCACTTCCGTGGCGAAACGGTCGTGGGTGCTGGCGCGCAACACACCGACTTTCTTGCCTTTGAGCTCGGTCAGCGGATCCTTGACGTCGATGCCTTCCTTCATCACGAAGCGCGCCGGGGTGTGGTAGTACTTGATGGTGAAATCGACGTTCTTCTTGCGATCGTCGGTGATGGTCATGGACGACAGGATCGCGTCGATTTTCTTGACCTTCAGGGCCGGGATCAAACCATCGAACTCTTGCTCGACCCAGGTGCACTTCACTTTCATCTGCTCACACAACGCATCGCCGATGTCCACGTCGAAACCGGTGAGTTTGCCGTCCGGGGTTTTCATCGAGAATGGCGGGTAGCCGGCTTCGATACCGAGGCGAATCGGCTTGGCGTCATCGGCCATGGCGGTCAGGGACAACATCGACAGTGCCAGGGCACCGAACATCACTCGCTTCTTCATTTATAACTCCTGTGTGCGGAGACTTTTATTTGGCAGCTTTCGGTTAGTGAAGACCGAAGTGGCCGGCAGTCTAGAGCGGCTTCAGGAGGGCAGATTGTGTTCAAGCGACAAATACTTACAGAAAAACAGCCGAGGGATTCAAGGTACTTGAAACGTGCGCCACGGTGGTGCAAAGGCTGTAGGACAATCCTTTGCTTCAGACAAAACCTACGCGGTTTCGGGTGTGCTCCGACCGAACAGTCGCACTGGCGATGAAGCTTTTTTTGCCGCACATTGACCCCGCCAACCCATCCCCGGAAGAGAAGCGTGATGACCACGTTGAACCTGATCCAGCATCATCCCGCCGAAGGTCCTGGCGCCATTGCCGAATGGGCCCGGGCCCGTGGCATTACGCTGAACGTGTTTCGCGCCGACCTCAGCCAGTTGCCGCCGGTGAGCGCGGCCCCCGCGATTCTGTTGGGTGGGCCTTATGAATCCAACGCCGGGCCGACGTGGCTGGAAGCGGAGCGTCAGTGGCTGGCGGGGAGTCTGGCTCAGGGCGCGGCGGTGTTTGCGATTTGTCTGGGCGCGCAATTGCTGGCGTTGAGCCTGGGTGGGGATGTGCGGCGCATGGCTCGCCCCGAAACTGGCTGGACGACTGTGACCTTTGCGGATGGCCAGACGCTGAAGGTGCTGGAATGGCACGAAGATGCGATTGATCCACCGGCGGATGCGCAATTGCTGGCCAGCAGTGACGTGTGTGAGCAGCAGATGTACCGCGTCGGGGCGACTCGGGTGGGGTTGCAGTTCCACCCGGAGTGGAATGCCGAATCGGTGGCAATTCTCAATGAGTACTTTGCCGAAGAGTCGCCGTTGCCACGGGGGCCACAGGACAGCGCCGCCTATGCAGCCGTGTTTGGCTGGTTGCAGGTGACGCTGGATGAGTGGTGGGCGGCTTCATCAGCTAATCGCTGAATCTGAGAATTGATGAGCTTTTGTGGCGAGGGGGCTTGTCGGAACGCCGCATCGCCCCGTTCGGCTGCGAAGCAGTCGTAAAACCGGTTAATGCGGTGTGCCCGACAAAATGAGGTGGCAGGGTTTGGGGCCGCTTCGCGACCCAACGGGGGCAAGCCCCCTCGCCACAGTTGATCACCCGCGCCTGAATGTCAGCATTCGCAACCAATGACCGCCGTTGTGGTGCGTGCAACCGCAACACTCAATTCAAACCCTTCATCCAGCCACCCGGTCACCCCGCCGATCATCTCCTTGACCGGGTAACCCAGCGCCGCCAGTTTCACCGCGGCCTTGTTGGCGCCGTTGCAGTGGGGCCCTGCGCAATAAACCACAAACAGCGTGGATTTCGAATAAGCCGCCAAACCGTCAGCCGTGATCAGCCGTCCCGGGATGTTGATCGAGCCTGGCACATGTCCGCGTTCGAACGCCAACGGTCCGCGCACGTCGACCAGGACAAAATCCACCTCGCCGGCCTGTTGGCTGCCAAAGACGTCGGAACAATCGGTCTCGAAGGTCAGACGGTTGCTGAAATGCATCAGGGCGATGGCAGATGGGGCGGCGGGAATTTCGCGAACCAGGCTGGGCATGGGCTGTACTCCAAAGTCTCGGTGGGTGTGGGAAGACTTTATCTGCCCTACGCTTGTCGCTACAGTGGCGCACAAGACACTCACCGGGAATTTTCCGCCAAATGCAGCCCACCCCTGGATTGGTCGCGATTCTGGCCTATGACGGCCTCTGCACTTTCGAATTCGGCATCGCCGTGGAGATCTTCGGCCTGGCGCGGCCGGAGTTCGATTTCCCTTGGTACGAGCATCGCATCGTTGCCGTCGACCAAGGGCCGATGCGTGCCATGGGCGGCATTCAGGTGCTGGCCGACGGCGGGATGGAACTGCTGGAAGAGGCGCGGACCATCATCATCCCCGGCTGGCGCGACCGCAGCGCGGCGGTGCCTGAACCCTTGCTCGCCGCCCTGCGCCAGGCCCATGCCCGGGGCGCGCGATTGCTGTCGATCTGTTCCGGGGTATTTGTACTGGCGGCCACCGGTTTGCTTGACGGTCACGGCGCCACGACGCATTGGCGCTACACCGCGGAACTGGCCGAGCGTTTTCCGGACATACAGGTGGACCCGGACGTGCTGTATGTCGATTCCGGGCAATTGATCACCTCGGCCGGCAGCGCCGCCGGCATTGATGCCTGCCTGCACCTGGTCGCGCGGGATTTCGGCACTCAGGTGGCCAACTCGGTGGCGCGGCGCTTGGTGATGTCGCCGCAACGCACCGGCGGCCAGGCGCAGTTCATTCCGTCACCGGTCAGCCCCACGCCACGCAGCGATCTGTCGCGGGTCATGCAGTGGGCGCGGGAACGTCTGCACGAACCGCTGGAAGTTCGCGACCTGGCCAGCGAAGCGGCCATGAGTGAACGCACGTTCCTGCGGCGGTTCACCGAAGCCAGCGGCCTGCCGCCCAAGGCATGGTTGCAGCATGAGCGCCTGGCCCGGGCCCGCGAATTGTTGGAGAGCACCCGCCAGAGCACTGAGCAGATTGCCCAGCGCTGTGGGTATCGTTCGGTGGAGAGTTTCCGGGTGGCGTTTCGCAGCGCGGTCGGCGTGCCGCCGTCGGTTTATCGGGAGCGGTTTGGGCGTGAGGTAAAGGCGATTTTTTGAGGTGTTTTTGAGGGCCTCTTCGCGAGCAAGCCCGCTCCCACAGTTGACCGAGTGGTCTGGACGGTCGCGGTCTAATGTGGGAGCGAGCCTGCTCGCGATGAGGCCAGTCCAGACACCAGTTTTCTCAAGGCTTGCGCAACAGATAGGTATCCATAATCCACCCATGCGCCAGCCGCGCCGCCTTACGCACCCGTTCAATCTCATCGGCGACATCCTTGAGCTTGCCACTGATCAGGATTTCATCCGGCGTCCCCAGGTAAGCCCCCCAGTAAATCTCCGTCTCCTGATCGGCCACCTGATGGTAGGCATCTTGCGCATCCAGCATCACCACCAGGCTGTCGGCGTCACTCACCTGCCCCGCCGCCAACCGCCGTCCGGTGGTGATTTCAATCGAGCGGCCGATGCGATTCAGCGGCACCTTATGTTGCGCCGCCAATGCCTGCACGCTGGTGATCCCGGGGATGACTTCGAACTCGAACACACACCGGCCTGACACCAGAATCGCCTGCAGAATCCGAATGGTGCTGTCGTACAACGCGGGATCGCCCCACACCAGAAAACCGCCGCACTGATTGTCAGTCATTTCCTCGTTGATCAACCGCTCGAAGGTCTGCTGCTTGGCGCGGTTCAGATCTTCGACGCTGGCCTTGTAGTCCACATCCCCGCGCTCCCGCTCCGGGCTGTGGGCTTCAACGAAGCGGTAGTCGCGATCAGTGATGTAGCGCTCACAGAGCTCGCGGCGCAGGTCGATCAGTTTGTCTTTGCTCTGGCCCTTGTCCATGAGGAAAAACACATCGACGCGGTTCAGCGCCTTCACCGCCTGCATCGTGATGTAGTCGGGGTTGCCGGCGCCGACACCGATGACCAGAAGTTTTTTCATCAATGTGTTCCCTCAGGGTCCGTGCCCATCAAGCGTAGTCGCCAGCGACCGTTGAACCGCAATTCGATGGCCGACAACGGTTCGACGTCGATCTGGTTGAACGCCGCGCCCTGCAACACCTGCATCAGTGCGGCGCGGATGACAAAAGGATGGGTGATGGCAACGATATGCCCCGGCGTCGCCTCAAGGCTATTCAACCACGCAGCCACCCGTTCACTGAGTTGCGCCACCGATTCTCCACCGTGGGGTGCCGAGGTCGGGTCATTGAGCCAGGCCTGGAGCATCTCGGGTTCGGAGGTTTGCAGGTCGTCGATCGACGTGCCTTTCCAGCGTCCGAAATCGCAATCTGCCAGTGCCATGACAATCTCCACGTCGTGGCCAAACAGCTCAGCGGTTTGCCGGGTCCGCAGTTCCGGGCCACAGAGCAAACGGGGGGTGCCCTTGAACTGGCGGCAACGCGAACCCTTCGCCGATTGCCAATCCATTTCCAACGGCTCATTCGTAGGAAAACGCGCCAATTTTTGTGCGACGGTTCGAGCGTGGCACATCAGGGTCAAGCGGGTCGCCTGCACGGAAGATCACTCTGTCGATAGGATGGAAAACGGCACGACGCCGCAAACAACCGGGTCATTGTGCCGCAAGAAGCGCGCACTCTGAACGCATTCCTCGTAGCAGCTGCCGAGCTCGCGTGGCTGCGATCGGCCCTGTAGGAGCTGTCGAGCCTGCGAGGCTGCGATCGGCTGCGCAGCAGTCGTAAAACCAGAAGTCGCGGTGTGTCAGGCAGACCGCGTCAACCCGATTCACAACTGATTCGCAGCCGATCGCAGGCTCGACAGCTCCTACAGTCTCCAATTTCCCCCAAGAAATGGCGATATCTCACACAACCATGGGCGATGTCCTACAAAGCCAGTCGACATCCGCGTAGCCCCCGGCGCACGGGGTTTTCGCCCCAATTTGGGCTTTGAAAACCCGTGGAAAAATTCGCTAGACATGTAGCACCCGTTACATAAATACTGTTTTAGCAATTTATGAAACGAAACCGACACACCCATCCAGCAGGAGCCCGGATGCCCTCTCTCAGAGACCTGATCACCGATCCCGGCCTGGAACTTACGCCGTCGGAACGCAAAGTCATACGTGCCTTGCTGGATCAGTACCCGCGTAACGGGCTGGGCCCGATGTCACGTCTGGCCGAACATGCCGGTGTCAGCGACCCGACCATCGTGCGGCTGGTAAAGAAGCTTGGTTTCAGCGGTTATGCTGACTTTCAGGAAGCCTTGCTCAGCGACATGGATGACCGCTTGCGCTCTCCCAGTACCCTGTTGCAACCCCGCGCCCATCTCAATAAAGATGACCCTTGGGGTCATTATCTGGCGAACAGCCATCGGGCATTGGTTGAGACCCAGGCGCTGACCCACCCCGAAGATGTACGAATTCTCATCGAATGGCTGCTCGACACCCGCCATCAGATCCATTGTTATGGCGGCCGCTTCAGCAGCTTCCTCGCCAACTATTTGCTCAACCATCTGCGCCTGCTGCGGCCCGGCTGTTTTGCCCTGGAAGACAACGCGCAATTGCCGGACCGGCTGTTCGACGTGCAGCGTCAGGACGTGGTGCTGGTGTTCGATTATCGCCGCTACCAGTCCCAGGCCCTGCGGGTCGCCAATGCCGCGAAGAGCCGACATACGCGGGTCGTGCTGTTCACCGACATCTACGCGTCACCGCTACGAGAAATGGCCGACCTGATCATCAGTGCCCCGGTGGAATCGGCGTCGGCCTTCGACTCGATGGTTCCGGCGCTGGCTCAGGTTGAAGCACTGGTTGCCTGCCTGTCACTGCGCAGCCCCGATCTGGCCGATCGCCTGGAAGGCATCGATGCCCTGCGGAACGACTTCGACACTCACCTGCTGGAGGAAAAATAAGGATGTTCACGCTCCCCCACCACTCGCCCCGGGATTTGCCGTTTGCCACCGACCACACCGCACTGTTGCTGGTGGACATGCAGCGTGCCTGGCTTGAGCCGCAGTTCGACGCGCACCTCAACGGGCCGGATGCCGAATACTTTCTGACCCGCGCCCACATGCAAGTGGTGCCCAATCAACGCCGGCTGCTCAGTGCCTTTCGTAATGCACGACAAAACGTGCTGCACACGCTCATCGAAAGCCTCACCGCCGATGGTCGCGATCGTTCGCTGGATCACAAACTCTCGGACATGCACCTGCCCAAGGGCAGCCCGCAAGCGCGAATCATCGATGACCTGACGCCGATCGAAAACGAAATCGTGCTGCCCAAGACCTCTTCCGGGGTCTTCAATTCCACCAACATCGATTACGTGCTGCGCAACCTTGAAACCCGACACCTGATCATCGCCGGCATCGTCACCGACCAGTGCGTCGACATGGCCGTGCGGGACGCCGCCGACCGCGGTTACCTGGTGACGCTGGTCGAAGATGCCTGCGCCACTTACACCGAACAACGGCATTACGCCTGCCTGAACGCCATCAAGGGCTACTGCTGGATCACCGACACCCGGACCGTACTCGGCCGGTTGCAGGAGATGCAGCCATGAGCGAACGCCTGTCGCCATTACCCATGACCACCATCGTCACCACCGACCTGATCGGCGTGACCCGCGGCCGTTCCTTTCCCACGGACGAACTCGAGGCCTATCAAGTGGCGGGCTGCGGCTGGGTGCCGGCCAACAGCGCCCTGACCCCGCAAGACATCATCGCCGCCAGCAACCCATGGGGTGCTTATGGCGACTTGCGGCTGATCCCCGACTTGAGCAGCCGTGTGACCGTCAACAACGGCCCGGACGCCAATGCCCCGGCGCTGGACTTCATTCACGGCGATATTCGCGAAACCGATGGCCGCCCGTGGGGCGCCTGCCCGCGTACGTTGTTGCACAACGAGGTGGAGCGTTATCGCAGCGAATTGGGACTGCAGATCAACGCCGCGTTCGAACATGAATTCAACCTCGGCAGCGGCGCGGCTGAGCATCTGGCGTTCTCTCTTGAGGCGCAGCGCCAGGGCGCCGAGTTCGGCGGCTGGTTGCTCAGTGCACTGCGTGCCGGCGGTGTGGAGCCGGAGATGTTCCTGCCGGAATACGGCAAGCACCAATACGAAATCACCTGCCGCCCCGCCCTCGGCGTCGCCGCCGCCGACCGCGCGGTGAACCTGCGAGAGATCACCCGTGAGATCGCCCGGCAAATGGGCCTGGACTTGAGTTTCGCGCCCAAGACCTCCGAGCAGGCGGTGTGCAATGGCGTGCATTTGCACGTGAGCCTGCAGAATCTGACCGGCCACCCGGTGATGTACGACGCAGGCACCAGCAACGGCCTGTCGACCCTCGGCCAGCATTGGGCCGCCGGCGTTCTGCATTATTTGCCGGCGCTCTGCGCCTTTACCGCGCCGACACCGGTGTCCTACGAACGCTTGCAGCCTCATCACTGGAGCGCTTCCTACGCCTGCCTCGGCCAACGCAACCGCGAAGCGGCGCTGCGGATTTGCCCGACCGTGAGCCTGGGCGGCAAAGCCGTGGCGGCGCAGTACAACCTGGAATTTCGCGCCATGGACGCCACCGCCTCGCCGCATCTGGCCATGGCCGTGTTGCTGATCGCCGGGCGCCTGGGCATCGAGCAGCGCCTGGCCTTGAACGCGATCACCGATGAAGTCCCCGATTCACTGAACGAAGAGCAACGCCAGGCGCGCGGCATCGTCGCCCTGCCCGCGTCCCTGTCCCAGGCCCTGGAATGCCTGCGCAACAGCGAGGCGCTGATCGAAGCCCTGCCGAGCGCCTTGCTGGGCACCTGGTTCGCCCTTAAAACCGAGGAACTGAGGCTGACGGAACAGCTCTCGCCCGCCGAACTTTGTGAGCACTATGCGCGCCTGTACTGAATCCGCCGAACTGGGCCTCTATACCCAGCCCGCGTATACCCTGAGCCGGGAAGCCTCCGGGCACCCGCTGATTCTGGTGTGTGAACATGCCAGTCGTTTTATCCCGGCCGGGCTGAATGATCTGGGCTTGAGCCACGAGGCCGCTCGCGAACACATCGCCTGGGACATCGGCGCCCTGGCGCTGGCCGAGGGATTGTCCCAAACACTGGGCGCCACCCTGTTGGCGGCCAATTATTCACGGCTGTTGGTCGACCTCAACCGCCCACGCCATGCCGCGGACAGCATTCCTTTGCAGAGCGAAATTTATCAGGTGCCGGGTAATCGGGATCTGGACGAGGCCACCCGCGATTATCGCCGACACTGCCTGTTCACGCCGTTTCATGCACGCCTGCAAACCTTGATCGACGCCCGTGTGGCGCAAGGTCGGCCGGTTCGCGTGGTGGGGATTCACAGTTTCACGCCGATATATTACGGCCAGCCACGAGCGCTGGAAGTCGGCGTGTTGTACGGACAGGCCGGGGAGTACGCCCAGCGAGTGATTGACGGGTTGAGTCGGCACCCCTTGAAAGTCGCGGGTAATCAGCCGTACAAGGTCGATCCGCTGGGTGACATGACCGTGCCGGTTCACGGCGATGCACGAGGACTGGACTCGGTACTGATCGAGGTACGCAACGATCTGCTGCGCACGCCCGAGGACATCGGTCGCTGGACCGATTATCTGGCGCCACTGCTGTAGAGCAATAGCTTCACACTCGCAGCGTGCAGCTGCTTTCAAATCAAGGAGAAGGGCTTCATGGAAATAGAAGAATTCGGCTACAAGCAAGAGTTGAAACGTAGCCTGTCACTGACGGACCTGGTGGTGTACGGGATGATCTTCATGATCCCCATCGCCCCGTTCGGCGTCTATGGTTACGTCAACGCCGAAGCGCCGGGGATGGTGCCGCTGGCCTACATCATCGGCATGGTGGCGATGCTGTTCACCGCCTTCAGTTACGGCAGCATGGCCCGGGCCTTTCCGATTGCGGGCTCCGTGTATTCCTACGCACAACGCGGCCTCAACCCGCATGTCGGGTTTATCGCCGGTTGGCTGATGCTGCTCGATTATTTGCTGATTCCGCCGCTGCTCTACGTCTACGCGGCGATGGCGCTGAATCATTTGTACCCGGATATCCCGAAAGTCGGCTTCATTCTGGCCTTTCTGGTCAGCGCCACCTTCGTCAACCTGCGGGGCATTACCTTCACCGCGCGGATGAACATCGTCTTTCTACTGGCGCAACTGGTGGTGCTGGGGATCTTCCTGTTCTACGCCTGGAATGCCCTGCACAGCGGCGGCGGTAATGGTCAACTGACCCTGGCGCCGCTGTACAACCCCGAGACCTTCAACTTCGCCTTGCTGATGCAAGCGGTGTCGATTGCCGTGCTGTCGTTCCTCGGTTTCGATGCGATTTCCACCCTCGCCGAAGAGATCAAGGGCGACCCTGGCCGCAGCGTCGGCAAAGCTGCGCTGATCACATTGCTGGTGATGGGCGTGATCTTCGTCGTGCAGACCTGGATTGCCACGGATCTGGCCGCCGGCCTGGGCTTCAAGTCCGCCGACACTGCGTTCTATGAAATTGCCGAAATCGCCGCCGGCAGCTGGCTGGCAACCTTGACCGCCGTGGCCACCGCCCTGGCTTGGGGCGTAGCCGTCGCGATCACCTCGCAAGCGGCGGTTTCGCGCCTGCTGTTCGGCATGGCCCGGGACGGCAAACTGCCGAAAGTGCTGGCCAAGGTGCACCCGAAACACAACACGCCGTACTTGAGCATCTATCTGGTGGCGGTGCTGTCGCTGGTGATCTGCTACCTGTTCATCAACTCGGTGGACACCCTCACCTCCCTGGTGAACTTCGGCGCCCTGAGCGGCTTCATGTTGCTGCACCTGACCGTCATCAACTATTACTGGCGTCGGCAGAAGTCCGGCCAGGTGATCCGTCACCTGATCTGCCCGGTAATCGGCTTCATCATCGTCGCGGCCATCATGTACAACATGGGTGTCGATGCACAGAAACTCGGCCTGATCTGGATTGCCCTGGGGCTGGTCTATCTATTCTTCCTCAACAAACTGGGTGCCAGCACGGCGCTGCCTGATCCGAGCACCGACCCAAGCAATGGCTGACAAGAAAAAGGGCAGCGTCTGACATGAATTCAGGCGACTGCCGATTTCAAGCGTGGAAACCGACAGTGATAGTCAGGTTCGGTGCAAATCGCCGAACCCTTTGATACAGGAGTACATCCATGCTGGTCTTACGCCCGGTGGAGTTAACCGACCTGCCCCAGTTGCAGCAACTGGCGCGCGACAGTCTGGTGGGGGTCACGTCCTTGCCGGACGACACCGAACGCCTGCGCGAGAAGATTCTCGCCTCCTGCGCTTCGTTCGAGAAAGACGTCCAGGGTCCTGGTCCGGAGAATTATTTCTTCGTGCTGGAAAATCTCACGACTCGCCGTCTGGTCGGCTGCTCGGAAATCCTCGCCACCGCAGGGTTCAACGAGCCGTTCTACAGTTTGCGCAACCGCCATTTCACCAGTGCCTCGCGGGAGCTGAACATCGAGCACGGGGTGCCGGCGCTATCGTTGTGCCACGACCTCAGTAGTCATACTTTGCTGCGCGGCTTCCATATCGACGCAGCGCTGGAACGTACGCGGTTTTCCGAATTACTGTCCCGGGCGCGGCTGCTGTTCATCGCCGCCCACACGGCGCGCTTTGCCGAAGCGGTGATCACCGAAATCGTTGGCTACAGCGACGAACAGGGCCAGTCACCGTTCTGGGATGCGCTGGGCAAGCATTTCTTCGACCTGCCGTACGTTGAGGCCGAACGGCTTTGCGGTCTGCAGAGCCGGACGTTTCTCGCCGAACTGATGCCGCAATACCCGATTTACGTGCCGATGCTGCCGCCAGCGGCACAGGCCTGTATCGGCCGGATTCATCCTGACGGTCAAGAGGCCTTCGACATTCTTGAACGCGAAGGCTTCGAGACCAACAGCTACATCGACCTGTTCGACGCTGGCCCGACGCTGTACGCACGCACCTCGAGCATTCGCTCCATCGCCCAGAGCCAGATCGGCACGGTGCATCCTGACTCAGCCATCGATGCGCGCGGCAGTTACTTGGTGAGCAACGATTCGTTGAAGGACTACCGCGCAATTGTTGCCGAGCTGGACTACCACGCCGGGCAACCCGTGGCCTTGAGCGCCGAGATGTGCGCGGCCCTGAATGTGACCGACGCCAGCACGATCCGGTTGATCGCCCTGTGAGCCGCCACCGGCCCCGTGCCCAACGACAGCGCCCGAACATGCGCGAAGAAGGAGCTGCATCATGATTGTCCGCCCGGTTCAAGTCACCGACCTGCCCGCCTTGCTTGATCTGGTGCAACGGGCCGGCCCCGGGTTCACCACCCTGCCGGCCAGTGAAGAGCGCCTGACCCACCGTGTACGCTGGGCCCAGCGCACCTTTGCCGAACAGGTCGAGCGTGCGGACGCCGATTACCTGTTCGTGCTTGAGGACGACGATCAACAAGTGGTCGGCGTCAGTGCCCTGGTGGGGGCTGTCGGCCTGCGGGAGCCCTGGTACAACTACCGGGTGGGGCTCACGGTCAGCTCCTCGCCGGACCTGGGTATTGCGCGCCAGATCCCTACGTTGTTCCTGAACAACGAAATGACCGGCCAATCGGAAATCTGTTCGCTGTTTCTGCGACACGATCAACGTCATGGCAATAATGGTCGACTGCTGTCGCTGGGGCGCCTGCTGTTCGTTGCCGAGTTCCCCCATCTGTTCGGCGACAAGCTTATCGCCGAACTGCGCGGCAGTGCCGACGAACAAGGCTGCTCACCGTTCTGGGACAGCCTGGGTCGGCACTTTTTCAAGATGGATTTCAGCCATGCCGATCACTTGTCGGGGCTTGGCAGCAAAGCATTCATCGCCGAACTGATGCCGCGCCAGCCGCTCTACACCTGCCTGCTCACCGAACAGGCGCAGGCGGTGATCGGCAAGCCGCACCCGAACACCGAACCTGCACTGAAGATCCTCACCGCCGAGGGATTTGCTCATAAGGGTTACATCGACATCTTCGACGCCGGCCCGGTGATCGAAGCCCCGGTATCGAGAATCCGCACGGTGCGTGACAGCCAACGCTTGGAGCTGGCCATCGGCACGCCCGACGACCAGGCGCCAATATGGTTGATCCACAACCGCCGCCTGGAAAACTGCCGCATCACCACTGCCCAGGCGCGGCTGGTGGGCAACAGCCTGATCGTCGACCGACTCACTGCCAAACGCCTGCAACTGCAACCCGGCAACTCGGTGCGTGCCGTGCCGCTGCGCAACCGACAGCAGCAGGCGGTGGCGGCGTGATCGGAAAAAAATCGCAGCCTTCGGCAGCGCCTACATCATTCTTCACCCGTCCGCATCGATCGTTGAACATCCTGTAGGAGCTGCCGCAGGCTGCGATCCTTTGATCTTGCATCCCTTGGCCGACAAATTCGTCATCATTCTTTACCCTTCCCCGTGATAGCCTTTTGTTCCTTCGGCGTTGACACTTTTGCTCAAGCCCTTCCATTCCTTTGTATGGTGGAACTCATATGTCCAGGCTGTCACATCAAGATTTGCGCCGTAATTTCCGCCAACTGTTCGCCTCCAACGCCTGCTATCACACCGCGTCGGTCTTCGACCCCATGTCGGCACGCATTGCCGCCGATCTGGGTTTCGAGGTGGGGATCCTGGGTGGTTCGGTCGCGTCGTTGCAGGTGCTGGGCGCCCCGGACTTTGCCTTGATCACCCTGAGCGAGTTCGCCGAGCAGGCCACCCGCATCGGCCGCGTGGCCCAATTGCCGGTGATCGCCGACGCTGACCACGGCTATGGCAACGCGCTCAACGTCATGCGCACCATCGTCGAACTCGAACGCGCCGGCGTGGCCGCGCTGACCATTGAAGACACCCTGTTGCCGGCGCAATTCGGCCGCAAGTCCACCGACCTGATCACGGTTGCCGAAGGTGTCGGCAAGATTCGCGCGGCGCTCGAAGCCCGGGTCGACTCGGAAATGGCGATCATTGCGCGGACCAATGCCGGGATCCTGCCGGTTCAGGAGATCATCAGCCGCACCAAGCAATACCAACAGGCCGGGGCGGACGGGATTTGTATGGTGGGCGTGCGGGACTTCGACCACCTCGAACAAATCGCCGAGCACCTGAGCGTACCGCTGATGCTGGTCACCTATGGCAACCCGTTGCTGCGCGACGACAATCGCCTCGCCGAACTGGGTGTGCGCGTCACCATCGACGGGCATGGTGCGTACTTCGCGGCGATCAAGGCGACTTATGACAGCCTGCGCGAACAACGCCAGATCTTCACCCAGGCATCGGATCTGAGCGCGACTGAACTGACGCATACGTACACGCAGCCTGAGGAATACATCGTTTGGGCGAAGGAATATATGAGCGTCAAAGAGTGAGGGTTCGGCGGAAATGATGGTGTGACATCTGGCCCCTGTGGCGAGGGGGCTTGCCCCCGTTGGGGCGCGAAGCGGCCCCTGCATTCTTTCAGCCCCACCGAGTCGTCTGGATTACGACTGCTGCGCAGCCGAACGGGGGCAAGCCCCCTCGCCACAGGGAGCCGGCCCCACATCAAGGAATGATCTGGCCGATTACTTCCTGGTCAATTCCATAATCATCCGCGACAGCAGATAAATCCGTGGCGCCACGCTCTCGACCTCGGCGTATTCCTCGGGGGTATGGATATTGCCGCCGACAATCCCGAACCCATCCAGCGTCGGCGTACCCACCCCGGCCGAGAGGCTGGCATCCGCCGCCCCGCCGCTGCCTTCTTCCGTCAGCTTGCGGCCAATTTCGCCGTAAATCCCCTGGGCCATGGCCATCAAGCGATCCGACTCCGCCGTTTGCGGCATCGGTGGCAAGCCGCGTTTAAGGGTAGTGGTCACTTCAGTCTCGGGAATCAGCTTGTCCTTGGAGACTCGCGCCAGGTCCTTCTCGATCCGGTCGAACTCTTCCGGCACCGCTGCCCGCACGTCAGCCTTGGCGGTGGCCTGATCCGGAATCACGTTGGTGCGATCGCCAGCATTGAGCACGGTAAAGTTAATGGTGGTTTTCTTCTGCGCATCCCCCAGTTTGCCGAGTTGCAGGATCTGGTGCGCGGCTTCCATGGCCGCGTTACGTCCCAGCTCCGGCGCGACGCCAGCGTGAGATGCCTTGCCCTTGACCTCAACCACGGCGGTGGCGCTGCCTTTGCGCCATACCACCAAACCATCCGCCGGGCGGCCCGGTTCGAGGTTGAGTGTTACGTCGTGGGCCTTGGCGGTGTTCTTGATCAGATGGGTGGCGACGTCCGAGCCGGTTTCTTCGCTGGCGTCGAGCAGGAAGGTGATCTGCGCGTAATCCTTGAAATCAAGGTTTTTCAGGACCTTCAGTGCATAGATCCCGGCGACGATGCCGCCCTTGTCGTCCATCACGCCCGGCCCGTAGGCGCGGCCGTCCTTGATGTGGAACGGGCGCGCGGCGGCGGAGCCTTCCTTGAACACGGTGTCCATGTGCGCCATCAGCAGGATTTTCGCCGTGCCGGTGCCTTTGAGCGTGGCCAGCACATGGTTGCTCTTGTCCGGAGTGTTGGGCACGAGTTCGATAGTGGCACCGAGTTTCTTCAACTCTTCGATGGCGATGTCGCTCACCTGGGTCAGGCCCGGCTCATAACCGGAGCCGGAGTCAATGTTCACCAACCGTTCCAGCAGTTTCAGGGCTTCACCTTTGTACTGTTCGGCATCGGCGAGGACTTGTTTATGGGGTTCGGCGAAGGCTGTAGGGGTGAAGGCGCCGAGGGCGAGGGTCAGGCCAAGGCTGGTGGCCAGGAGGGAGCGAGAGCGTTTGAACGTCATGAATCGATCCTTGTTTCGTGTCGGGGTCGAAAATACCCTACCTGACTACGACGCAAGGCTCTACACCGGATGCGACACCTACAAACCTGAATGACCACACATCCCCTGTGGGAGCGGGCTTATGTGGCGAGGGGGCTTGCCCCCGTTCGACTGCGAAGCAGTCGTAAAACCAGTCACCGCTGTCTAATTCAAGATCGCGGTGACTGGTTTTAGGGGTGCTTCGCGCCCCAACGGGGGCAAGCCCCCTCGCCACATAAGCCCGCCTTCGAAGGAGATGTGCGGTGGTTTGCTAGACCGAATCGAGCAATGCCTTATGCGGTTTACCGTCACTGTGGCAAATGACGCGGTTGCGGCCGGTGGTCTTGGCTTCGTAGAGCGCCTGGTCGGCGTCGTTGAGCCACAGGGTCGCGTCGTCATGGGCCGGGTTGAAGGCTGCCAGGCCGATGCTCAAACTGACTTTCAATGCCGGGTTCTGCTCGTAACCCAACGTGGCGAAACGATCACGCAGCGCATCCATCGCTACGGCAGCGCGGTCCAGCGGCAGGTCCGGCAGCAGCACACAGAATTCGTCGCCGCCATAACGCCCGGCGACATCCGCTGCGCGCAGGTTCTGCTTGAGCATTTTGCTCAGCTGCCGCAGGACGATGTCCCCGGCGACATGGCCGTAGGTGTCGTTGATGGTTTTGAAATGGTCGATGTCGATCAGCGCAATCGCCCCGCCCTGCTGTTGGCGTTGGCAGCGCTGAAACTCGATTTCCAGCTGATCTTTCCAGGCACCGTGATTCAGCAGGCCGGTCAGGCTGTCGGTGCGGCTCAGGGCCAGCAGTTCGCGCTTGTGCCGGCCGAGGGTGTCGGCCTGACGGAAGCAGATCCAGCCAAAGGACAGCGGATAAATCGACAGCAAAGGCAAGCAGGCGTACAGCTGAAACGGACTGGTTTGCGGGACAAAAGCCGGCATGAACACCAGCAGCCCGAGGCCTATCCCAAGCACCTGCGCGACGACGCCCATCAACAGAAAACGCAAACCGCCAATGGCCACGTTGTGCATCGCCATCATCGAAAGGGTCGCCGCGCTGGGCAGCGGATTGAACTGCATGGCGGCCACCCAGAAACCGCCGAGAAACGCGTCCACCAGGATATTGCGGTGTTCGGCACGAAAAGGAATTTCCGCCCGGCGCGCCCATTGATAGGCCAAATGCGGCCAGAGCAGCCCGTTGAACAGCATTACCCCCCAGACCCATGGCGCCGGGTCGAGTGGGTACATCCCTGCGCCGACGCACAATAATCCAAGGGCCAGCCCCAGGATTCGCGACCCGTAAAGCCTCCTGGCCACTGAAAGTCCCTTTCCTCCCTTTTTTTCCATAGAGGCCTCTGTACCGCTGAACGGAGCCTGACAACACACGGGATTGAAAGTGTGTTTGAAGTCTATCAGGGCAACGGCAAATAGCCATCACCGGTTGGCGGTCTGAATAGCATCACCTCCCATGAGCTGAATACCCAATGTTTGGTCTATACATGAAGGGAGGGATCGATAACAACGATAAAGAGGACGCCTTTGTAGCAGCGGAAATGGCTTGATTGGGGTTTCTGGATTTCAGTTTCAGTTATCACCCATTGACCCGAGCGCTCAAACCCGCCGACCACACGCTGTCCTGATCACTGCAAAGGAATAGCCTGATGCTTTTGTTGGTTGTCACTATCGCCGTCTTCGTGGCCTGGAGCTGGTTGAGCTATCCGGCCATCGGTTACTGGCTCTATGACTTGAACATGGCGCTGGAGGCCCGACTGTACCGGTTACACAAGATCGTCGTGCCAATCCCCGAAATGACCGTTTCGACCTGGCAAGGCGGGCCTTACGAAGCCGCCAGCAGTGTGCTGATGCTGCACGGCTACAGCGCCGACAAGAACATCTGGCTGCGCTTCGCCCGGCATTTTGTCGACGACTACCGGGTGATTATTCCTGACCTCGCGGGGCACGGCGAAACCGGCTTCAAGGCCGGCGGTGGCTATGACATTCCGGTCCAGGCCAAACGGTTGATCCAGTTGCTCGATATCTGTGGGGTCGAAAAGGTACACGTGATCGGCAACTCCATGGGCGGCTACATCGCGGCATGGCTGGCGGCCAACTACCCGGAGCGCATTATCTCGCTGGCGCTGCTCGACCCCGCCGGCGTCACCGCCCCGGAGCCCAGCGACATGGAGCGACACCTGGCCCGCGGGCATAATCCGTTTTTGATTCATTCCCGTGAAGAGTTCCAGCATTTTTATGCCATGACCATGGTCTCACCGCCATGGGTGCCGGGGATCGTGCTGGACGCTGTCGCCCAGCGTTATGAACAGCAGCGCGACGAGCTGGAAGAAATCTTCAGGGACTTCCACGCCAGCCCGCCGATGGAGCCAAAACTGCCCGACATCAAATGTCCGGCGCTGCTTCTGTGGGGGCGCAAGGACCGTTTGATCGACGTCAGCAGCGTACCGGTCTGGAGCAAGGGCATCGCCGATCTGCAAGTGGAAATCTGGGACGGTGTCGGCCATATGCCGATGGTTGAGCAACCCGCCAAGACAGCGGGGCTGTATCGGGAGTTTTTGGGAAGGAAAACCTGATGAGATCCCCTGTGGTAAAGGGGCCTGTGGCAAGAGATCCTGTGGTTAGAGGTCCTGTGGCGAGGGGGCTTGCCCCCGTTGGGCTGCGTAGCTGCCCCAAAACCCGCAATCGCGATTCTTCCGGCGCACCGCATTCGACGGTTTACGACTGCTGCGCAGCCGAACGGGGGCAAGCCCCCTCGCCACAGAACTCTTCATCACAGGGATCTGTGATTGGTGGTGAACGATGAACATTCTTTACGACGAACGCATCGACGGTGTTCTGCCCAATGTCGACAAGGCTGCGTTACTCAAGGCCTTGCAGCAGGAGGTGCCGGACCTGGACATTCTCTGGCGCGAAGAAGAACTCAAACCCTACGAATGCGACGGCCTCTCGGCCTATCGCACCACGCCGATGCTGGTCGCCCTGCCCCGGCAGCTGGAACAGGTGCAAGCGCTGCTCAGGCTCTGTCATGCCCGCAACGTGCCGGTGGTGGCGCGCGGAGCCGGCACCGGGTTGTCCGGCGGTGCACTGCCGTTGGACAAAGGCGTGCTGCTGGTGATGGTACGGTTCAACAACATTCTGCACATCGACCCTGCCGCCCGCACCGCACGAGTCCAGCCGGGAGTGCGTAACCTGGCGATATCCCAGGCAGCGGCGCCCTTCGGTTTGTATTACGCGCCGGACCCGTCCTCGCAAATCGCCTGCTCCATCGGCGGCAACGTCGCAGAAAACGCCGGCGGCGTGCATTGCCTCAAATATGGCCTGACCGTGCACAACCTGCTGAAACTCGAGGTGCTGACCCTTGAAGGCGAACACCTGACCCTCGGTGCCGACTCGCTGGACGCGCCAGGCTTCGACTTGCTGGCCCTGTTCACCGGCTCCGAAGGCTTGCTGGGGATCATCACCGAAGTCACGGTCAAACTGCTGCCCAAACCCCAGGTCGCCAAAGTCCTGCTGGCCAGTTTCGATTCCGTGGAAAAGGCCGGCCGCGCGGTGGCCGAGATCATCGCCGCCGGGATCATCCCGGGAGGCCTGGAGATGATGGACAACCTGGCGATCCGTGCCGCCGAGGATTTCATCCATGCCGGCTACCCGGTGGACGCCGAAGCGATCCTGCTCTGCGAACTGGACGGCGTCGAAGCGGATGTCCATGACGATTGCGAGCGGGTCCGCGAGGTGCTGCAACAGGCCGGTGCCAGCGACGTGCGCCAGGCTCGGGACGAAGCCGAACGTGTGCGGTTCTGGGCCGGACGCAAAAACGCCTTCCCGGCGATCGGCCGTCTCTCGCCGGATTACTACTGCATGGACGGCACCATCCCCCGCCGCGAATTGCCCGGTGTACTCAAGGGTATCGCCAGCCTGGCGCAAGAGTACGGCTTGCGCGTGGCCAACGTTTTCCATGCCGGTGACGGCAATATGCACCCGCTGATCCTGTTCGACGCCAACCAGCCCGGTGAACTGGAACGGGCCGAAGCCCTCGGCGGCAAGATCCTCGAACTCTGCGTGAAAGTCGGCGGCAGCATCACCGGCGAGCATGGCGTCGGCCGGGAGAAAATCAATCAGATGTGCGCGCAGTTCAACAGTGATGAACTGACCCTGTTTCACGCCGTGAAAGCCGCGTTCGACCCAAAGGGCCTGCTCAATCCCGGCAAGAACATCCCGACCCTGCACCGCTGCGCGGAATTCGGCGCGATGCACATCCACGCCGGGCAACTGCCGTTCCCTGAGCTGGAGCGTTTCTGATGCCGGATTTCGATGCCAGTGAAGCCCTGCTGGAGCAAGTCAAACAGGCGCGGGAGAACGCCACGCCACTGCGCATTCAGGGCGGTAACACCAAGGCGTTTCTCGGTCGTGAAGTGGCCGGAGAAATACTCGACACCCGCGCCCATCGCGGCATCGTCAGCTACGACCCGACGGAGCTGGTGATCAGCGTTCGCGCCGGCACGCCGCTGAGCGAACTGCTTGCCGCACTGGATGCAAAGGGGCAAATGTTGCCCTGCGAGCCGCCATCGTTCGGCGAAGGCGCCACTGTCGGCGGGATGATCGCCGCGGGTCTGTCCGGGCCGCGGCGCCCGTGGTCCGGTTCGGTGCGCGATTTTGTCCTCGGTACCCGGGTGATCAGTGGCCTCGGCACCCACCTGCGCTTCGGCGGCGAAGTGATGAAAAACGTCGCCGGCTACGACCTCTCGCGCCTGATGGTCGGCAGTTACGGCTGCCTCGGGGTGCTGACCGAAGTCTCGCTCAAAGTGCTGCCCAAACCCCGGCAATGCTTGAGCATCAGCCTGGACATCGACTGCGTCCGCGCCTTGGAAAATCTGGCGCAATGGGGCCAGCAGCCACTGCCCATCAGCGCTGCCAGCCACGATGGCCAACGTCTGTATCTGCGGCTGGAAGGCGGCGAAGGTTCGGTGATGGCCGCCCATCAACGGCTCGGCGGCGAACCGTTGGACTCCGGTTATTGGGCTGACCTGAACGAACAACGACTAGACTTTTTCAATGAGGGCCTGCCGCTGTGGCGCTTGTCATTGCCCAACAACCTCGGGCCTCTGGACTTGCCCGGTGAGCAACTGATCGACTGGGGCGGCGCGCAACGCTGGTTGAAATCCGCAGCCGACAACATTCAGTCGCGAGCCCGTGAACTCGGCGGTCACGCCACCTGTTTCAGTCATGGCGTCAGCGAGACGCCATTCCAGCCGCTGGCCCCGGCGCTGCTGCGCTATCACCGGCAACTCAAGGCGCAACTGGACCCGCAAGGGCTGTTCAACCCTGGGCGGATGTACGCGGACCTTTAGCATGCAAACCAACCTCAGCGAACAGTCCAAACTACTGCCCCGCGCCGAAGAAGCGGACAAGATTCTGCGCACTTGCGTGCATTGCGGGTTCTGCAACGCCACGTGCCCGACGTATCAACTGCTGGGCGACGAACTGGACGGGCCGCGCGGGCGCATCTACCTGATCAAGCAAGTGCTCGAAGGCGCCCCCGCCACGGCCAAAGCCCAGTTGCACCTGGATCGCTGCCTGACCTGCCGCAACTGCGAAACCACCTGCCCGTCCGGGGTGGATTATCACAACCTGCTGGACATCGGCCGCGCCGTGATCGATCAAGCGGTGCCGCGCCCGGCCAGCCAGCGGTTGTTGCGTCAGGGGTTGCGGGCGCTGGCGCCGAACCCGAATCTGTTCAAGACTTTGCTGCAAATCGGCGCCACATTCAGGCCATTGCTGCCACGGGGCATAGAGGCAAAATTGCCCCACGACCTCCCCGCCGCAGGCGAGCGCCCTGTCCCTCGGCATGCGCGTCGGGTACTGATGCTCGAAGGCTGCGTGCAGCCCGGTCTGTCACCGAACACCAATGCCGCGACGGCGCGGGTGCTGGATCGGCTGGGGATCAGCGTGATCCCGGCACCAGACGCCGGCTGTTGCGGCGCGCTGGACTATCACCTCGACGCCCAAGCCATGGGCCTGGACCGCGCCCGACGCAACATCGACGCCTGGTGGCCGCACCTGGAAAATGGCGCCGAAGCCATTGTGCAAACCGCCAGCGGCTGCGGCGCGTTCATCAAGGATTACGGGCATCTGCTGGAACGCGACCCGGTCTATGCGGCCAAAGCCCAGCGGGTCAGCGAACTGGCCCTGGACCTGGTGCAAGTGTTGGCCGATGAACCATTGGAACGGGTCTGCACTGCCACTGACCAGCGGATCGCCTTCCACTGCCCTTGTACCTTGCAGCACGCCCAAAAACTCGGCGGTGCGGTAGAAGCCGTGCTGACCCGATTGGGCTTCAATCTCACGACGGTGCCCGACAGTCATTTGTGTTGCGGCTCGGCCGGCACCTACTCGATCACCCAACCGGAACTGGCGCAGCAACTGCGCGACAACAAACTCAACGCTCTGGAAAGCGGCCACCCCGAGGTCATCGCCACCGCCAACATCGGCTGTCAGAGCCACCTCAACAGCGCCGGACGAACGCCGGTCAGGCACTGGATCGAATTGGTGGACCAAGTGCTGCGATAACCGAACATTCCTGCGATGCAAGAACAGTCCTTGGCAGAATGAAGTTCGTCAGAAACTTCGTTTGTCGGCGCCGCCGAAGGCTGCGATCTTTTCCGGCATCCGTTACGTCACTGCGCCAGGAAACTTTTCATGAGCCATCCGAACTTCGTCAGCCCTGACCTGATCCGCCAACGCTTCTCCAAAGCGATGTCCGACATGTATCGCGAAGAAGTGCCGCTGTACGGCGCGCTGATGGAGCTGGTGGAACAGACCAACCGCCACGTGCTGGACAGCGACCCGCAGATCGCCCGACAGTTGCACAGCACCGGCGAAATCCAGCGCCTGGACCTGGAACGCCACGGCGCGATCCGGGTCGGCACTGCCGCTGAACTGTCGACCCTCGCCCGCCTGTTTGCGGTGATGGGCATGCAACCGGTGGGCTATTACGACCTGACCCCGGCCGGCGTGCCGGTGCATTCCACCGCGTTCCGTGCCGTGCATGAGGCAGCATTGCAGGTCAGCCCGTTTCGAGTGTTCACCTCGCTGCTGCGCCTGGAACTGATCGAAGACGCCGAACTGCGAGCCTTTGCCCAGTCGGTGCTGGATACGCGCTCGATCTTCACCCCGGCGGCACTGGCCCTCATTGAACGCGCTGAAACCCAGGGCGGCCTGACTGAATACGAGGCGCAGGACTTCGTCGCACAAGCCCTGGAAACCTTCCGCTGGCACCACAGCGCCACCGTCACGGCCGAACAATATCAACAACTCAGCGCCCAGCATCGACTGATCGCCGACGTGGTGGCCTTCAAAGGCCCGCACATCAACCACCTGACGCCACGCACCCTGGACATCGACATTGTGCAGGCGCAAATGCCCGCCCATGGCATCACCCCCAAAGCAGTGATCGAAGGCCCGCCCCGCCGCCAATGCCCGATCCTGCTGCGTCAAACCAGCTTCAAGGCGCTGGACGAGCCCATCACCTTCACCGATCAAGCCCAGACCCGCGGCAGCCATAGCGCCCGTTTCGGTGAAATCGAGCAACGCGGTGCGGCGCTCACCCCCAAAGGCCGGGCGCTTTACGACCGCTTGCTCAACGCTGCCCGGGATGAACTCAAGGATTTCCCCAACGAAGCCAATGCTGCACGCTACAACGCACTAATGACGCAGCACTTCGGCGAATTCCCTGACACCGTCGAGGATATGCGCCGACAGGAACTGGCGTATTTTCGCTACTTCGTGACGGAAAAAGGCTTGGCGGCGAAGGGGCTGAATGGTTTGTCGCTGGAGGATTTGCTTCGCGACGGCTATGTGCGGGTTGAACCGCTGGTGTACGAAGACTTTTTGCCGGTCAGCGCGGCGGGGATTTTTCAGTCGAACCTGGGGGATGCGGCGCAAACCCACTATGGCGTGCATTCAAACCAGCAAGCGTTCGAAAAGGCTCTGGGAAGGTCGACGATTGACGAGCTGGGGCTGTATGCCGAGACGCAGCGGCGGTCGGTTGATGAGTGCTGCAAGACATTGGGATTGTCGAATCTGACTTGACCAGTCAAACACACTTTGTGGCGAGGGAGCTTGCTCCCGCTTGAGTGCGTAGCACTCACAAAATCTCCGCTTGTACGCAGAGTTTTGGGGCCGCTGCGCAGCCCAGCGCGAGCAAGCTCGCTCGCCACATAAAAAGTGTCGACCCGCAGGCTTCATCGCTTAACCCAGCTTCGCCAACAACGCCTTGGCGGTCGCTTCCGAAGACGCCGGGTTCTGACCGGTCAGCAACAGACCATCCGCGATCACGTAACTCGCCCAGTCATCGGCCTTGGAGTAAAGGCCACCGTTGGCCTTGAGCATGTCCTCCACCAAAAACGGCACGACATCCGTCAGCTGCACAGCGGCTTCTTCGGAGTTGGTGAAGCCTGTCACCCGCTTGCCTTTAACCAAAGGCTGGCCATCCTCATCCTTGACGTGGCGCAACACCCCCGGCGCATGACAGACCGCCGCCACCGGTTTGCCCGCGTTGTAGAACGCCTCGATCAGCGCAATTGAAAAGGGGTCTTCAGCCAGATCCCATAACGGGCCATGCCCGCCTGGATAGAAAACAGCGTCGTAGTCTTCGGCCCTCACGGTATTCAGCAACCCGGTAGACGCCAATGCGGACTGGGCAGCGGAATCCTTGCGGAAGCGATCGGTGGCCGCGGTTTGCGCGTCTGGCTCATCACTTTTAGGGTCCAGCGGTGGCTGGCCGCCCTTGGGTGAAACCAGGGTCAGTTGTGCGCCAGCATCCTTGAAGGTGTAATACGGCGCGGCGAATTCTTCGAGCCAGAAGCCGGTTTTCTTACCGGTATTACCCAATTGATTGTGGGACGTTAAAACCATCAGGATTTTCATGTCGTTCTCCAGTCAATGCCAGGGGTGTTCAGTGATCTCGGCGCTGGATTTGACCTCCGGGCAGCGCTATTCGTTGCGCCCATTGTCGGGGGATGACGGCTCATGGCCTTGATGCGCAAGAAGTTGCGCAACTGTGTCGGTGAAAAGTCCTCTAGCGAGGCTGGACGTCAGGTTTATCAAGCCCTCCAGCCAAGTGCGCAAGAAGTTGCGCAGTGGTGCGCAACTTCTTGCGCACTTTTTCAGCGGATCCTTGCCAAAAACCTCTCCGGCGTTGGAAAAACAACCTCAACCACCTGATTTATATAGCATTAATCATTTCTGGCACGGACCTTGATAAAACTCAGGCACCCACCGGGCGATACCGCCTCCCGGGCACCCTAACTTTTAGCAAGGAGCACATCCATGGCTACACCAGCGTACATGTCCGTTACCGGCGAGAAACAAGGCCTGATCACTGCCGGCGCATTCACCGCCGACTCCGTTGGCAACACCTACCAGGAAGGTCACGAAGACCAGGTCATGGTTCAGGCTTTCAGCCACGACGTGATCATCCCGCGTGACCCGCAGTCGGGCCAACCGACCGGTCAGCGTGTACACAAGCCAGTCGTGATCACCAAGGTATACGACAAGTCCTCGCCACTGCTGCAAGCGGCGTTGACCTCCGGCGAGCGCATGAGCGAAATCGTTATCCAGTGGTACCGCACCTCGGCTCAAGGTACCCAAGAGCACTACTACACCACCAAACTGGAAGACGCGATCATCGTCGCCATCAACAACAAAATGCACAACTGCCAGGATCCGTCGAACTCGCACTTCACGCACCTGGAAGAAGTGCAATTCACCTACCGCAAAATCACCTGGACCCACGAAGTATCCGGTACTTCGGGTTCCGATGACTGGCGTGTTCCAGTCGCTTAATCGCGGCTGACGGTTCCAAACATCGGCCAGCTCTGCTGGTCGATGTCATTTGCGCCTTCCAGGAATTTTCGCGTCCGCAAGCGCCCGTTTGGGTGCCGGCGTGCGCCGCAGCACTGCACGAGGAACAAGGGATGTTCGCGCCGGCCAATCAGACTCACTTTGCCCTGACTGTCGAAGGTCTGGAAAACGACCTCCAGGTCCTTGCCCTGCAAGGTCGGGAAGCCATCAGCCAGCCTTTTGTGTTTGAGGTGGAGCTGGTCAGTGAACAGCCGTCCCGGGACCTCGAGACCCTGCTGCACAAACCGGCCTTTTTGCAGCTCTCGCCTGACGGCAGCGGCATTCATGGCCAGATCTACCGCGCCGCCCAAGGCGATTCCGGCAAACGCCTGACCCGCTACGCCGTGACCCTGCGTCCGCAGCTGTCCTACCTGGCGCACCGCATCAACCAACGCATCTTCCAGAACCTCAGCGTGCCGAAAATCATCGGCATGGTCCTCGAAGAGCACGGTATCCAGAGCAACGCCTACCAATTCAAAGTCGGGGCGATTTATCCCGAGCGCATTTACTGCGTTCAGTACGATGAATCGGACCTGCAGTTCATCCAGCGTCTGTGCGAGGAAGAAGGTATTCATTACCACTTCCAGCACAGCGCCACGGCCCACAAGCTGGTGTTCGGCGATGACCAGACGGTGTTCCCGAAACTCGCGCCCGTGGCCTACCAGCAAGACTCCGGCATGGTCGCCAACGACCCGGTGATCAAGCGCTTCGACCTGCGCCTGGAAACCCGCACCAGCCGCACCACCCGCCGCGACTACGACTTCGAAAAACCGCGCCTGACCCTGGAAAGCGAACACCGTGGCGACGCCCTGCCCGACCTTGAAGACTACGACTACCCCGGTCGCTTCATCGACCGCGAACGCGGCAAGCACCTGGCCAAGCGCGCCCTCGAGCGTCACCGTAGCGACTTCCAGCTCGTCGAAGGCAAAAGCGATCAGCCGTTGCTGGTCAGCGGCCACTTCCTGGCCCTGACCGAACACCCTAAGCCTAAGTGGAACGACCTGTGGCTGCTGACCGAAATCCTCCACGAAGGCAAACAGCCGCAAGTGCTGGAAGAGTCGGTCACCAGCAGCACGACGAACCTCAAGGACGATTTCCACCAGGGCTACCGCAACCGCTTCCAGGCCACCCCTTGGGACGTGCCGAACCGCCCGCCGCTGAACCACCCCAAGCCACGGATCCTCGGCAACCAGAGCGCCGTGGTCACCGGGCCCAAAGGTGAAGAGATCCACTGTGACCAGTACGGCCGCGTCAAAGTGCAATTCCACTGGGACCGCGAAGGTCAGGCCGACGACAAAACCAGCTGTTGGCTGCGCGTCTCCTCCGCCTGGGCCGGCGCCCATTACGGTGGCATCGCCATCCCGCGGATCGGCATGGAAGTGCTGGTCAGCTTCCTCGAAGGCGACCCCGACCAACCGCTGATCAGCGGCTGCCTGTACCACAAGGAAAACGTCGTCCCGTACGCCCTGCCGGCGAACAAAACCCGCAGCACCTTCAAAACCCTGAGCTCTCCGGGTGGCGGCGGTTACAACGAACTGCGCATCGAAGACAAGAAAGGCCAGGAACAAATCTTCCTGCACGCCCAGCGCGACTGGGACGAAAACGTCGAACACGACCAGAAAATCCGCGTCGGCAACGAACGCCACGACACCGTGGAGAAGAACAGCTACAGCGAATTCAAGGCCGAAGAACACCACACCGTCTACGCCGACCGCAAAGTCGAAACCCGCGCCAACGACCACCTCACCGTGGGCGTGAACCAGCACATCAAGATCGGCACCGGCCAGTTCATCGAAGCCGGTCAGGAAATCCACCTGAGCAGCGGCATGAAAGTCGTGCTCGAAGCCGGCAGCGAACTCACCCTCAAGGGCGGCGGCAGCTTCATCAAGATCGACGCCAGCGGCGTGACGCTGAGCGGGCCGGTGATCAACATGAACTCTGGAGGTGGGCCGGGAAGTGGGACGGGGGCTGCGCCGTTGTTGCCGGGGGTGTTGAAGCAGGCGGATGCGGACAAGGCTGGTGCGGTGTTGACCCCGGCGCAGATTAATACGCTGAAGCGCAATGCGCCGTTCTGTGAAGAGTGCGAGAAGTGCAAGGCAGGTGTTTGTGCGATCTGATCCGATGACTCCACAGGCTTGGCTGGCTGAACGGCCGTTGCAGACGGGCGAACGTTTGTACCTGATCGTCAGCGCCGCCAGCGATGCCGAAGCGCTCAAGACGCTTTACCAAAATGAACCCACAACCCAGGCGATCCCGATCTGGGGCGGTACACCCTACGCGGCTTGGCAGCCAGTGATGCCCTACCTCACCGAGTTGAAACCCAACTCAAGCTTCCTGTCATGGATTGCCGAAACGGACACCCTCGATTGGGGGTGGCTGGCCATTTCCCGCAGCGAACCGAACGTGGTGTTCGAGCATCTGCGTAGCCTCACTCAGGTGAGGATGCCGGACGGGACTGAAGTGTTTTTCCGGTTCTGGGATGGGCGGCATATCTACCCGATTCTGGAAGGTCTCGGCGATGCCGCTGGGGAAGTGTTGCCGGTGTTTGATCGGTACCTGATTAATGGCAAAAGCCTGGAGGTTGGACCGAGGGTGGTGCCGCCGGCGAAGGATTGGCCTTGGTGGGAGGTTCCGAAGGCGTTGCTGGATGGCCTGACCAAGCAAAACCCATCGACCGTAGTCGGCAACATGATGCAGTGGTTGAAGGAGGATCACGCCGACCTGTACTTCTCGTTTCCCGAACCCAACCTGCGAACAAAAGTGGCGCGCTTCGTAAAACGCACGCCATTCACGGAAGAAAACTTCACCGGGCTGTTGAAGGCCCATCTGGAAAATGAGGTGGCTGTATGAGCATTTTGATGGGTTCGATCGTTGGGAACCTGACAGCGAAACAACCAGATGCTCAGGTCATCGTCAGTGACTTCAAGAAGTGCCTGAAGGATTACCGTGAGCATGCCGAGGCCTGGTACGGCGGAGTCCTGGACGCGGAACAGCAATTCAAGGTCGGTGATGAGGTCCACACTCAGGACAAGGACAGCAAAAAGGAAAACACCCTTTATGCCAACTGCCCGGCAAACGGCAAACTCACGCTTTTGCATAGCTTCGAGTCTGCGCGATTTGTTCCGATCGGTAATACGCCGGTCCGTCTGGTGCCTGTGGTGGATGGCCGGTTCATTGGCAAGAACGAAACCGGACCGGAAATCAACAAGACAATCGACTCGACCGGGATTCTGGAAGTCACCGGCCTCACGCCTAATCAACAATACAAAATCACGTTCTTCCCGAACCCTACACGCGCGCAGATCGACAGCCTGTTCAACTCCTATCAGGGCGTGATCGGCGATTTGAGCGGCTGGTTGCAGACTGAATGGAGCACCAGTTTCCTACCGCTTTGGCAGGCACATACCGACGCATCGATGGGTGGCCGCGCCCTGCAGGAGCTGGAGGCCGCATGGGAAGGCTTTCTGAAAGCGATCATGGGTTTGTGGGGCGATATCAAAAGCCTCTACAACCTGGTTGCGCATCCTCGTGAGAACTACGAGAAGCTGAAAAACTTCTTCACCGAAGAGCAAATCAAGAAGATTTATGACGCCTCCGCTGAGGCCATTCACACCGCCTTGTTGATCGCCAGCGATGAACCACTAATGTGGATCTACGTTGCCGCCATCATGGCCTGGGTGAAGATGCTGCCACCGCAGACATGCACAGAAGTGCTGGCTCAGCTGACCACAGAGTTCCTGCTGAACATTCTGGTTGGTGTGGTCCTGACCGGTGGTCTCGGCCTGGCCGTGCGTATTGGCACGAAGGTAGTTAAAGCCACGCAAAACAGCGCCAAAGTTGTGAAACTGATTGAAGATTTTACCGGCATGCTGATGAAAGTCAGCAAAACAAGCGCCACACCGCATACCGAGGCTGCTCGGCCTTTATTGCTTAATGGCAATTCGGCATTCAACCCGGCGCGTAAAGCCAACGTTGAGATCGCCCCGCCCAAACCCGCCGAAACAGCAATGGCGCCGAAGAAAAAGCCACCTGTCGCCGGTGGAAAAGTGGAAACGGATGCGCAGATCCAGGCGCGCGGCAAAACTGAAAGCGCCACACGCGTCGAGCAAAAAGAGGTGGTCGACAACGCGCCAAACCAATCGAAAAACCCGGCTGACCAACCCACCGAGTGTGCCAACAAAACCTGCCTCAAAGACGACCCGATTTCGATGGTGACCGGCGAGGAACTGCTGACCCTCTCCGACGGCGAGTTGGGTGGGTTGTTGCCTCTGGAATGGACGCGCCTTTACCGAAGCAGTGCGGTCGAAATCGACAGCCGTCTTGGCCATGGTTGGAGCCATTCCTTGTCTCATCGTTTGCAACTGGACGATGAAGGTGTGCTGTGGACGGACAACGAAAACCGCCAGATCCGCTTCCCGATACCAACCGAACAACGTCCGGCTATCACCAACAGCCTGGCGCAGGCGGCGATTTATTTGGGCGATGCACCCGGTGAGTTAATCCTTACCCAGGCGGGACCAAAAGCACGCTTCTATCACTTCCGTGCCGGGCGATTGATCACCATCAGCGATGCCTATGACAATCGGGTGCATATCAGTTATGACTTTGTCGACCGCATTCAACGCATCGACAACGGTGCAGGCCGCGCCTTGCTGTTGCGTTACGACGACCGTCATATCGCCGCAGTGGATCATCAGCAACAACGCTCCGAGTATAACGACCGCGGTGAACGCCAGGATCCATGGCTAACCATTCAGACCTTGGTCTCCTACCGCTACAACACGCGCAATCAGCTCGTATCCTCGACCAATGCAGCAGGTGAAACCGAGCATTACCACTACAACGACCAGCACGTCATTCTGGAACGGCAACTGGCCGGTGGTGCCAGTTTTTTCTGGGAATGGGAGCGTGAAGGCAAGCTTTCCCGTTGCGTCCGCCACTGGGCTAACTACTCGCAGCTGGAAGCGCGTTACGAGTGGGATGACAAAGGTTCAGTGACTGCTTACAACTCCGACGGCAGCGAGCATGTGTACGTGCATGACAAGAATGCGCGTTTGATCAGCGAGACCGCTCCCGATGGTGGGGAAACGCAGAAAGCCTATGACGATCAGGGACGTCTGGTCGCAGTAAAAGACCCGATGGGCGCCATCACCGAATATCAATACAGCGATGCCGGGCGCTTGATGGCCGTGATCCCGCCAGAAGACGAACCGACCCGTTACAACTACTTCAATGGTCAACTCATTGATGTCCAACGAGGTAAAGCGCGCTGGAAGTACGAGCGCAACCGTCAAGGCGATATCACCCAGCAAACAGACCCTCACGGCGCCGAAACCCACTACAACTACGACCGTCAAGGCCGCTTGCTGGAAATCCGCCATCCCGATGGCAGTCGTCATCAACTGGGTTGGAACAACCTCGGTCAACTGTTGGAAGAACGCCTGCCCGACGGCAGCCAACGCAAGTACCGTTATGACGCGCTAGGTCGACAAATCACACGTCAGGATGAAACCGGCGCCATCACCCATTACCAATGGGATGCCGTTGATCGCCTGACACAAATCACCTTCCAGGGCGGCGCCACCCGCGCCTTCACCTATAACCCGTATGGTCGCGTCACCGCCGAACGGGATGAACTCGGGCGCATCACCCGCTACGAATACGCAGACAACCTGCACCTCGTGAGCCGCCGCATCAATCCGGACGGCAGCCATCTGCGCTACCGTTACGACAACTCGCGCCTGCTGCTCACCGAGATCGAAAACGAACGTGGCGAGCACTACCACCTCGACTATTACCCGAACGGCCAGATCCAGCAGGAAACCGGTTTCGACGGTCGCCGTACCGCCTATGAATACGACCTTAACGGTCGGTTGCTGAAGAAAACCGAATTCGGCGACGATGGCAGCGAGCTGATAACCGAGTACCAGCGCGACGCTGCTGGCCGCCTGCTGGTGAAAACCCTGGCTGACGGTGAAGAAATTCACTACAACTATGACGCCCTCGGGCGCCTTGTCAACGTCGACGACAGCCACTGGCCCCTCGCCTACGAATACGATCTGCAAGATCGCCTGATCACCGAACACCAGGGCTGGGGCACTCTGCGCTACGAGTACGACAGCGTCGGCCAACTGAAACACTGCCGCCTGCCGGACGGCAGCAAGCTCGATTACCGCCACCAGCCTGGCGGCCAGCTGAGCAGCATCGACCTCAATGGTTCGCGCCTGACCAGCCACCAGTTCAACGCCGGCCGCGAACAGCAGCGTCAACAAGGGCTGCTGCTCAGCCAATACCAGTACGACGAACAGGGTCGGTTGCAAGCACACAGCGTCAGCCAGCGCGAAAAGAATCTGTTCCAGCGCCGCTACACCTACGACGCCAATGGCAACCTCGCCGGCATCGACGACAGCCGCAAAGGCCACCGCAGCTATCACTATGATCCGCTTGACCGCCTGATCAACGTACGCGGCGCTACGCCTGAAAGCTTCGCCCACGACCCGGCGGGCAACCTCCTCGGCCAAAACAACGAGCCGACCGCGAACCTGGCCAACGTCAAGGGCAACCGCCTGCTGATGCAGGGCGACCGTCATTACGACTACGACGCCTACGGCAACCTGATCCGCGAACGCCGAGGCGCCGGGCAGAAACTCGTTACCGAGTACCGTTACGACTGCCAACATCGCCTGATCGGCGTCAGCCTGCCGGGTGGCAGCGTCGCATCCTACAAATACGACGCCTTCGGCCGACGCATCGAAAAGACCGTCGACGGCCACACCACCGAGTTCCTGTGGCAAGGCGAACGCCTCATCGCCGAGAGCGGCGACAACCGCTATCGCAGCTACATCTACGAACCCGGCAGCTTCCGCCCGCTGGTGATGCTCGATGGCGAAGGCCCGCTAAAGGCCGCGCCGTTCTACTACCAACTCGACCACCTCGGCACCCCGCAGGAACTCACCGACTACAGCGGCGAAATCATGTGGTCGGCCAAGTACCGCGCCTATGGCAACCTCGCTGCGCTGGACGTCGCCGAAATCGACAACCCGCTGCGCTTTCAGGGCCAGTATTTCGATGCCGAGACAGGCTTACATTACAACCGGCATCGCTACTACAATCCGGGGACTGGACGGTTTCTGACGCCGGATCCGATTAAGCTGGCGGGTGGGTTGAACAACTACCAATACGTGCCTAACCCTACGGGGTGGGTGGATCCGATGGGGTTGACAAGCTGTCCTGGAGCGGGTGGTAGCAAGCCGGAAATCAGACTGGAAGATCCACCAGTTAAAGCGACCGTAAATGAAGGATCTCCTCCCCCTCCAGCCCCTCCAAAACCGGACAAGTGGAGTCGGGAACCTAAAAGCATTCAAGATCAGATGACATTACAGGCAGCTAAAGAAGGTCGAGGCGTCGTTATTATCGAAAACCTCAATGATCCTGCCTTTAAAGGAATGGATAAAATTGAGCTCAAGATAAAATCGAAGAACGGAAATGACTCCGTAGTACATTATGTACGCAATCCGCAGACCGGAGAGCTCATGGATTTCAAATTCAAAAAACACAGCACCGATGATATAAAACCTTGGGGTAATGACCCATCAGTGCCACCCGGAGCCATCGACAAATGAAAGTCGTATGCAAAATCAACAATCTGAATGACATATCAGCACCAGAAACCGTCATGCGTTTAAAGCGTTACATATTCATGCCTGACGGCGAGCTAGACTTGCAACTGGGAATGGAATACACGGTTTACGGCATCGAGTTTCGAGACAACTGCCCTTGGTTCTATATATGCGCAGAAGAAGATGATGAGTATCCAAAACCATATGCAGCTGATGTCTTTGATATTATTGATGAGCGACTTTCCTCTCATTGGAAACTTAGCTTTCGAACCCAAGAAAACAACAAATACAAAAGCTCGCTTATATTCCAAGAATGGGCCACAAACATTAGCTTTTATGAAAACTTAATTGATGGCGACGAGCAAGCTATCACTACATTTGCGAAATACAAAACACTTATGGACTCAGAGTAACTTAGCAACCAAAAAAAAAATAACAAGAAAGGCGACAGATCTATTTTCTACGCACTCATGAAAATAAATCTGTTCCTTTTGGCTGCTCCCCTTTTGGCTGAGAAGATGATTAACAAAAATCTGAAATTATTAATTTTTGATTTTTTAGGCGCTGTAGAAACCTCACTACAGTTGCTTGAAGACAAATTCGGCTCGAGATCACTACACCAATTATGGCATGACAATAAAATAGCTCAAAGAGGAGAGATTTTTAAGAGTGTAAGCTATCAATTACATGGGAACGGATGCATGATCGAATACCCGGAGTACTGTGTGGATTTCGATTTCGGGCCAAATGGAAGAACCGATGGATTCGACGCATGGCGCTTGTATAACTATGCATGCGAATTCCCAGAAAAACATGCAAAATACACAAACCTCACTACAGTTGAATCAGAGTTAAACCAATACATTCAAGAAAATATGGTTAAAAAAATAGACAATTCCACCTCCAACTTATATTTTTTACGCAACCAAAAAAGACCAATTAATCTCACATTTAAATTTTCGCCCCTTAAAATTCAGAGTTTTTTAAATTTTATTGGGGCGCTGACAACCTCACTTAGAATTCACGGACTAGCACGCCGCCAACATTGAAAGAAAAGGAGACAGATTTATTTTCTATGCGAATTAAAATAAATCTGTCCCCTTTTTGGTCAAGGATGGGCGAACTGTGACAATACGCGAACACTCCCTTGGCCACGTGAAAGGTAATGAAGGCCCACACTTCAATACAGAAGTCACTGGGACCACAGGTACAAAAGCAGCCCTAAAAGAGGGAGACAACTCACACACCTACTTCAAGAAAGAAAAACCATGAGCACATTTTATACTTGTGAACCAGTAATAAAGCTATGGGAGCAACCAACCTATACTACTGCTCCCGGATTCATAACTTTTTCATTTCTTGGTCCGTCCATTTTGGAAGTATGGGGCACTTGGAGCAAAGTCACTAATTCTTTGGCACCCGAATGGTCAATCGTGATGAAATGGCGAACAGTTGGCTACTCCTTGGAGCAACATAAAATTCAAGAGGTACGTCTACGCAAAGAAATTGAAAAAACCTTAACCGACGAAGATTTAATAAAAAAAAATGAAACATCAAAAATATATTCATATATTCAATCCAGCAATAGCCTAGACAACAAGTTCGAACCAAACGAGTTAACACAGCATCGAAATACAATTCTAATCTTCAAAAAGTCCACCCCTAACCTCAACCTTATATGGGAACAGCTTAGTAAAGCAGACAAAGGCATCACCTCGCAAAACATCTTTGACCTTTTAACAAATAGTCGAGAAACCCTCATAGGCCGCTTCATAGAAAGCGATACTCATTCAGCCGCACAACTTATCGCCCCAATAGAGTATAGCGATAAAATAAAATCCTTAATTGAAATGTTAGACACCATAAAAACAACCAAAACTGAAATACCAAACATCATTCAAAGCTTTTAAAACAAAACCCAACATAAATGGCAAGTGACCGCAAGAAAGCGGTGCAGTGATTTCATCTTATCCAACAGGGGTCACCCCATGAAAGGTTATGAAAAAAAACGAGACTTATGAAAAGCTTCACTCATGGATCGGCGATTCGGAGGAGTCAAACTGGACTGAGTACGGTACAGAGCTTGTTGCAAAGTCAGTCCTTATAAAGAAAAGGTGACAGATTTATTTTTCTAGTCACCTTTCTCTAAGCGTTCATAAAAATAAATCTGTCACTTTTTCGATTGACCAAATCAATTTCAAGGTCAAAAATGAGCAATCCAAAAATAATCCCAAGAAAAGTCTGGTGGGGTCTGGAAGCGAAATCGTATACAGAAATCGCGCAAGAACTCCCTACAAACGACGACTCCTTACGCAGATGGATTGCTATATACGCGGTATACCATTTGAATTTTACAAACAGATATCCAGGAGAGCTCTATTATAAGTTCTTGGAAGACGCAAAATATTCAAAATATGTAGCAATAGACTTCACAATACCTAAGTCAATAATTGAAACAAGAGATAGCATTGGAAGCAGAGACGCTACCATTATCAAGTGTCAAACGTTAGAAACCGAAGAAGAGATAAATGACTACCTTCAAGAGAACAACATCAATCCAGAGCTATTCACTCCACCTTGGACATGTGACTATCCGCTAGACTGAAAGGCGAATCGAAAAAAAGAAGAGAAGGAACAGGACAAGGAACAGGGGACAGGGGACAGGGGACAGGGGACAGATTTATTTTCTACTCGTTCATAAAAACAAATCTACCCACTAAGTTTGGCCACAAGGAGCAAAAATGAAGTTCTGGAACGATATCGATGGCAGCATTTTTTTCAATCAGATTTTCAAAAGCCCCGTACCAATCGGCTTCATTGAACTTTCCACAGTAAATATCGACAACAACAGACCAACGATAATACTGGAATTTGACATCGAAGAGCTCCCTGACGCCCCTCCCGCAAAATGGAAAAAGGCTGAATTCAATACATGTTGCATCGGTTTAAACTGCAGCGAAATCAGCAACCTGACGATCAAAAATATACCTACAAAAGAAAAACTTAGCATAAGAATCACTCAGAGCGAAAATCTCTTCACGATTCACGCTTCGAACAACAGCTCGATAATTGAATTCACAACGAAATATCCACTACTTTGTGGACCCTCAGTTTACATGAGCGATAAAAAACCCGAGTTCACTTAAAACCAAATCTGACTCAATTTTTCTGCCCCTCGGGACGGCTGACAAAAGCATCGGACATTTCCCACAAAACCCGTCGCTCCCAATGAACTTGTACACCCCTTCTTCCCCAGATAACCTCCCCCAGCCGCTGCAACCTCAGCGACCGGTTTTGACAGGCCGAACACGATCAAGGCATGCAAATGCCGCTTTGCGGCTCCATTGTTTCAGGAGCTTCACGATGAAAAAATTTCCACCCGAATCCCTCGACCCCAATCAACTCAGCCAAGCAACCCAACGCACCATCAGCGCCCGTCTCCGCGACCCACAAAATCCCGACCCCATCAGCCACGTTTTCACCCTCCTCCCCAACATTGACACCGAAACCCTGCTAAGCCACGCCTACGAAACCCTCGCCTCGCTCAACGTGCTGACCACTGACTTTGCCCGCGAACTCGAAGGCTCGCACCGCAGTCTGGCGCTATCGATTCAGCAATTGGCCGTACTGGGCGAGTTATTGGTAAACCGGGCGCTGGACAACCTCGATCCACCCGGTGGGGCGTCCGACGCTGAGGAGGTTCAACCATGACTCGATACATGCCGATTACCGGCATCGACTGCACGATCCCTTCCCTGCTGATCGACACCGAAGCGCCTGTCGACGTGTTGCACGACACGGCGGCGTATCGCATTCGCAGCGTCACTCAACTATTGGAAACGCTTTCCCTGGGCGAAGCGATTGGTGGTGATGCTGCGCTGTTGCAAGAGTTTGCGCGGGTGTTGGCACTCCCGTTGCGCGATGGTTGCGATTTGCTGGATGTGGTCGGGCGGCGGCTACAGGCGCAGCTTTAAATTTCCCAATAAAAATGGGCGACTTCAAGGTCGCCCATTTTTATGTCCGACACATTTAAACATCGCCGCCCAGACTTATACACGCTGCACTTCACAAGAGTTTGTTAAAAACTGTCTTTAAATTTCTGATCAATCCAAAAAATCGGCGAGTAAAAAAACTGGCTATTCGGTCAAGTAACGCCTCACCTGAAAATAGCAAAAAACAAAACAATGGTTTTCAGCTCGCCTTCAAATTATGCTTGGGCCTACAGTATGGAGGCTGTGATTTATGTTCAAACTCAAGCGGAAAACGTGGATTTTTCTCTTGGTCTACATAGTAGGTGTCAGTGGCTATATCTACTACCTCTACGTCGAGACTCAAGGGATCCTCACTGACAATATTAATAACAAGCTGCTGCATGCCGCGTTGGGCGCTTCGGCCATCCTTGGCGATCGCTACCATGACAATCTGATCGACAAACAGTCCAAATCCGAGGCGGAGGACTGGAATGCCATTCAACGGCTCTCCAGCTTCAACGATTCCATGGGGACTGCTTTTGTCTACAGTGTGGTCAAACGCTCGGGCGAGGCTTATCTAGTCAGCTCCAGCGCATCGAAAAAAGAGATCTTGGAGAAGAATTTCGTACGCTTTTTCGATCCCTACCCGGATGCCAGTCAGGCTTTGCTCGACAGTTTTGAGCGCACCGAACCCACCTGGATCGACTACTCGGATCACTGGGGAGATTTTCGCGCCGTCTTCGTCCCGATGAGATCGCAGGACGGTACGATTTATATTGCGGGTGCGGAGATGACGTTGGCGGATTACTACCAGCAACTTAATCAAGACTCCCTGCAGCATATCATCCTGGCCATTCTGGTATTTCTCGTCTTCAGCCTTATACGCATGCGCGCTCATCTCCAGCAATTGCAAATAAACGAAGAGGTATTGAATCAGGCAAAAAATGCCGCCGAGGACGCTGATCGTTCAAAAACCAGATTTTTGGCCACCATGAGTCATGAAATTCGCACGCCCATGTACGGTGTTATCGGCGCGACGGAGTTGCTGGCGAGGTCCGCCCTGAACCGCGAGCAAAGCAGTCTGCTACAAACGATTAATACAAGCGGGCGAGCCCTGCTGTCTCTTATCGACAACATTCTCGACCTTGCAAAAATCGAAGCGGGAAAACTTGAATTGACGCCTCGTGTCTTCGAAATCAGAGCTCTGGTTTCATCCAGTATTGAAATGATCCGGCAAAACATTCAGGACAAGCCAATTGTACTTGAGGCCCTGGTCTCACCAGACGTACCTCCCTTGGTCAAAACCGATACCAATTGCCTGCGCCAGATATTGATCAACTTGCTGGGCAATGCGGTTAAATTCACCGAAGCCGGAAAAGTATCGCTCATGGTCACGACTAGCGGTTACGGCACTCGGGCCCGACTCGAATTCTCCATACGCGATACCGGCATAGGTATCCCAATGGAACGGCAAGACAGCCTGTTCAAGCCCTTTGCTCAGTTTAAAGGACCGGCCAGTCAACGCTTTACCGGGAGTGGGCTCGGTCTTTCCATCTGCAAAAATCTGGTCGAGGCGCAGCAGGGGACTTTATCCTTTACCAGTCAGCCTGGCGTCGGATCGACGTTCTCCTTCTCACTCCCCATGGAGCTTTTTTCAGTCTCGGAACTACCCATCCGGGATGATCATGCATCGGTTGATTTCGACTCATCCTTTGCCGAGGATTACCCGCTCGATATTCTGCTGGTGGAAAACCATCCCGTGAGTCAGAAAGTTGCAATGGCGATGTTACAAGAGTTGGGCTATGCACCCGGTCTTGCGTCAAATGGCTTGGAGGCGGTCAATCAGTGCATGACTTCGACCCCAGATATCATTTTTATGGATATCAACATGCCTGTCATGGATGGGCTAACGGCCATCCGTAAAATCCGCAAACGACCACTGGGCGATACTTGCTACATCGTTGCTTTCACCGCGAGTGCTTTTTCGGGCGAGATAGAACGTTTCCGGGCCGCCGGTGCCAATGACATTTTAACCAAACCGGCGACCTTTCAGGCCTTGACCCGCGTGCTACAGCGTGCAACCAACTACCGGCAGCAGCTCCAGGCCAGCACGCCGATAATGGATACAATTTCGGGTTGAAATGGACTCAGGCTACAAACGCCATTACAGCCCCCCGGTAGGGTGTCCGGCGCCACAGCTTTAACCCAGCCAATAAAAATGGGCGACTTCAAGGTCGCCCATTTTTTATATCCGAAACTTTTAAACATTGCGTTCCAGAGGAGGTGTTCGCCCAGTGTAATGGCCTGGCAATCCATGCACCGGTAAAGAGCCCTGACACCGGGCGAACGGGAAGGATTTTAATAGAATTTGGCCGATATGTCCTCGGTATAAACATGAAATTTATGCACGTGATATTTCGTAAGCCTTTGCTAAAACTTCAGATACAAACTTCTTAAACTCACCAGTTCGACCATTAAAAATGATTGTTCTTATACAATTATTTGTACAAGAACAATCAATACGTACAAGTAATGATCAGCTTGGGTGTTGGCTGGTTACTTTCAGCACATCGGTATAGGTCACCATAACGCTCTGCCCAACTTTCAGATCTTTCAGTTTCGCCTGGACTTCAGGCCTTTCGACGTTGACGGTTTTGGATTGGCCGGCCGGGTTTTGGAAGGTCAGCTGGTTTTTCTTCAGGTCGATGTGGGTGGTGTTCAGGCTTCGGGATCGTCGACTTCGTGGGCAACGTTCACGGCGGGCTCCTGCCGGTATTATTACGGTAGAGAGATGGAGGCCTCTGGGAGTTCCTGTGGATTGGACGCATTGAGCAGGATCAAAAAATCGCAGCCTTCGGCAGCTCCTACACCGACCGAGTACACCCGCGACATTGCGGCATAGGCATAACCCTCTTTTGATCTTAATACCCGGTCATCTCCAGATACCCCTGCCCGCCATGGCTGCCGCTCAGCCGCACCGGTCCTTCCCAATAGGGAATGCGCAAGTCCATCCAGGCCTTGGGGTTGAGGGCACCGATTGTGATATCGAGGTGCTTGGCGGGTATCTTGATCGACCAGCTCACAGGCATCGAACGGCCAGCGACATTGGCCTTCTCCTGTGGGGTGAGGCTGATGTCGTCGGCATGCAATAACTGCGTTTGCCCTTGGGCATCGATCCAGGTGCCGGTGAGGTACGGCGCGCCGTCCTTTTGCCGCATGCGATAGAGCATGACCTGTTCGCCGCTGTCCAGGTGCAGGGAGAACCAGTCCCAACCGGTCTGGTTGGCGGTCAGGGGTTGGCTGCTCCACTCGCGGTCGAGCCAGGCCGGGCCGCTGACCGTGTAGGTTTTGCCATCGATTTCCAATGTGCCGCTGGCCTGGAAAAACGGCTGGCTGTAGTAGTACGACGCCTGGCCTTGTTCGGATTTCTGGCTGAAGCCTTTGTCGCCCTGAAGTATCAGTGGACGTGTGGAGGTCAGTCGAAGCTGGTATCTAAAAGCCTTGTCGCGGGCGCTGAGTTGCAGGTCCGCCAGCGGATTTTCATTGCTGGCCTGACTACTGAAATGCCAATCGTCGATCCATGCATTGAACGGCGCCAGGCTCACGCCGGCCTGGCCGACGCCGCCTCGGGCGTAGCGTTCGGCGGCGTGATGTACCGTGGCGGAAGTCACGGCCGCGTGGCCCAGCCAGATGGTCTGATTGCCCCAGCCGGGTTGCTCGGGGGTCGCTTTCAAGGCGCTGCGAAACAGTGTCCATTGCGCGCCGAATTCCTGGCCCTGATCGTCTTTGAGGTTGGCGGTGATGTACCACCATTCGATGCGAAAGCCATCGTGGGGGCCGTGGTCCGCCGGGAAATTGAAAACTCGCCCAGGCACCACCGGGGTAAATGCGGCGGCCTGATGGCCAAGGCCGGCGAAGCCTTTTTCCGGCGCAGGTGTGTTGTCGCATCCATTCAGCAGCGCGGCCAGTAGCAACACGCCGACCTTAATCTTCATGAGCAAACGTCCTCAACAGATCCGCCGGTTGCGTGCGATACAGCGAGTACAACGGCCACGCCGAAGCGAGCAAGGTCGCGAGCAAGGCCAGGCCCATCAACTGCAACAGTTGCAACGGAAACACCCGCAACGGCAAGCGCCAACCGAAGGCCTGAACGTTGATCACCGTGTCCAGGCACCACGCCAACGCGATGCCCAAGGGCAACGCCAGCACCAGCGTCAGTACCGCCAGCAACCAGGTTTGCCCGAGGTTCAGCAGCATCAATTGGCGCCGAGTCACGCCCAGCGCCCACAGTGGCGCGAGTTGCCCAAGGCGGCTTTGGCTCTGGGTCAGCAGGCTGATGAACAGTGCCACGCCCGCGACGCACAGCGTCAGGCTGTTGAGCGCGGCGGTGGCGGCGAAGGTGCGTTCGAACACTTGCGTGGACCAGCCCTTGAGCCGGACCTGATCGACGATACGGCTGTCGTCCAGGGCGAAGCGTGCTTGCAGCGCGGTCAGGAACCCGGGGATCGATGCCGGGTCGATGCGCAGGTTGAAACGGTTGGGCGTCAACTGCGGCCAGCCGCGCAGCAGATGATTAATGTTGACCAGCAGATGCCCCTTGGGATTGCCGTAGTCGGCGTAGATCCCGACGATCCGCGGAGACCATGGGCCATTCGGCGTGGGGATCGTCAGGTGATCACCGAGCCGTACCTTCAACCGCCGGGCCAATTGTTCGCTGAGCATCAGCGCGTCGTCCTTGGCCAGTCGCTCCCAAGGGTTGTCGCCCAAGGCTTCCAGCAGCGGCCAGTGCTGGCGATAAGTCGGGTGGTCGATCACGCCAAAGACGTCCGCCGGCCAGCCCTGCAACTGGATCGATACCTGCCAGTTCGGTAGCACCGCGCTGACGTGGGGTTGTTGTTTGAGCCAGGTGTGCAGTTCTCGAGCCTGGGCGGGATTTTGCGGATTGAGGTACAGCTCGGCGGTCAACCGTTGTTCGAGCCAGTTGCTGAAGGTCTGACGGAAACCGGCGGTCATGCTGCCGGCGCCGATGTTTGCCGCCAGCGCCAACAACAGCGCCATCAAGGCAAGGCTCAGGGCCGGCAGTTGCTGGCGGCAGTCGGCGAGAAACCATTGGCCGAGCACCGAACGACTGCGCCCAAGCACCCAGTTGAGCACACTGTTCAACACCACCGGCAAGGCCAGTGCGGCGCCAATCAACAACGCGCCCATCAACACGAAGCCGCTGCTCAGGCTGTCGCCGAAGATCAACGCCAATAACGCGATCATCGTCGCCATCGCCGCGACCCACCCCTGGCGCCGCAACCAGCGCGCGTGGGCCAGGTGCCAGGCTTGCGGATTGGCCAGCGCCAGCAACGGCAAACGCGCCGCCCGCAGCAAACTGTTGGCACCGGCCAGCAAGGCACCGAACAGGCTCAGGCCGATACCGCTGAACCACCACAGCGGACTGAGGTTCAACTGCCCCGGCACTTCGGCGCCGTACAAGCCGCGCAGGCTGGCGGCGACGTCCGGCAACAGCACGCCGGCCAGCAGGTAGCCGCTGACGACGCCGGCGATACCACCGATCAGCGCCAGAGCACCCAGCTCGACGGCAAGGCAGGCAATCAACATGCGGGCACTGACCCCGCAGGCGCGCAGGGTTCTGAGCAAGCTTCGGCGTTGCTCCAGCGCCAGGCCGATCGCCGCGTGAACGATGAACAGACCGACCACGAACGACAGGAAGCCCAAGGCATCGAGGTTCAGGTGGAAGCTCTCGGTCAGGCGCGCGAGGTTGTTTTCTTCGCCGCTGCTTTTGAACTGGAGTTGGCCCTTGAGCTCATCAGGCAGGGTCGCGGTGAAATCCTTGGGCAGCAGCAGGCGTGACAATTGATCGGGTAATTGCAGAATCTGTTGGGCGAAGCCGATGTCCACCAGCAACACACCGGGCGCCATGTCGGTCTGGGCACGCAGCGGCGGCAAGGTGACTCCACTCCGGGCTACCGGGGTTTCACCTTCGCGCAAGCCCAACGCCTGTAAAGTCTGCGGTGAAATCCAGGTGCTGCCAGGCGAGGTGAAAAACTCGACGATCAGCTCGATCGGCAACGACCGCCCGGCCACTGCGGAACCAGCCGGCAGCGACACAGGCTCAATCCCCATTAACTGCAAGCGCTGCTCTTCATGACCCTTGAGCGTCAACCGGCCTTGCAACACGGGCGATACCGGCCAACCCGCACGACGCAGATCGACAAACACTTGCTGGGAAAACACCCCACCGCCGAGTGCCGTGAGACTGGCTTGCGGTTCGCCGCCGATCAGCTGACTGGCTCGGGCGTAGCTTTCTCGCGCCTGGCTGTTCAGCGCTTGCACGCCGGTCAGCAGGCTGGTGGCGAGCCAGAGCCCGGTCAGCACACTGAAAAATTGCACCGGGTGCTGTCGCCAATGGCTGAGCAGCGCCCGCAGCGTCTCACGAAAAACCCGCACTTCAGCGCTCGTCCGCGCCAGCCAGACGGCCACCGTGCAGCACCACTTTGTCTGCCAGCCGCGCGGCGACCCGTGGGCTGTGAGTGACCATCAACAAAGTTGTCGGGCTGTCGTCGAGCAGTTCCAGCAACAACTTCAACACCTCATCGCTGGTGGCTTCATCGAGGCTGCCGGTGGGCTCGTCGGCCAGCAGCAGTTTGGGTTGCGATGCCAGGGCGCGACCTAAGGCGACCCGCTGCTGTTGCCCACCAGACAGTTGCTCCGGATAGCGCCGCAGCAAATCTCCCAACCCAAGACGTTGCACCAGATGCGCCTGCCAACGTGGATCGTGGCGCCCGGCCAGACGTGCCTGAAACGCCAGATTGTCTTCAACGCGCAAACTGCCAATCAGGTTGAACTGCTGGAACACCAGACCGATTTCGGTCCGCCGCCAGTTCGCCAATTGGCTTTCGTTCATCTGCTCCAGCCGATGCTCGCCGCTGCGGATGCTGCCGCGATCGACCTTGTCCAGCCCGGCGATCAGGTGCAGCAAGGTGCTCTTGCCACTGCCCGATTCACCCATCAGCGCCAGGCTGCTGCCGGGTTTCAACGTGAGGTCGACGCCTTGCAATACCGGCAGCGGGCCTTGGGGGGTGGCGTAGCTTTTGAAGACGCCCTGGACCGAAAGCATGAGGGGAGACTCGTTGAAGGCAGTGGGCCTAGGATAGCGGACGGCAGCGGGACCGCGTTATCGTTCTTCGCGAGCAAGCCCGCTCCCACAGGGATCGCCGGTGTACACAAAATCTGTGTTCACACCCATCAAATGTGGGAGCGGGCTTGCTCGCGAAGGGGCCGGCTTAGCCAACAAACAACCTCACTGCCCCACCGCCACACTCGGCACCACCCGCCCCGGCGTCACAATGCTGTTCAGGTCAATGTGCTTCCACTCTGGCTTGGCCCCCAACCGTGCATTGAAACGATAGTTAAAGGTGAAATCGTCCCCCGTCGGCACACTCAAGGGTTTGCCATACACCGCCTCAATCCCCGCTAGGTCATAACCCATCACCTGCAGCAACGTCGGGAAGATGTTGTAGTGGCTGGAGCGATCCTTGTTGGCCGGCAATTGCGCCTGCCAGTCCAGGGTCTGCAAATCGCTGCCGGAAATCACCACCAACGGCACCAACCCTTCCTCCTCCACCGGATCATCACCGCAGTGCGTATTGAGCCCCGGGTTACCGCGCTCGTGCAGATCCTGCCCGTGATCAGAGGTGTAGATCAGCAGCGCATGGCTCAGATCCGCCTGAGCAAACACCCGTGCGAAGAACTCGCCGACATTCCACAGCACGGTATTTTTATAGGCGTTGCGGTACAGCAACCAATCATCCGGCTGACCGTTGAAACCATCGCGTGTGCCCGTGTCCGCCACTTCGACGAACTGCCCGCGGGGCAATGTCGGGCGGTAAGCCATAAAGGCGTCCGGGTACTTGTCGTGTACCGGAAAATGCGCACCGACCTTGTTGATCACTACCAGCTCCGGCTTACCGTCGTTGAGCAACTCAATCAGCTTGGCCGCCGCTGCCATGTCGCGGTCACGCACGCTGGTGCGGTCGAATTGCACGAACTCGTCGATGTCCTTTTGCTCGGCAGCGTTCATCAGGTTCTGCAAGTTGCCGCCCGTGCGCTGGGAGTCGATGTAAACGGTGCGCAGCCCGGCTTTTTTTGCGTACTGCCAGATCGACGGCAATGTGCTGTTGATCCGCATGTAGTCGGCGCGGGTGCCACCGTAGCGCAGGGTGACATTGGTGTCGGCGCTGCAATTGGCGATGGACGCCGCGTAGCCATAATTGAAGATGTCCACGCCCGGGCGCGGTTCCTTGAGATTGCTGTGCACACCGAACGGCGTGTTGATGTCCAGGTAGTTGCCGGAAATGCTCTCGTCGATGATCAGCACAATGTCGTGCCCCACCGGCTGATCGACGCGCGACAGGCTCACTGGCTCACGCGGCCCGACGGTGTTGTGCAGCGCTTCATAGGTGAACAGATTCAGATAGGCCAACGGTGTGTACATGATCGGCAAGCCACGGGCGCCCTCGCCGGCCCGCACGAACAGCACGGTGCTGAGCATCAGTACCCCGAACACTGGCGCCGCCACCAACAGTGCACCCGGTAATGGCGCCCGTCGCCGCGGCTTGAGCCCGATACCGAACAGCAGCAACAAACCACTGACCATCGCGCTGATGATTGCATCGCGGTACTGGTACACGGCCTCTTGAATGAAGCCACCGGAATACACCAGCGACACAAAACTGCTGTAGGTCATGTAACCGGCAGTCACTTGCGTATAGACGTCGAAGAACACCGCCGAGCCAGACATCACCAACGCGAACAGATGACGGATCAGCGTCTGGCGGATGTACGCGGTCATGAACAACGCCACTGTCAGCACGACGAACATTGCGCCATACAGCAGCACAGGAAAACCGATGCCCAGCGCGTCAAGACGATCGAGGTAGTAGTCGTAACTCTTGAGTAAATACAGAACCAGTAACAGTTCCTTGAGGTAACGGATCATGGTGATTACAGCACCTCCGTGGCCAATGGATTGTCGGCCATTTTCTGACACTAGCACCGAGCCCTCGAAGCGCAAGAAATGCCGGTTTTTTCCCCAAAGCGTCAAAAAAACGTTGCCTCGAATCTGACACACTCAAGTGTCTGTAACCCTTGTGTTTCAAGCCCTACGACCGTTTATCGTTTTCTTAAAACCCTCACAAACCCCTCAAAATCGCGGCAAATCCAGCAGCGGCAAGCACTTGATGGCAAAAAGCCCGTCAAACCGGGGTTTTCCCGGTCGCGCTACCCGTCATTTTGCTGACTCGCTTTCCCACGGCTGGGCTATACCCCTTTTGACAGTCTCATTTCAGTTACATCCACCGTTTTACGAGGCACGCCAGTATGGACGTGAGCGTATTTGGTACGGGTTACGTCGGTCTTATACAAGCCGCGGCATTGGCCGATGTGGGACATCGCGTGCTGTGCGTCGACATTGACCTCAACAAGATCAAGCAACTGCAACAAGCCGTGCCCCCGATCAGCGAACCGGGACTGTCCAGCACCCTGGAAGACAACATCAAGGCCGGTCGCCTGCTCTTCTCCACCCAGGCCAGTGACGCGGTCGAACACGCGGAGCTGATTTTCATCGCGGTGGGCACTCCCGCCGATGAAGACGGTTCCGCCGACCTCAGCCATGTGCTGAATGTCGCTCGGCAAATCGCCAGTTTCATGGAGTCCGATCGCACCCTGATCATCAAGTCCACCGTGCCGGTGGGCACTGCGGACCAAGTGGCGATCGCTGCCAACGAAGAACTGCAACGCCGTGGCAAAAAAGCGTTGAACGTGCGGGTGGTGTCCAACCCGGAGTTTCTCAAGGAAGGCAGCGCCCTGGCCGATTGCATGCGCCCGGACCGGATCATTGTCGGCACCAATGACGATGAAGCGCGCAACCAGTTGAGCGAACTCTATGCACCGTTCTGCCGCAACCGCGAAAAGCTCATGTTCATGGACAACCGCAGCGCCGAGCTGACCAAGTACGCCGCTAACGCAATGCTCGCCACCCGCATCAGTTTCATGAACGAACTGGCCAACCTCACCGAGTTGCTGGGAGCCGACATTGAAGCGGTGCGCAAAGGCATCGGCTCGGACCCGCGCATCGGTTACCACTTCATCTACCCCGGCTGCGGTTTCGGCGGCTCGTGCTTTCCTAAAGACCTGCGGGCTCTGCTGCACACCGCCGAACATCACGGCATGTCATTGCGCCTGCTGCGTAGCGTCACCGATGTGAATGACAGCCAACGGCACATCCTCTTCAGCAAACTGCAGGCGCTGTTTCCCGATGGCCTGGTCGGCAAGTCCATCGCGATTTGGGGCCTGGCCTTCAAGCCCAATACCGATGACATGCGCGAAGCGCCCAGCCGTTATCTGATGGAGGCGCTGTGGGCCGAAGGTGCGAGCGTGCAGGCTTACGACCCGGAAGCCATGTCCGAGTGCCGGCGCATTTACGGCTACCGCAATGACCTGCACCTGTGCGCCACCCGCGACGACACCCTGGAAGATGCCGACGCGCTGGTGATCTGCACCGAGTGGAAGAACTTCCGCGTGGTCGACTTCGATCTGCTGGCGAGTAAATTGCGCGCGCGGGTGATTGTCGACGGGCGCAATCTTTACAACCCGGAGCACGTGGCGGCGGCCGGTTTGCACTACAGCGGTATCGGGCTTCGGCACATCGTTCCCGAGGCGCCACGGCCATGAAAATACTCGTCACCGGAGCGGCCGGTTTCATTGGCGCCCATTGCCTGTTGCGGCTGTTGCGCGACGGGCATGAGGTATGCGGCCTGGATAATTTCAACGACTTCTACGACCCGCAACTCAAACACGACCGCGTGGATTGGGTGCGCAAGCAAGTCGGCGATTTCCAGCTCGCGAAAGTCGATGTGGCCGACGCCACGGCCCTCGACGCACTGTTTGTCGCTGAACAACCGCAGGTGGTGATTCACCTCGCGGCCCAGGCCGGGGTGCGTTACTCCCTGGAAAATCCCCGGGCCTACGTCGACAGCAATCTGAGCGGGTTCCTGAACATTCTCGAAAGCTGCCGCCACCACCCGGTCAAGCACTTGATCTATGCCTCGTCCAGTTCAGTGTATGGCGCCAACCAGCACACGCCTTACTCGGTCAAGGACGGCGTCGATCACCCGTTGTCGCTGTACGCCGCGACCAAAAAAGCCAACGAACTGATGGCTCACAGTTACAGCCATCTGTTCGGCATTCCCTGCACCGGTTTGCGTTTTTTCACGGTGTACGGGCCTTGGGGCCGGCCAGACATGTCGCCGATCCAGTTCGCCCGGGCGATTGCCGAAGGGCAGCCGCTGAAGCTGTTCAACTACGGCCAGCACCAGCGTGATTTCACCTACATCGACGACATCATCGAGAGCATCGCCCGCCTGATCGAGCGCGCCCCCCAACCAGCACCGCAGTGGAACCGCGAACAACCTGACCCGGCCAGCAGCATGGCGCCATGGCGCATTTACAACATTGGCGGACAACAGCCAGTGGAGATCAAGGACTACCTGGCGCTGCTGGAAAAACACCTCGGACAAAAAGCCCTCGTCGAGTTGCTGCCCCTGCAGCCGGGCGACGTGCTCAACACCTGCGCCGATGCCAGCGATCTGGCCCAGGCCACCGGTTTCCAGCCACGGATCGAGCTGGATGAAGGACTCGGACGATTCATCGCCTGGTTCCGTGACTACTACCCACTGCGCAACGCCCACTCGCCACTCGCGCAAGGGCTTCAGCGGAGGACTCTATGACTGGACATGAAAAAGGCGTGTTGCTCAATCACATGCTGCGTGACAAACGCCTGGACCCCGAACACCGAATGCGCCTGGACACGGCGATCCACATGCAGGGCCGCGGCTGGATGACCGGCCGTGACGGTGGTCGGCCCTGGACGCTGTCGCGAACCAACCGAGTGGTTGCAAGCCTTGGCGCGCTGGTGATTCTGCTGCTGCTGTCCCCTGTGCTGCTGGGCCTGGCGCTGGTGATCAAGTTCAGCAGCCCGGGGCCGGTGATGTTCGTGCAGAAGCGCACCGGTTACCGCGGCCGCCTGTTCGGCATGTACAAGTTCCGCACCATGGTGACCAACGCCGAAGAGCTCAAGGAATCCTTGCGGCATCTGAACAAGCACGGCGCCGATGCCATCGATTTCAAGATCGACAACGACCCGCGGATTACCCCTATCGGTAGCTTCCTGCGGCGCAGCAGCCTTGATGAGTTGCCCAACCTGATCAATGTGGTCAGCGGCGACATGCGTTTGGTTGGTCCCCGACCGACCTCGTTCAACGCTTATCGCTACAAGGACAGCCACCTTGCACGCCTGAGCATCTACCCCGGCATGACCGGCCTGTGGCAGATATCCGGGCGCAGCAATATCGACTTCGACCAGCGCGTTGAGTTGGACCTCAGCTATATCGCCGAGCAGAGCCTCTTGCTTGATCTGAAGATCCTGTTGAAAACCCCCTTCAAAGTATTCAGCGGCCACGGAGCGAGTTAAATGGACGGTTCATCGAACAAAAGCCTGACCATCGCCAGCCCGAGCGAGTCCAACCTGACCTCGACCGTGCTCGACCTGGATCTGCGGATCCTCTTCCTGACCGCTGCCAATCCAGGCGCCGGCACCACCACCAGCGCCCTGGCGCTGGCCAGCCAACTGGCGTCAATGAGCAGCGGCCAAGTGCTGCTGGTCGACGCCAGCCAGTCGGAGGGCAACCTCACGCAACAGCTGGGGCTGACCAAAGAGCGCGGCTTTCGAGACCTGCTGTTCAACGACTCACCGCCGCTGCTGCAGGACTGCCTGGTGAATGTTTCCAGCCTGCCCTTCCACATCCTGCCGAACGGGCGGCACATCCGCGGCGCCGAGCACCTGACGACCGAACAACTGGCCCCGTTGCTCAACCAGTTGGGCGATCGCTATCGCTTCGTGGTGATCGACGGCGACGCGGTGTATTCGGCCACCGACACGTTGGTCATCAGCACCTTGGTGGACGGCGTGATCATGGTGGTGCGCGCCGAAGACACACGCTGGGAGGTGGCCCAGGCCGCAGCCCAGCGCCTGACTCAGGCTGGCGCAAAACTGGTGGGCAGCGTCTTCAACCGGCGCAAGTACTACATGCCCAAATGGCTCTACAAAAACCTGTAAGCAACCGCAGAAAAGGATGACGCTATGAACGCCAAAATGCTTCTCCTGCTGTTGCTGCCGCTTGCAGGTTGCTCCAGCACCAGTGAAACCCAGCAGATGCCGGTGCAGATCCTCACGGCCGAGCCGGCCAATGCCCAGGCCACCGACATGCCCAAGGTCGAACAGACCCTGCGGCCCAAGGACGTGCTGGATGTGATCTTTCACGTCAGCACCAGTAGCTCGGGCGCTTACCGCATTCAGTCCGGTGACCAGGTCGCCCTGAACTTCACCGCGGCCAGCCAGCTCAACGGCACCCAACGGGTGCTGCCCGACGGCACCATCGAACTGCCGGGGGCCAATACCTCGGTGAAAATCGCCGGGCTGACAGCTGTCGAAGCACGGCAGGAGATCCAGCGTGCCTATGAGCGCAAATCTCTTTTTCAGCCTAATCGCAATCAGGTGACGGTGCTGGTGACCAGCCCGCTGAGCGACGAGCAAAACCTCAAGAGCAACCTGAACCACCCCGCTACCGGTATGAGCCGGGAGATCGTTGTGGGCAACGACGGCTATGCAAGTTTCCCGGAAATCGGCTCCGTGCCGCTGCAAGGCATGACGGTCAACCAACTGGAAACGTTCCTCAATCAACGCTACGCGCAATTGCCGGGGCGGATGAAGGTCGACGTCATGCTCAAATCCACGTCGGGTAACGAAATCTATGTGCTGGGTGAAGTCGCGCAACCGGGCTCCTATCCGATTCGCCGGCCGGTCTCGGTACTCGAAGCCTTGACCCTGGCCCGTGGCACTAACGTCAAGGCGCGGCTCGATTCGGTAGTGATCATGCGCCGCACCGGCAACCATGTGCAGGCCGTGCATTACGACGTTGAAAAAGCCTTGTCCGGTGATGCGTCGCAGATTGCTTACCTGCAACCGGACGACATGCTTTACGTGCCCAAGACCAAACTGGCCAGCGCCGGTGAGCTCGCGCGGCAACTGGCGGACGTGGTGTTGTTCCAGGGGGTGGGCTTCGGATTCGCCTACCGCGTCGACAACAAAGACAGCGACAACTAACGCTCAGGTGACCGACCATGAACCCAAAGGAAAACTACCTGCATGAGTTCTTCAGGATTTTCTTCGCCAACAAGCAGTTGGTGAAACGAGTCTTCCTGATCTTTGCAGTGATCGCCCTGATCTTGCCGCTGATGCTCAAGCAGAGCTTCGACATCACCGCGCAGGTGATCGTGCAATCCAAAAAACTCTCCCAGGGAGACGCCACCACGTCCCTGACCCAAGGTGATGCCTCGTTCATTCCGCCGTCACTGGCAGACATGGAAACCGAGAGCAATATCCTGCGTTCGCCGGCCCTGATCCGTCAGACCATCAGCGACCTGCGGGCCAAAGGCGAGTACGCGCCCAACCCCGGGATCTTCAGCAAACTGGTGACCGAACCGATCAAGCGTTTTGTGACCACCCCCTTGCGTGAATACGTGGTCAATCCGGTGCGCGATGCATTCGGGCTTGAGACCGATCCGGTTCGGGACACCGCCCTGGATACCTACACCCAAGAGGCCGTCGATAACCTGAAAATCGAAACCCTGCCGGGTTCTAACGTGATCTCCATTGTCTACAGCTTTGGCGATCCCGCCCAGGGCACCCGGTTTGTCGCGGCGCTGCTGCAAAACTACCTGGCCAGCCGTCAGGAACTGCAATCGATCGACCTGCCGCAGAGCTTCTACGAAACCAAGAAGAAGCAGTATCAGGTGCGTCTCGATGGCCTGGAAGGCACGCGGCTGGCGTTGCTCGAAGGCGTGGCTTCATCCGATCCGAAGGAAGAAATCACCTTCCGCCTCAATGCCATCAACACCGAGGAACAGGCCCTGAACCTGTATCAGGATCGCCTGTTGCAAAGCCAGCGCTGGCTCGATTACCTGAAAGCCGCCCTGACGTCTGCCACCAATACGTCCCGGCTCAGCGAGTACACCTTCCCCTTCACCTTCACCACCACGGTGGACAACATTGCGTTCGAAGACCGGGAGATCAGACAGCTCGGTGAGCAACTGACCACTCTGGTCAGCCGCTACATGAACGACCTGGCGGTCTTCCAGCCGGGCAGTGAACCCATGCTGTTGACCCGCGAGCAGATTTCCCGCACCCGTCAGCAGTTCCTGAAAATCGTCAGCAACCGGATTCAGGAGCGCACCAACGACCTGGCGATTGTCACCTCGGTGATCAAGCAGAAAACCGCGCGCATCGCCGACTTCAAGGAGCGCATCCATCAGTTGCAAGTGGCTCAGAGCAAGTTGCAGCAGATGGACACCGAGATCAATGCCTTGCACGCGGCGTTCTCCACCTACGCCCAGCGCTTTGCCGAAAGCAGCTCCGCCGGTTTGCTGGACAACGATATGTCCAACGCCCGGGTACTCAGCCCGCCGTATGAACCGACCGATGCAGCGTTCCCCAAACCGCTGCTGATCATTCCGTTCGGGATGCTGACCGGTCTACTGCTGGCGATTGCCTTCGTCTACGTGCGTGAGTTCTTCGATCACCGCTTCAAACACCCAGCGCAAATCACCCATGAACTGGGCTTGCCGGTGCTGTTGGTGATTAACGAGCAAGACGTCGTGCCGAACAATCCGCACAAAAACTGGACCGTGGATAGCTTCGTGCATTGGGTGCGCCATTGAACGGGCCGCTCAGCGCCAGCGCTCTGCCGATCATGCATTTGATCAGCAGCGGCGGCTTCTATGGGGCTGAGCGGATGCTGCTGGACCACTGCCTGGCGACGCCGGGGCGGCACCAAGTGCTGTTTCTCGATGCGCCACCAGCGCTGATCGCGCGATTTCGCGGGGCTGGGGTCGACTGCCGCAGCTTCACGGGTTTGAGGGGATTGCTGCGTCATTTACGTCAGCGGCGGGCTGAACAGCCGCTGATCAACACGCACAATTTCAAGGGGCTGCTATTTGGCTGGGTGGCCGCCACGTTGTTGGACTTGCCGTTGGTGATTACGCAACACGGTTTCACCCCGCGCAGTCGCAAGCAACGCGTTTATGGCTGGCTGAGTTTGCAATTGTGTCGCACGGCGTCGGTGCACCGCGTGGTTTGCGTGGCCGAAAGCATCGCCGTGCTGCACCGCAAGGCCTGTGTCCGGACGGAGAAACTGCAAGTGATTCCCAATGGTCTGCCAAAGGCCAGCGGCCTGCTACCTCACACTGCCACACACCCGCGCTGGCTCGCGGGTTACGTCGGTCGGCTGTGCAATGAGAAAGGCCCGGACCTGTTTCTCGATGCCCTGATTCCGCTCTGTCAGCAACACCCGCAACTGGACGCCGTGATGCTCGGCGACGGCCCGGAACAGAAAACCTTGCTGGCGCGGATTGCCGCTGCCGGCTTGCACAAACGCATCACCTTGCCGGGTTATCAAACCGACATGAACCGGTGGTGGCAGCAACTCGATGCGCTGGTGATCAGTTCGCGTACCGAGGGCACGCCGATGATTTTGCTGGAGGCCATGCAGGCCGGAGTGCCGGTGGTGGCGTTCAGCGTCGGCGGGATTCCCGATGTGCTGGAGGACCGGCACAACGGCCTGCTGGCGACACCCACCGACACCACCGCTCTCGCCCGGCAGATCGATATGCTGCTGAATGAGCCGGCCCTGGCTCGCGAATTGATCGACAACGCAAGACGTACGCAATTGGACCGTTACGACCTGAAGGCCTTGGCCGAACGCTGGTCGCAGCTTTATATCCGTACTGCACGGGAGGCACGCGCGTGATCTTTCCGCTCTCGATCGTCAGTCTGCTCGCCCTGGTCTGCCTTGGTTTGCTGGCCAGCCCTTATCCGTATCTGGCGCCAGGCGCAGTACTGGGCCTGGTGGCTGTCGCGGTGCTGTACCGAAAACCTGCCTGGGGTTTGTTGGGCATCGCGGCGTTGGTGCCGTTCGAAGGTTTCTTCAAGGGCAGCGCGCTATCGGGCACCAAATTCATCGGTGCGTCTCTGGCGCTGATCGTGATGTTGCAACTGGCTATCCACCAGATTCCGTCCGAGCGCCTGCGCAGCAACATCTGGCGCTTCCTGATCTGGTTCATGGTGTTGTACCTGTTGAGCATGATCAATACCGATAACCTGGACATGTCCCAGAGTCATCTGCGGGATATGAGCGTCGGCCTGGTTCTGTTTGTGATCACCTTGCTGATCGGCCGTGAGTTGAACCTCGATATGTTCGCCCGGCTGGTGACCCTCAGCGTCAGCGCGACCAGCGCGCTGGCCATGTTCTCCACCAAGTATCAGGACCAGGGCCGCGCTGCAGGACTGCTGGAAGACCCGAACTCGTTTGCCCTGCTGATTGCCTTCGCCGTGCCATTGGCGCTGCTGCTGGTGATCCGCGGCCCGAACCTGTTGCACCGATTGTTCTGGGGCGGCTGCTGCATTTTGCTGCTGGGCGGCATGACCAAGACCGATTCCCGTTCCGGGCTGGTGGTGCTTTTTCTCAGCTTGATGATCGGTGCCTGGCACTACCGCGCGCAGTTGCCACGCATCCGTCCGCGCCACTTGGGTTTTGCCATGCTTGGCCTTGCGATCGTGATCCCGCTGGCCATTTATTCAATGCCGGCCGGTTACATCGCGCGCATCCAGTCCTTGAGCATCTTGAAAGCCGGGGCCAAGAGCCAGGACGAATCCCTGGGCCGTCGCGCGTCGTACATCCTGGTCGGCAACCAGATCATCCAAGAGCACCCGTTACTCGGTTCCGGCCCCGGCACCTTCCCGCTGCACTACGCCACCACCGGTTACGCCAAAGTGTTTTCCGCCAACCGCAAGCCCGGCGACCTGTACCGCCGCGCGCACAATACTTACCTGGAAATCTTCAGCGAAGTGGGGATTCCCGCCGGCCTGTTGTTCGTCGGCATGCTGGGCCTGGGGATGTACAACCTGGTCCGCGCCCGTCACGCCTGGATGCTGCGACGAAATTGGGAACAGGCCGACCTGATCACGCACCTGAGCATGAGCTATATGTCGTTGCTGCTGTTTTTGATGTTCCTCAGCGCACCGAATCACAAATACCTGTGGATCATGCTCGCGCTGACGTTCGTGTTGCGCCTCAAGGCTGAAGAACGTCCGCCGACGGAGGCTAGCGCATGAGCCGCATCAGCCTCGTCATCCCGATGTACAACGAAGCCCGACACATCGGCCGTACGTTGCTCGCCGCGAAAAAAGCCGTCGAGGCTGCCAGGCTGGAATGCGAGTTGATCGTGGCCGACAACGGTTCCAAGGATCAAGGGCCGCACATTGCGCGGCAAATGGGTGCGCAGGTGCTGGTTCTGCCGGGCCTGCTGATAGGTGCGCTGCGCAATCGCGGCGCCGCCGTTGCCACAGGCGAATGGCTGGCCTTCATTGATGCCGACATCGAAGTGCCCGAGGACTGGCTCACGCTGTTGTTGAGCATCCAACCCGCAGTTCAGGTCGACGTCCTGGGACTGGACCTGCACACCCCGGCCGAAGCCCCGTGGTATGCCAATGCCTGGCAACGCCGCACGTTGCGCCCGAACGATGAAACGTTGAAAACAGTGCGATGGCTGCCCAGTTCCAACCTGTTGATGCGTCGTCCATGGTTCGACAAGGTCCGCGGCTTCAACGAAAACCTGCGCACCGGCGAAGACAAAGATTTCACCATGCGCCTTTCCCACTCTGGCGCACGCCTGCTGTCCGTCAACCAGAGCGTTGCCCTGCATTGGGGTTACGAAAGCAGTTGGCGCGAATGGATGGGCAAGGAGTTCTGGCGTCAAGGAAGTCACCTGCAATTACTGCGCAGCCACGGCATGAATATGCGTTTACTGCGTTTCCCGATGCTGTCAATCATCGCTTGGGTGTTGGATTTCATTGCGCTATCCGCCCTCCTCAACGGTTCTCCCCTGCTGGCGGTATTCACGCTGTTCATCACCAGCCTGCCAGCGCTCGCCCAGAGCCTGCGCCAAAGCCTGAAACACCATGACATAGGCCTGATGCTGCAACTGTGGGGCCTGCACTGGGTGCGCCTGCACCTGGCCGGTGCCGCGCTCATTTTGAGCCTGTGTCATTGGAATGCCAGGAGGCCGGACCGTGGCTGAATTCATTTTCTGGTTGTGCCTGTTATTGCCGGTGTATGCCTGGCTTGGCTATCCGCTGCTGCTGACACTGATCGCGCCGTTGTTCCGCGCGCGGCGTCATGCGCCAGCCCCCCCCATGAATGTCAGCATCATCATCGCCGCGCACAACGAAGCCCGGCATATCGAAGAGAAATTGCGCATCCTGCTCGCCCAGGATTATCAGGCGCGCTCGCTACACATCATTTTGGCCAGCGACGGCTCCACCGACGACACCGTGGCCTGCGCCCACAAGGTCATTGACCCGCGCATCAGCGTGCTCGACCTGCCTCGTCAGGGTAAGGCAGCCACCTTGAATGCCGGCGTGGCCCTGAGCACGGGCGAGATTCTGGTGTTCACCGATGCCGACAACCAATGGTCGACCGACACCCTCGGCCAGTTGCTCGCGCCCCTGGCCGATCCACAGGTCGGGGCCTGTGCCGGGCACATGCTGATCCCGGTGCCGGGCAAGGGCCTGAGCCTGGGCGACAGCCTTTATCGGCATTACGAAGGCTGGTTGCGCAAGGTGGAAAATCGCACCGGCTGCATGGTCTCCGCCGACGGCGCCCTGCTCGCCCTGCGCCGCGAGTTGTTCCAGTACGTGCCGGCGGAGGTCAACGATGACTTCTTTATCAGTACCTGCGCACCGGTGGCGTTCAAACGCATTGTCTATGTGCCCCAAGCACAAGTGAGCGACCAGGGCGTCGACGAAATCGCCAAGCAATGGCGCCGCCGCCAGCGCGTCACCGTCGGCGGTCTGCAAAGCCTGGCCCAGCGCCGGGAGCTGCTGAACCCTTGGCGGTATGGCCTGTATGCGATTGCACTGATCAGCCACAAGCTGATTCGACGCTTGGCACCGGTCCTGTTGGTGCCGTTGCTGCTGAGCAATTTCTGGCTGTGGAATGTACATGGCTTCTATCGCCTGAGCCTGATCGCACAACTGCTCGGTTACGCGATGGCCATCGTCGGCCTGCTGGATGTGCAACACCATTTACCCAAACCCTTTCGCCTCGCCGCGTTTGTTCTGGTGACCCTTGCCGGGATGAGTATCGGTCTGTGGCAGTTCTTGCGCGGCCAGCGGTACGCGCAATGGAACCCCGAGCAAAATCGTTGAAAGGACCGCGCCATGGCGATCAAACAATTATTAAAACGCACCAGTGGCTGGCTTTATCTCAACTCGCCCGTAGGCCGTCACCAATTGCACGGTGCCGGGGTGATCCTGATGCTGCATCGGGTGCTGGCCAATGACCGCGCCGCCGACCTGCCCCATCGCAATGAACTGTGCGTCGGGCCGAAGGCATTCGAACATCTGCTCGCCTGGTTGAAAAAGAACTTCGACTGCGTGCCACTGATGGAGATCTTGCAACCGGGCGCCATCAGGACCGGACGACCAAAAATCGCGCTGACCTTCGACGACGGCTGGCGCGACAACGCGCTGAATGCCTTCCCGTTGCTGAAAAAGTATCAGGTGCCGGCGAGCATTTTTCTCTCCACCGACTTCATCGGCAGCCGACAACGCTTCTGGTGGGAAAGCCTGGGAGAAACCCTGTGGCACAGCCACGGTGAAAAAGCCCGGACGCATTTGATTGAATGCCTGCAACAGATCGGGCGACCGTTACCGGTGCTGCTCGATGATCTGGATGTGCAGCGCCGAAGCCTGGCGCTTTTGCACTTTTTGCACAGCCTGAAAAACTTGCCATCGGGCGAACTGGATCGGCTCAGCGATCAATGCCCTGAAGAGTCGTTGCCCCAGGCCCTGGACTGGCATCAAGTACGCGCGCTGGAAGCCAGCGGGTTGATCCGCTTCGGTCCCCATGGCGCCAGTCACGCGATTCTCACCGACCTGGACGACCAACGTCTGGATGAGGAACTGAGCCGCAGCCGCAATGCCCTGCTCAACGGTTGCAACCGGCCGCTGCCGGTCTACTGCTACCCCAATGGCAACCACGATGCGCGGGTGCGCGAACACGTGGCGGACCACGACTTCCCGTTTGCCCTGGGCACCGACGTCGGGATTTATCGTGGTATCAGCGATCCATTGGCCTTGCCGCGAATCGGCATCAGCCATCGCACGGCGCGCAATCCGGAGTTGCTGTCCTGGCGCATCTATCGGGGAGCCAGGCCATGAGTCGCAGTCATTACCTCAAACACCTGGCCCTGAGCATGGGCACCAAACTGGCGATGATCGGCCTGAGGCTGCTGCGCAATGTATTACTGGCGCGGATTCTGGGGCCCAGCGAGCGCGGTCTGTTTGCGTTGCTCAGTACCCTGCCCGATTTGATCAGCGCCGCCACCAGCGGCGGGCTGAATTCGGCGGTGGGGTATCAGGCGGCCAAGCAACGGCCCATGGGATTGTTGTTGAGCCAGGTGCTGGTGTTTGGTTGCCTGCTGGCGGGTTTGCTGACGTTGCTGGTGGTGGCGCTGGTGCGGGAGTTCGGTGGTGAACTCGACATCACCACGCAACTGGGATTGCTCGCCTGGCTGTTGCTGCTGGCGGTGCCGCTGACCGTCCTCAAGAGCGGCCTGCTGACCTTGCACAATGCGTCGGGCGGTGTGGTGGCGTTCAATGCCTTGCGGCTGGTGGAATCCCTGGCGCCACTGCTGTTGTTTCTGGCCTTGTTCTGGATGTGGAAAGACGCAGCCCTGGAAGCGGCGCTGATCAGTTGGCTGGCCGGCCTCAGCCTGGTGGTGCTGGCCGGGTGGTTCTGGCTCAAGCGCGCTCAGCCCTTGAAGTTGCAGTGGGACCGTGCCAGCCAGAATGAACTGCTGCGCTACAGCGCTCGCAGCCATCCGGACCTGTTGTTCCAGCAAGTGATTCTGCGCTCCGATTACCTGTTCATCGGCGCCCTGCTCGGCAGCACCGCGTTGGGGCATTACGCCATGGCCAGCGCCGCCGCCGAGTTGCTGCTGATCGTCCCGGAAGCGGTGACCACGCCGCTGATGAAACGCCTGCTGCAACAGGACGAAGGCATGGATCGCCTGACGCCGTTGGCGCTGCGCCTGACCGCCACGGTGATGCTCGGCGCCTGCCTGACCATGGCGGTGATCGGTGAATGGCTGATCGTCACGCTGTTCGGCATTGCCTATCAGCCAGCCTACCCGGCGTTGCTGGCGCTGCTGCCGGGGCTGCTCGGCCTTTGCTATGCGAGCATCTTGCGCCTGGACTTGCTGGGCAAAAATCGCCCCGGCACGATTTCGCTGTTGATGGGCCTCGGCGCGTTGCTGAACCTGGCCCTGAACCTGTTGCTGATCCCGATTTACGGCATCGTCGGCGCTGCGACGGCATCGTCCATCGCCTACCTGGCGGTAACCCTCGCGCTGCTGGTGATGTATTGCCGGTTGAGTGGCGTACCGGCCTGGCAAACCCTGATCATCCTGCCCAGCGATGTGGCTCCGATGCTTCAGATGCTGCAACGGAAATCGGCATGAAACGCCTGATGCTGCTGTTGAGCCTGGGCCTGGGTTTGAGCGCCCAGGCGGCACCCATGCGCTGGGCTGATATTCGCGACGGCAGCCTGTACCTGCAAACGGATCGCCCCGACACGCTGACTGTTCGTTGGGTTCCGGCGTGGCAGGCCGATGCCAACGAAGAACGCCTGTACCTGCTCGACGGCAACGGCAACCTCAAGGGCGAGCGCCTGATCGCCGCCAGTGAAACCCGAGGCAAGCAGAGTTGGCCACTGGCGCCGAGTGCCGCCAGTTATCGACTGGAAATTCCGGGCTACAGTTTCCGCCGCTACACGATCGAACACGATGAACGCACGGTGGCGCTGTTCGCCCCGGCCAAGGTGCATTTCAGTGCCGAAACCCGCGGCGGCGATGAGCTGTATTTCAAGGTCGCACCCGGGGAACACGCCGTACTGGCCGGCAAGTTTCACGGTGGGATCAACGCCCTGCAGGCCCAGCGCGTGGGCGACAACAAACAGTTGTCCCTGGCGCTGAAACCCTATCGTGCCTATTGGCAGTTCGATCAGGTGGCATTGCCCGTCACTCAGGACGAACAGGTCTGGCGCCTGCGCCTGCAAGGCAGCGGCAAGGTCGCGTTCTGGCTCGATGGCACGGCGAATCTGTTTGCCCAGAAACCGCAGCAGCTCAAACCGCTGCGCGAGGACGATGGCCAGACCCGCTTGACCCTGCACAAAGAGATGCTCGGCCCCACCCCGAACCTGGGCATTTATTTGCCCTACGTGCTGCCCCCTCAATCCAGTTTCGCAGCGCTCGACGCCCTCAAGCCTCAGGCGGGCACCTATTACAGTTTCGTTGACGTCACCGCGCAAAATCCGCACCACGAAGATGCGTTCCGCCAGCTCTATCAGAACCGCTTCGGCATCACGCAGGACCTCACGCTGTTGGCCGGCAGCCAGCGTCAGGCGGATTTGCGCGCCGACACTCAAAGCAACGCCGGCCTCGGTGCCTGGCTCGCCGCCACTCGCGCCCTCGGCGGCACCGGTACGCACTACATCGCGTTCGCCGACGAGCCGAACCTCAACTACCCGAGCTACGCCGACTACCAGTCGATTTTCAACAGCATGGCCCGGCAGGTGCGCAGCGATCCGGCCAACGCCAAGGCGGGTGTGCGCATCGCCATGCCCGCCACTTCACGCTTCGTCAACGGCCCGTTCGCCGACAACGCCGCCGACAAGCGCGGTATCGATTGGGCAAGGCGCCTGTTGGCCGAATCCGGTGAGCAGATCGACGCCCTCGCCTGGCACGAATGGATGATTCGCGACCTGCTGGCTACTCGGGTCTACCGCGACAGCGTGCGCCGTGCCGCCGAGCTGGTGGGCCTCGATGCCAAGGGCCGGCCACGCAAGGCCTTGCTGCTGGATCAGACCAACCTGTCCAGCGGTTCAAGCCTGAGCCCCTATGATCAGGAAACCCACTTTGCTTCGCTGTGGTGGACTTCGGTGGTCATCAACTCGGCGCAGGATGGGTTGCTGGACATGCTCAACTGGTTCCAGGCCGCCGACGAACCGACCTATCCCAAAGGCATGGTGCGGGTGCTGGGCGGCGATCGTTTCGAACTCAAGCCGGTGGGCCTGGCCCAGCAATTCATCCAGCAGCACTGGCTGAAAAACGTCATGCGCCTGGACAACGACGCTTTCGAAGTCGATGTGTTGGCCATGGCCACCGAGCGCCAGCGCAGCCTGTTAGGGGTCAATAAAGGGGGGCGCTTGCAGCGTGTCGATCTGGGCGGGGCGACGTGCCCGCTGGCCAAGGGAGCGCTGGTGTACTTCGGTGCCGACAACCGCAGTCGCAGCGCTCAGTTCACCTGTCACGACGGTCGCGTCAGCTTCGACCTGCCGGGCGAAACCCTGTTCGCCTTGAGCTGGAGCGCCTCATGAACGCCGTCAACTTGCATCACCACGACCGTGCCGCTCTCGACCGCGCGTTTCACCACGCCAGCGGCGACCGGTCTCTGTCTGGAGGCAATGATATGAATGCCTTGGGAAAACTTCGCCAACACATCAAACGAAAAGGCCTGCGTGCAACGGTCCGGCTCCTTTGGAGACGCTACATGTTCGTTCACTGGGAGCTTCTGTGGATGAAGCGTGACCTGGTCAGCCCGGTACCGCCCCACCAGCTCAAGCCTTACCCACCGCTGCAAGTGAAGACCATCACGGTGCACAACACCGCAGCCTTTGCCCGTCACTTTGGCGACCGGGTCAACATCATGGAAGAACTGGCCACCGAGGGTTACACCGGGCACATGTATCTGGATGGCAAAGGCGACGCGGTGGCCTTCATCTGGGGCAGCACCCGGGAGTACCACGACCGCCATTTCTATGGCTGCAAGTTCCCGGTAAAAAAAGGCGAATTCTTCGAATTCGGCGGCGAACTGGCTCGCGCGTATTGGGGCACCACGCTCTCGGTGGACCTGCAACTGCGACTCTGGAAAGCCATGCAGGCCCAAGGCTGCCACACGGTCGTGGATGTCTGCGACGCCCACAATATACCGGCGCTGAAACTGCACATTCGCATGGGCTATCAAGAGCAAGGACGCATCCAGCACGTCTATCGATTATTCGGTCGCTGGCGTTTCTTGCGTGAAACCCGTTACAGCGACTCACGCCTGGATGCGCTACAAAAACCGTCCCGTTCACCTGTTCCTGAGTCAGTGGCGTGAAAATATGATGGCTCGATTCGAATGGCGCACCTCGCTGTGCGCCCCGGACTTTCCGGCAGCTGCTTATGAGGGGTTGCGCAGGCGCGTGACGGACCATACGCCGTTCAACACCCTCGCCTGGCTGTGCGCATCGGAACAGGCACTGACCGCCGGGGAACGCTTGCACGTTCTGCTGGGCTGGCAAGGTGATGAATTGGTCTTGTGCCTGCCGCTGGTCGCGTCCGTTGAGCGCTTTGGAAGGCTGCCATTTCGGGTCTTGCGTCACCTCGGTTATCCCCTCACCGATCGCCTGGCCCTGCTCACCTGCCTCGATGCCGACAGCATGCGCAAGGCGCTGGTGATCATCCGCCGTCACTTGCCCCATGCGATGCTGCAACTCAATGAATTGTCCGAACCCATCGGCGAAGAAAGCGCGCTGACCGCATGGATGGCCCACAGCTCGACCGGCGAGCGTCGGCTCAGTTGCCGGGTGCCGGTGCATTTGATCAGCGATATCGACCGCCAGGAAGTCTCCGGCGACCCGCGCTACAAACTGCGCCGGGCGCGTAAACGCATGTTGGCTTATGGTGCCCAGGTCCGACGCATTACCCCTTACGCAGCAACCATCGGGCCTTTATTGCAGGCCCTCAGCGAAGTCGAAGTGCAGAGCTGGAAAGGTGTCGAAGGCCTGGGGATTTTCACCAGCAACCGTAGCCGACAATGGATCAACCTGGCCTTCACCGCCCTCGCCGAACAGGGACTGCTGCGGGTGGTGCTGCTGGAAGTGGACGGGCGCTGCATCAGCTACCGGCTCGGCTTGCTGGAAGAGGGCCGGCTGTACGACTACAACCTGGCGTTCCTGCCCAAATACGCCGACCTGGGCAGCGGTCGTGTGCTGCTCGAAGAGTGGATTCGCTGGGGTCTGGACGACAACTGGCACTGGATCGACGCTTCGCGGGTCAGCCTGATGAACTCCAGCCATCAACTCCAGGAGCGCATGACCGGGCAACTTGAGCACTGGCGCTGGAGCTTCTACTCCTGGCGCCCCAGCGGCCTCGCTCTGGGGTTGGCCATGCGACTCTGGCATCAATTCAAGCCGTGGTTGAAAAAGTGGCGGGCCTGGCGTGCATCAGTTGCTCCTGCATCCCCTGCGACACCCACTCGTGTCGACAAAGGCCCGGTGCCCATTGAAAAAACCAAGGAGGGAGAACATGCCTCGCCAAGTCATAGTCAACGCTGACGATTTCGGCCTCAGCCTGAGCGAAAACGCGGTGATCCTTGGTGCCTTCCAGGCCGGGGTCATCAGCTCCGCCACCGCCATGGCCAATATGCCGGCGTTCGAGGAAGCCTGCGTCCTGGCCCGGCAGCCGTTGCTGCAAGGACGAATCGGCTTGCACTTCAACCTCACCTATGGCCGGCCGTTGAGCCCGTCGATTCTTGCGCGTTCGACGTTCTGCGACAGCCAGGGCATGTTCGATCTCGACCTGCCCCGCCACAGCCTCTGGCTCAACCGCCTGGATCGCGAAGCGGTGCTGGAGGAACTCCAGGCTCAATGGCAACGTTGCCTGGATAACGGCCTTATCCCAAGCCACATCGATTCCCATCAGCACGTGCACAACATCTGGCCCATCGGCGAAATCGTCGCGCGCTTTGCCGCCTACCAAGGGGTGCCCGTGCGACTGGCGCGCCATCTGGGAAATAACCTGAGTGTGCGCAAGCGGGTGTTCAAGACATTGCTCAATCATCGATTGAACCGCCTCGCCGGAGCGACCGCCCAGTACGTATGCACCCCGGTAGACCTGCGCAACGTGGCGATGCCGATCGACGGCCTGCTGGAAATCGTCGTCCACCCGACCCATATCGGCGCTGATTTTGGCGATATCTATTTAAACCCCGGAGAGTCTCTGGCTCACATCCTGGAGCTGCGTCTTCCGGGCATTCCGAGAGTGTCCTATGCCGTTGTGCCAAGGACGCTCAAAGACGAACAGCAGTGCCCGATTGAGCTACGCCCGTTGCAACCTTGATTTATCGCTATCGAAAACGTTACCCACCACACCCTGGCTTCAGCCTCGGAGGACTTCATGAGCGCCATCGACAAGCTTCGCGAACGTATCAAACAAAAAGGCCTGCTCCACACGCTCCAGATGCTCTGGAAGCGCTATGTGTACTTCCACCGAGAACTGTTGTGGCTGGGGCGCGATCTGGTCACCCCGGTGGCGCCGCACAAACTACGGCCCTATACGGGTTTGAAGCGGGTGACGATTACCCGGGAGAACGCCATCGCTTTCACCAAGTATTACGGTAACCGCGTCAAGGCCATGGCCCAGATCGCCTCCGAAGGTCACACCGGGCACATGTATGTGGACGAGGCAGGTGATGCCATCGGATTCATCTGGGGCAGCCTCAGTGACTACTTTGACCAGCATTATTATGGCTGCTGGTTCCGGGTCAAACCCGGTGAGTTTTTCCAGTTCGGCGGTGAAATGATCCCTCTCTACTTCGGCTCCAGCCTGTCGGTGGACGCCCAGTACAATATCTGGGGGGCGATGCGGGACCAAGGTTGCGACAAGGTCATGGACGTCTGCGATGTCCGCAACATCCAGGCCATGAAAATGCACCTGCGCATGGACTACCAGGAACAGGGGCGAATCACCCACGTCTACGACCTGTTCGGCCGCTTTCGCTTCTTCCGCGAAACACACTACAGCGGCTCGCGGCTGACTGCGCTGCGCAAACCGGAACAGCAGACAGTGACTGCGGCGCAGGCGTGATGGGTGGGAGCGATTGTTGTTGCTTGACTGAAGACAGTATCGCCGTCATCGCGGGCGAGCCCGCTCCCACATGACCGCATTTCCGTGTGGGAGCGGGCTTGCCTGCGATGACGTCATGTTGCCTACACAGTTCAGCGAAAAATACACCAAACTCAAGGAACCGACTGACTTCTCATACCTGCGCGAACCTATACATTCGAACAGGAATGAGGAGTCAAAACCATGAGCCACAAACTCACAGATTTCGATATGACAGCACTGCTCGACAGTGACGAAGCCATCAGCGAGTACCTCTCTCAGGTACTGGCAGACGGCGACAACGAAGAATTTCTTCGTGCTATTGGCTACGTGGTAAAGGCCCGTGGCATGACACAAATTGCCAAAGACTCCGGAATGGGCCGCGAAAGCCTGTACAAAGCCTTCGCGCCAGGCGCGAAACCACGTTTTGATACGGTTCTAAAGGTCATTCATGCCCTTGGTATTGATCTCTGCGCACAACCGGGACATGCGGCAAATCACTCAACTCTCTGAGAGTGTCCTTGTCACTATGTTGTTCGCCTTCACCGCCACCAACGTGTAACACAACGGCAACTGCGCCTTTTGCTGCTGATACCGATCGTAGAGTTCTTCGCGGTTGGAATGCGGGTATTCCTTGAAGTGGCCGATCTGCAACCCCGCCTCAACGGCACCGGTGAAGATGGCACCCAGGGTGTGGACGAACCAGTAAGACGCTGAGGCGGGCTGTTCGACTTTGCCCTCGTAAACGATCGGCTGGTTCTGAACGAAAGGTTCGCTGCGAAAATACGAGCTGTCCGGGCGATAGGGATCGGCTGACTCGGGGTCGAACATTTCTAGGAACGGGTGGGTTTCGTACACCACCAGGCTGCCGCCGGGCTTGAGGGTTTGCGCGGCATGGCGCAAGAATTCAGCGATGTCCGGCATCCAGTTCAATACGCCGATGGTGATCAGCGCCAGATCGAAACACTGGTGAAGATCAGTCGGCAGATGATGGATGTCAGCCTCGATGAATTCGGGCTCATGGGGCGAACGGGATGCCAGCTCCCGGGCCTGATCGAGAAAGGCCTCCGACTGGTCAATGCCCACGACACGACGGGCCCCCAGGGCAAACAGCGAAAGACTTTCGCGTCCGTTGTTGCAGCCGAGCTGCACCACATCCTTGCCGTCGACGCCGACCTGTTGAAGCAACCCGGTGAGGGTGTCATCCAGGCAGGAAAAATCGCCATGGCTCACGGCACTCAAACAGGCCTGCCACTCAGGGGTATCTTTGTGGTGTTGGGCGGAGTCATTCCACGCATCGCGATTGCTGGCGATGGCTTTTTCTTTTGTCGGCATTTCCATTGCACGCTCCAGAATTCGGACCTTTGATTGGCCGCCACGAGTCTGGATCAGCGTCAGCAAAACTACCATTCGAGCTTTGTTGCGATCTTGTAATCACCGGTGGTGCGAACCCTCTTCGCCTTGATTCAACCGCTCACGCAAGAACTCGATCAGCGCCTGCACCGGTCGTGACCTCTGGCGATGCTGCGGGTAGACGGCCGACAAGGTCAGCGGCTTGGGGCGCAAATCATCCAGCACCGGCACAAGTCGGCCGTCCTCAAGGGCCGAACCGACAATGAAGGTCGGCAGGTACGTGATGCCCATACCGGCAATGGCAGCGTCCTTGAGCAATTCACCATTGTTGACCCGCATCCGCCCAGTGACGTTGACGTTCAGCGGCTTGCCCTGCCCCTCGAAACGCCATTGCACCTGACGACTGTGGCCGTAAGGCAGGCAATCATGGGTGTGTAAATCCTCGGGTTTAAGCGGCGTACCCCGCTCGGCCAGATACACCGGGCTGGCACAGTACAGCCGCTCGATGGAGGCGAGACGTCGGGCGATCAGTGTCGAGTCTTCCAGCACGCCGATGCGCAATGCCAAATCGTAGCCCTCACCGAGTAAGTCCACTGGTCGATCACTCAGGTCGACTTCCACGGTGACCTCGCGATAACGCTGCAAAAACTCCGGTAACAGACAGCCCAGATGCGCCACGGCAAACGACAACGGTGCGCTCAGGCGAATTGTGCCGCGAGGCTCGGTGGTCTGGCCGGCGATGCCCTGCTCTACTTGCTCGACTTCGCTGAGCAGGCGCAGGGCTGATTCGTAATAACTCTGCCCCAGCGGCGTAACGTCCAACCGCCGGGTCGAACGGTTGAGCAGGCGCACGCCGAGGCGCTCTTCCAGTTGCATCAGGCGGCGGCTGACGAACTGCTTGGACAACCCTAATTGATCGGCCGCCGCAGTGAAGCTGCCGGAGTCCATGACCTGGCAAAACATACGCATATCTTCGAACGGATTCATTGTCGCGCCCTGGTTGACAGCCAAACGCTTTATAGCCGTTTTTTTCGTTTCTGACTCCCCAAATCTAAAGATCAAAAGATCGCAGGCTTCGCCCGCTCCTACGGGAATTGAGTACAGGCGGGTGTACCCAATCGTAGGAGCTGGCGAAGCCTGCGATCTTTTCAAGCGGCCGGCCGAGGCCGGCAGCCATACCTCTTACTTCGCGGTGAACGTCGTGTAGCTGTTGATCAGGTTGCGGTAGTTCGGGATGCGCTGGGACAACAGGTTGGCCAGGCCTTCCATGTCGTTGCGCCAGTCGCCCTGCAGCTCGCAGGCCACAGAGAACCAGTTCAGCAGTTGCGCACCGGCAGCCGACATGCGAGCCCACGCCGCTTGTTGCACCGTAGTGTTGAAGGTGCCAGAAGCGTCGGTTACCACAAACACTTCAAAACCTTCAGCCAGTGCCGACAACGTCGGGAACGCCACACACACGTCAGTTACAACACCGGCAATGATCAGCTGCTTGCGGCCGGTGGCTTTCACGGCTCTAACGAAATCTTCGTTGTCCCAGGCGTTGATCTGGCCCGGGCGTGCAATGAACGGAGCGTCCGGGAACTGCTCTTTGAGTTCCGGCACGATCGGGCCATTCGGGCCGCTGTCGAAACTGGTGGTGAGGACGGTCGGCAGGTTAAAGAACTTGGCGATGTCGCCCAGGGCCAGCACGTTGTTCTTGAATTCGTTAGGCGAGAAATCCTGCACCAACGAGATCAGGCCTGTCTGGTGATCAACCAGCAATACCACTGCATCATCTTTGTTCAGACGTTTGTAAGGAACGTTGCTCATGTGAAACTCCTCGGGGGATGGACTTACCTCAGGGGCGCCGACACACCAGGCCGGCGCATTGTTTAATCACTAGAAGGCAAAACACGAGCAGCCAAACGCGCCCCAGAACCCCTGGAAATCGCTGACCGGTGCGTTCGACAAACGCGCCCGCTCATGGCTGTGGGAATGCACCGCGCACGGCCCGCTGCACTGGTGAACCTGCGCCTGCATCGGTGAAGCCGGACGCCAGTGACCCGGCACCTTGACCACCGGAGACCAATCCGGCAGCACTGGCACGCTGGCCGGCCCGAGTTTCTCGAAGTCACCGGCGGCGTACACCACCTTGCCGCCAACCACGGTCAATACCGACTCGATCCACTTGATGGCTTCTTCCTCGACGCTGAAGAAGTCGGCGCTCAGGGCGGCGACGTCGGCCAGTTGCCCGACCTTGATCTGGCCTTTCTTGCCCTGCTCCGACGAGAACCAGGCACTGCCGTGGGTGAAGAGCTCCAGCGCGGTCTGCCGGGTCAACCCTTCACTGTGCAATTCCAGCCCCCCCACCGTGCGGCCGCTGACCATCCAGTACAACGAGGTCCAGGGGTTGTAGCTGGACACCCGCGTCGCATCGGTGCCCGCGCCGACGGGTACACCTTCAGCCAGCATGCGTTTGATCGGTGGCGTGTTTTCGGCGGCCTTGGCGCCGTAACGCTCGACAAAATATTCGCCCTGAAACGCCATGCGATCCTGGATCGCGATGCCGCCGCCCAACGCCCTCACCCGCTCGATGTTCTGTGGGGTGATGGTTTCAGCGTGGTCAAAGAACCATGGCAAACCATTGAAGGGAATGTCGCGGTTGACCTTCTCGAACACATCAAGCATGCGGCTGATGGATTCGTTGTAGGTCGCATGCAAACGGAACGGCCAGCGCTGCTCGACGAGGTGGCGGACCACCGGTTCCAGCTCGTCTTCCATGGTTTGCGGCAGGTCCGGACGCGGCTCGAGGAAGTCTTCGAAATCCGCCGCCGAGAACACCAGCATTTCCCCGGCGCCGTTGTGCCGCAGGAAATCGTCGCCCTGATGCAGCTTGACGCTGCCGGTCCAGTTCTTGAAGTCGGCCAGTTCTTCCTTGGGCTTCTGGGTGAACAGGTTGTAGGCGATGCGGATGGTCAGTTGCTGGTCCTTGGCCAACTGCTCGATCACCGCGTAGTCGTCCGGATAATTCTGGAAACCACCGCCGGCGTCGATGGCACTGGTCAGGCCGAGGCGATTGAGTTCGCGCATGAACTGGCGGGTCGAGTTGACCTGGTATTCGAGCGGTAACTTCGGCCCCTTGGCCAGGGTCGAGTACAAAATCATCGCGTTCGGCCGCGCCACCAGCATGCCGGTCGGCTCACCGTTGGCATCGCGCACAATCTCGCCGCCCGGTGGGTTCGGCGTGTTGCGGGTATAGCCGGCGACGCGCAGTGCCGCGCGGTTGAGCAAGGCGCGGTCGTACAAATGCAGCACGAACACCGGCGTATCGGGTGCGGCCTGGTTGAGTTCTTCCAGGGTCGGCATGCGTTTTTCGGCGAACTGGAATTCGTTCCAGCCACCCACCACCCGCACCCACTGCGGCGTGGGCGTGCGGTCGGCCTGATCCTTGAGCATGCGCAAGGCATCGGCCAGGGACGGCACACCTTCCCAGCGCAGTTCGAGGTTGTAGTTCAAACCACCGCGGATCAGGTGCAAGTGCGAGTCGTTGAGGCCGGGGATGACGCAACGGCCCTTGAGGTCAATGACCTGCGTGCCCGAACCGCGCAGGGCCATGGCGTCGGCATCGGTACCAACCGCGACGAAGCGGCCATCGCTGATCGCCACGGCGCTGGCGAGGGGCTTCTCACGGTCAACGGTATGGAACTGGCCATTGAACAGAATCAGATCGGCGTTCATCGCGTTTCCTTAAGGCTGTGTGGAATGGGACTGGCCGGCTTCCAGCCACGGCGCGAACAGGCGCGTGGCCAGCGGCATAAAGACGTACACCACCGACAGCACAATGGTCAGGGTGATCAGGAAAGTGGCGACCACGTAGTTGGACAGGAATGCATTGAGCTGCAACAGCGGCCCCCAGATCAGCGGCACCAGCAAGGTGTGCGGCAAAATCACCAACAACGTCACCACGGCCTGCTTCCAGCGCGGCGGTGGCGAACCGGCGTCAACCAGCGGCGAGAACCAGAATTCATTGACCGGGTTGACCTCGGTCTGATCGCCGTCGGCCAGCATCGGCGCGGCTTCATCGACCAGCGCCTGGCGTTGCGGCGAGTCGAGCCAGCGCTGCATCGCCTCGGTGGAGCAAAAACGCAGCACGCAGGTGAACAGGTCGAGGCCACCGCTCTTGCCGCGAATCACATCCACGCCCAAGTGTCCTTCGCGTTGCCCGGCCACGCTGACGATGTTGCGCAGCCAGGCTTCATAGGCCGCTTCAAAACCGGCCTTGACCCGGTGTTTGACGATCAGCGTCACGATCTCATCGATACGATTGGAATCAGGCATAACGGAGGGCTCCGGCGAGACGAACATTGAGCGCCAGCCGTCCCGGCCCGGCGATGAAAATGCTGGTGAACAGAATCAACAGCAGCCAACCGAACTGCCCCTCGGCCACACTCCATTGCGGATGCACGACCAGCAGTGCCACCAGCAACACAAACAAAATGGGCAGGCACGCCAGACGCACCAGCACACCGACAACGATCAGCAGCGGGCACAGCACTTCGGCGAAGATCGCCAGGATTAGCGTGAGGTGGGCGCCGAGGTGGAACGGGTCTTCGATGCGTTGCAACTCGGCGCTGAAGTTCAGCAGCTTCGGCAAGCCATGCACGCCCAGCAGAAACAGTGCGCCACTGATCCGCAGAAACAGCAGCCCGAAATCTTGAGCCCGTTCATTCCATTGCGAAGCGTTCATGGCCCCTACCCTTGATCAATCATTGCCCTGAATAGTGCAGCGACGGGGTAGGGAAAAATTGAATGTACGTGCTCTCTTTGTACGGGGAACGCCGTACACAAAGACAACACAACTCACTGTGGCGAGGGGGCTTGCCCCCGTTGGGCTGCGAAGCGGCACCAAAACCTGCAATCACCGTCTGTCTGGCAAACCGCATGCTCAGGTTTTACGACTGCTGCGCAGCCGGACGGGGGCAAGCCCCCTCGCCACAAGTTTGTTTCGTTACCGGGATGAATCAGCCTTCAATTCCAGACTATCCAGCGCCCGACTCACAGCCAGTTCACCCAGCATGATGAGCTGCGCAACGCCCAGTATCGTATTGCGCTGCGACCCCTCCAGAAACCCGGCACAGTCACTGGCGATCACCTTGGCCGAGGCAAAGGATTCGCAGGCATTGGCCAGTAGCTCTTCGATGTCGATGCCCGGGGCGACGGTGTAAATCGTGCTCGGTTTGCGCGAGGTCTTGGGGTCGGACGGTTTGAGGTAGTGATCGAGAGCACGCTCGGCGGCTTCGTTGAGTTTTTTGGGATCGAGGGGATCGTAGGGGGAAACGTCGTCGGTTCCTGGCGGGTTAGGTGTGGCTTTGAACATGATGGATCTCCGTTATACCTGATGGAACCACCAGTACCTGTCGCTAAACAAGTAAGGGTGGCGGCTGTACGCAGGTTAGCGAACCGAGAGGTATAAGACCCGGCAGACCCGAGGGCCTCCCGCGCACAGCCACCATATCGAAACTGCAGACATGGAATGCCTGCAATATGACGGAGTGTTGTTGCGCTTATACCTGTTCAAGTCGCTAAACCCGATCGCTGATTGGCAGCGATGCGGAAACGATAAAGACCAGGCCCAAAGCGCACAAGCCGGCGGATTCTGGCGCAGTCGTAGGCAACGGCGCAAGGATCTGTAGCTTTCAGGAAGTAACGCTAAACACTATTAAACACAGCCCTCGAATCAACACACATTCCCCTGTGGGAGCGAGCCTGCTCGCGATGGCGGCCTTCCAGTCAACAATGATGTTGTCTGACACTCCGTCATCGCGAGCAGGCTCACTCCCACAGGGGATCGGGTATATCCGCAAAATCGGGTCGGCCATCAGGATCAAAAGATCGCAGCCTTCGGCAGCTCCTACGGGGTTGGTATTTTCAGGGGCTCAGACATGAACTGACTGATCCGCGAGCGCAGCCATTTTTCGGCAGGATCGTTGTCATGCACCCCGCTCCACGCCATCGACAACTGCGCCGCATCGATAGGAAACGGCGGATCTTCGGCGCGCAAGGTACATCCCTCGACCAGCGCACACGCAGCGTAATCCGGCACCGTGGCGATCATTTCGGTACCGGCCAGCAACGCCCGCAAGCCACTGAACTGCGGCACGCCCAATACAACGCGGCGAGAGCGGCCGACCTTGGCCAGATCCATATCGATGTTGCCGCTCAGGTCACCGGAGAACGACACCATCGCGTGCGGCCGCGCGCAATACTCGTCGAGGGTCAGCGGCCCTGGACGATCGTCACCGCGCAGCACTTTGCAGGGAATGTCGCGCAGGCGTTTGCGTTTGGCATTGGCCGGCAGGTCGGTGGTGTAACTCACCCCCACCGAAATCTCGCCAGACGCGAGCAACGCCGGCATCAGCAGATAGTTGGCGCGACGCACCACGACCACGATCCCCGGCGCTTCTTCTTGCAGTTTGCGCAACAACGGCGGAAACAGTCCAAACTCGGCATCGTCCGACAGCCCGATGCGAAACACGTCGCAGCTGGTCGTTGGGTCGAATTCCTTGGCGCGGCTGACCGCCCCGGAAATGGTGTCCATCGCCGGTTGCAACTCCTTGAGAATCGCCAGCGCTCGCGCCGTCGGTTCCATGCCGCGACCGTTGCGCAGCAACAACGGATCGTCGAACAAATCACGCAACCGCCCCAGCGCAGCGCTCACTGCCGGTTGGCCCATGAACAGTTTCTCGGCGACCCGGGTCAGGTTTTTTTCGAACATCAGGGCTTCGAAAATCACCAGCAGGTTCATGTCGACGCGGCGCAGATCGTTACGGTTCATAAGCACAATCCCATTGTGTTTTCAGCCCGGCACGGGGGTTAACGAGTGTGGCTGACTGTACTCGAGACGGCCCATGCCAATCGAGAAATTAACAACGTTTAACTCGCAAGCCAAAGCCTGCGCGACCAAAAATGAAGCCCTCTGCGCAAACCTTTTTTTCAGAACAAACGTACTGGCTCATCGTGCAGTGCACCCGCGCGCGCCCACCGACACGGACATTGGCCATGGCTCCCTTTCAGCAAAGCGCGATCAACGCGTCCTCCACTGAAATGCGAAAAAAAACCACTGGCGGGCTCAGCCCCTGGCGTGAACATCTGGCCAAGCAGCTGATCCTCGACCATCTCGATGAAACCCTGGAAGTGACTGAACTGGCACGGGCGTGCGCCCTGTCACGCAGTCATTTTTCCCGTGCGTTCAAGTGCAGCACCGGCCTCTCGCCGCAAGACTGGATTCGCCGGCAACGCATCGCCCGGGCCAAGCAGCTGATCCAGAACACCGACCTGACCCTGACGCAAATCAGCCTGGAATGCGGCTTCTGCGATCAGGCGCATTTTTCCCATATCTTCACCCGCAGCGAAGGCGTTTCACCGTTTGCCTGGCGCTGTCGAACTGTGCGTTCTCTTCCCCCTCTCACAATCAAAAGATCGCAGCCTTCGCCAGCTCCTACAGGGGTCCACATAACCGCGTAGGGGCTGCCGGAGGCTGCGATCTTTTGATCTTGATCAGCCCTTGATGAACGCCAGCAGATCTTCGTTGAGTTGATCCTTGTGGGTGTCGGTCAGGCCGTGGGGCGCTCCCGGATAGACTTTCAACGTAGAGCCCTTGACCAGTTTCGCCGCGGCGATGCCGGAGGCTTCGATCGGCACGACCTGGTCGTCGTCGCCATGCACCACCAGGGTCGGCACGTCGAACTTCTTCAAGTCTTCGGCAAAGTCGGTTTCGGAGAACGCCTTGATGCAGTCATACGCGTTCTTGTGGCCGGACATCATGCCCTGCAGCCAGAACCAGTCGATCATGCCTTGGGACGGTTTGGCACCCGGGCGATTGAAGCCAAAGAACGGACCGCTGGCCAGATCCTTGTACAGCTGCGAACGGTCGGCCAGGGACGCCTTACGAATACCGTCGAACACCTCCATTGGCAGGCCGCCAGGGTTGGTGTCGGTCTTGAGCATCTGCGGCGGCACCGAGGAAATCAGCCCGGCCTTGGCCACGCGAGCGGTGCCATGGCGACCGATGTAACGCGCCACTTCGCCGCCGCCGGTGGAGAAGCCGAACAACACGGCGTTCTGCAAATCCAGATGTTCGATCAGTTGTGCCAGGTCATCGGCGTAGGTGTCCATGTCATTACCGAACCACGGCTGGCTCGAACGCCCGTGACCACGGCGATCATGGGCGATGACCCGATAGCCTTGGGAGGCCAGGAAGATCATCTGCGACTCCCAGCTGTCGGCGTTCAACGGCCAGCCGTGGCTGAAGACGATCGGCTGACCGGTGCCCCAGTCCTTGTAGTAAATCTCGGTGCCGTCTCGGGTGGTAAAGGTGCTCATGGTGATGTCTCCTCATGCATGGTTTTTGTGGCGGTTAATAAGAGGTATGGGCCATTCGTTCGGCCAGGCGTGCCACCCGCTCGCCCAAATGCGCGGCAGTGCGGCGGTCTTCGGGCGGCGGTGCAAGGTCGGGGGACTGTTCGACATTCGACTGCGCCATGGCCCCCAGCGAACTGCCGAGACGGTTCAACTGCCCATCGAACAGGCCCGTGCTGCTGCGCGCCGGCAGCAGGTCGAGGCCGACCCAGATCATCGAGTGCTGGGCGGCGAACACCGCCATCTGCTGCAAGGTGTTGAGCTTGTCGCCGCACAGGCAGCCTGAATTGGTGAAGCCGGCGGCGAGTTTGTCGCGCCAGGGCTGGGCCAGGTAGAACGAGGCGGTAGCGTCCATGAAGCCCTTGAAGGCTGCCGAGGCACTGCCCATGTAGGTCGGGGCGCCAAAGATAATTGCATCAGCACGGTGTAAGCGTTCCCAGTGATCGTCCACTTCTTCGACCGGAATCAGCCTACAGGTGCTACCCAAGTGCCGTTCCACACCCTGGCCCACAGCCTCGGCCATGACCCGGGTGTGCCCGTAGCCACTGTGATAGACCACCACCACGTTGCTCATTCCGGTTCCTCCAGAAGGGTTCATCCTTTTTGCGGCATGCTTTTTGTTGCAAGAAGGACGGTGCCTTCGGTTGAACTTGAAGGGATGGATTTTTGAGCGTAGGCCGGACACAGGACGAGTTAAACGTTGTTAATTTTCAACGGTGCACCAACGAACCCGGCCAGCGCCGCACCCAATAAATACGGGTTCGATAAGCGCTGACGGGAATCCAGCAGCCGATGCACACACCGACGAGGTGCACGACAGAGCATTGCACTGCCGAAAAAACCTAAGGAATATGCCCCGATACCGTGCGATAGACGGATGCAAGCAGGAGTGACCCGTTGACCCTTTCTCCCGAACAGGCCATCCATTTCGGCCCTTACCGGATTTACCCCGGACAACGCCTGGTGATGGAGGCCGACCAGCCCTTGCGCCTGGGTCGGCGGGCCATGGACATTCTGTTGATCCTGCTGGAACACGCCGGGCAGGTGGTGAGCAAGCAGCAACTGATCGCCCGGGTCTGGCCCAAAAGCGTGGTGGAAGACATCAACCTGCGGGTGCACATGGCTGCGCTGCGCAAGGCCCTCGGTGATGGTCAGGCCGGCCAGCGCTACATCATCACCGTTGCTCAGCGCGGCTACAGTTTTGTCGCGCCGTTCTCTGTGGAGCACATCGAGCAAAGCCCGAAAAGCGCCGAAAATGGATCGAGCCGGCATAACCTGCCAATCCGTCGGACCCGCATGATTGGTCGTCAGGCTCTGGTCGACAGCGTGATAACGCAATTGACGCGGCAGCGTTTCATCACCCTCGTGGGCCCCGGCGGAATCGGCAAGACCACGGTGGCGCTGCGCGTCGCCGAGCAATTGATCGGCCGCTACCGAGACGGCATTCGCCTGCTGGACCTGGCACCGATCAACGACCCTTTGATGATCACCACGCACTTGGCAACGCTGCTGGATTTATCCTTGCACGACGCCGAACCCATGAGCGGTCTCGCCACGTTCCTGCGCGAACGGCAGATGCTGCTGGTCATCGACAATTGCGAACACTTGATCGATGCCATTGCGTTGCTCAGTGAAAGCATCCTGCGCGCGGCGCCCCAAGTGCACATTCTGGCCACCAGCCGCGAGAGCCTGCGGGCCGAAGGCGAGTTCGTGCAGCGCCTGGAATCGCTGGACTGCCCACCGCCCATCGCCGTGCTCGACCGCGCTCAGGCCCTGACGTTTTCGGCGCTGCAATTGTTTGTCGAACGGGCGATGGCCAGCCACGACAGTTTTGAACTGAGCGAAGCCGAACTGCCGCTGGCGATTGAAATCTGCCGGCGTCTGGACGGCATACCGCTGGCCATCGAACTGGCGGCAGCGCAAGTGGGCAGCCTGGGTTTGAGTGGGTTGCTGTTGCAGCTGCAAGGCAACTTTCGCCTGCTCACCCAAGGCTGCCAAACGACCTTGGGCCGCCATCAGACCCTGCGCGCGACGCTGGATTGGAGCTTCGAACTGCTCAATGCCTGCGAGCAAACCTGCCTGCGTCGACTGGGTATTTTTCGGGGCGCCTTCACCCTGGAGTCGGCGGCCGCCGTGATCGTCGGCGAACACCTCGAGCCCGATCTGGTATTCGGCTCGATCACCCAATTGGTCGCCAAGTCGTTGCTGAACGTGGAAGTCGGCGACGAAGAAGTGTTCTACCGTTTGCTCGACACCACGCGCAGCTATGCACTGGAAAAACTCGCCCAGGCCCAGGAGTTGCCAGACACCCGCGAGCGCCACGCCGAACGCTGCCTGGCCTTGATGCAGCAAGCCCGGGACGACTGGGAGCAGATCTCGAGCGATCGCTGGACCGAGCGTTACGCCCGCAACCTGGAAGACATCCGTTCTGCACTTGATTGGGGCTTGAATGCGCAAGGGCCGCAGGCCATGGCGATCCGCCTCGCCGCGACCTCGACGCCGCTCTGGCAGGAACTGTCGCTGCTCAAGGAGCATGGCGTGTATGTGCGCAAAGCTTTGGCGTTGCTCGAAGCGACGCATCAGCCCTGCCCGCGTGTGACCATGACCCTCAAGCTTGCCCTCGGCAGTTCCTGCTACCACACCCTGGGCAGCAGCGACGAAGCCGTCGAAGCGTTCGTCAGCGCCAAATACCTGGCCGAACACTGCAACGATGTGGCCGGTCAGCTCAAAGCGATTTCCGGGCACTTGGCAGTTGATCTTAGTTGCGGCCACTACCAGCAGGCCCTGGAGCAGAGCCGACAATTTGAGCAGTTGGGGCTGCACGGTGATGCGGTGTTGGCCCTCAGCACCCAACGCTTGCGGGTTCTGGCGCTGCACTTTGCCGGGGATCAGGCTCTGGCGCGGGAGAATGTCGAACAGGTTATTCAATGCCTGGCCCAGAGCGGTTACCTCAACCGCTTCACCTACTGTTTTGGTGTGCATTACGATCAAAGCGTCGCAGCCCTGACGATTCTGGCGCGCATTCTCTGGTTACAAGGGCACCCGGAAAAAGCCTGGCGTACCGCACGACAAGCACTCGACATCGCGATGCAGATCAATCATGGCACGTCCATCTGCTACACCCTGGCGCTGGCCGGTTGCCTGATCGCTCACTACAACGGTGACACCCCGGTCGCCCGCGAGCTCCTGAAGCTGCTGCTTGAACAGGCGAAGAAACACTCGGTGCTGCTGTTCTACACGTGGGCCAAACATTACGCGCAGGTGATCGAGGGGGCCGATGCGCCCTCGTCATCGCGAGCTAACACCGGGTTGATCAAGGAAATCATGGTCACGCTGGACAGCCGTTTCATCGATGACGCATTGCTGGAACGAGCCGAAAGCGGCGCGGCGGGTTGGAGCACCGCGGAAATTCTGCGAGCCCGGGCCGACGCGTTGCTGGCAGAGGATTGCCCGGCACAGGTCGACGCAGCCGAGGCCGTGCTGCTCAAGGCGTTAGCCGTGGCAAAAACCCAGGGAGCGCTGGCCTGGGAACTGCGTAGCGCCACGTCACTGGCCCAACTGTGGCAGCGTCAGGGACGCTGCCGACAGGCCCATGAGTTGCTGGCGCCGATATACCAGCGCTTCACCGAAGGCTTTGCTACTCCGGACTTGACGAAAGTCCGTCGCCTACTCGACGAGTTGCAGCGACACCTGCCCGGTTGATGTCCAGCGTGCTCGGCTAATGTAGCGGGCATGGCGCAGTTCAAAGGCACGCAAATGACCGCTGTGTTCGAGTTTCTCCAAGGCGTAGATACGGGTGGTGTTGAGGAAACGGTAACGGGTCACACCACTGCCCTGCTCCACCGACAGCAGTGATTTGCTCGCCAGCCGCTCTACGATTTCGACCAAGCGGCTGGGCCGCAGCACCGCGCAACTGATCACGCCAATCGCCGAGTCCAGGGTGAACGCCATTTTGAACACCGCCAGCCGCTGCAACACGGTTTGCTCCAACGGGCTCAGCTGTTCATAGCTCCAGTCCAGTGCGGCTTTCAGGCTCTGATGCCGTGGCACGGCAGTACGCCGACCCTGTGTCAGCAGTTGAAAACAGTTACCCAGTTGCGCTTGCAACCCCACCAGCGCCAACGCATCGATCTGCACCGCCGCCAGTTCAATGGCCAGGGGCAGGCCATCCAGGCGCCGACAGATTTCGCGCACTGCCTTGAGGTCCTGTTGGCGCAGGGCAAACCCTTGCTGACGGGCTCGGGCGCGGCTGACCAACAGCTGCACCGCCGAATAATCCATGGCCTCGGCCACGCTGTACATCGCTGAAGCCGGCGGCACCGCCAGAGCCGGTAAACGCAGCAGCGTTTCCCCCGCCGCTCGCAGGGGTTCGCGGCTGGTGGCCAGGATCGACAGCCGTGGCGCCGAGGCCAGCAAATCGTCCACCACTGCCCGACAGCATTCGAGCAGGTGATCGCAATTGTCGAGCACCACCAAGGCATGCCGCTGCTCCAGCGCCGCCCCGCCAACGTCCAGTTCCAGCGTGCGCGACAGATGCTCGACGAGTTGCGCCGGGTCATCGATGGCCGCCAGATCAACCCTCCAGACGCCGTCGCGATAGTGCTGCAACAGCAGCTCGGCCACGCGCAACGCCACGGTAGTTTTGCCAATGCCGGCGGGACCAATCAAAGTCATGAGACGTCGAACCGGCAACTGCCTGACCACACTGCCGATGATCGAGTCGCGACCGGTCACCGGCGTGAGCCGGGCAGGCAGATTGTGTTGAGGCTTGTGCTCCGTCTCGACGGGCACCGGCGTATCTGCCCGGTCGCACTGCACCGGGGCGATGAAGCTGTAGCCGCACTGGGGAATATTAACGATGTAACGCTGCCCGTTCTGGCCATCGCCGAGTGCCCGACGCAGGGCGGCGATGTGCACGCGCAGGTTGATTTCCTCAACCACCGAGGTCGGCCAGACGTGGGCAATCAGGGCATCCTTGCTCACCACTGAGCCGGCGCGTTCGACCAGCACCTGCAAAATATCCAGGGCCCGCCCGCCCATGCGTAGCGGGCGATCACCGTCCAGGATCAGTCGCTGATGCAGGTGGAACGCGTAGGGCCCGAACCGCAGCACCGCATCGCTGTTTATATTTCTGAGGCTGTTCATGCACGTTCATGCGCTGAAAACCCTGGGCCGGCTCAAGGCACTGCAAAATCCATCGCCCCCGTCCATCCAGGCTCCCGCATCTCCATGGCAAAGAGTTCATGGGTATCTTGGCAGGCATGGGTGACGGCACAACGGCCACGGGAGGAGCATCACGGCCATCACGGTGCGCGTGACGGACAACGCCCCCCTAACTGAACTGTTCGCGGTACTGGGTGGGGGTCAGGCCGAGCTTTTCACTGAACAGAAAACGCATGTGCCGCACGCTGCCGAAACCACTTTTGAAGGCCACGGTCTTGAGCGGCAGGTCGCTGGTTTCCAGCAGGTTCCTGGCACAATCGATGCGCGCACTTTGCAGAAACTCCATGGGCGTCATGTTCACTTCCCGGGCGAAAACCCGGGCGAAGTGCCGCGCACTCATGTTCACCAGGCTGGCCATGCGTTCGATGCTGAACGCCTCATCGAGATGTTCGAGCACATAGTTCTGCACCCGGGTGATCGGCGTTTCATGGGGTGCCACTGCCGCCATCAACGGGCTGAACTGCGCCTGCCCGCCCTGGCGTTTCATTACCACCAACAACACTTTGGCAACGTCCTGGGCGACCTTCTTGCCATGGTCTTCGGCAACCACCGCGAGCGCCAGGTCGATGCCAGCGGTGACACCGCCAGAGGTGATGAGATTGCGGTCTTGTACGTAAATCTGATCGGTCTCGACGGTGGCCTTGGGGAAGCCTTTGATCAGACGTTCGGTGTAATGCCAGTGAGTGGCCACGCGATAGCCGTCCAGCAGCCCGGCATGCCCGAGCACGAATGCGCCGGTGCAGATCGACCCATAACGGTTCGCCCGGGTGACAGCGCCCTGAAGCCAGGCGAGCAATGACGGATGTTTTTCGTTGTAGGCTCCCGGCCCGCCCGGCACCAGCAACAAGTCATAGGGCTCGTTCGCTTGATCGATGTGCAGATCGGCTTGCAGGCTGACGCCATTGGAGGCCCGCAACGCGCCGTGTTCGGTGCCGATGGTCGACAGCTCATAACGGTCCGCCGGTTCCAGATAGCGATTGGCGATGGAAAACACTTCCATGGGCCCGGCCATGTCGAGCAGAAGAAAGTCGGGGAACAGCACCATTGCCACGGTTTTCATGGGTTCAAGGTCACTAAAAGAGAACTGTTAATACCACGGCGCCAAACACCACCCCCTTGTGGGAGCGAGCCTGCTCGCGATAGCGGCGGGTCAGTCGACATCAACGTTGAATGATAAATGGCTATCGCGAGCAGGCTCGCTCCCACAAATATCACCTCGGCATTATGGCTAAATGTAACAACAAGGATACATGAACCAGCCCACATAACTGTCAACTTAAACGAGACAGTATTTCAATTTTCATCTACTTATTGCACCAAACGGTAAACATTAACCTTCTCCTCACTCGGACGAATTCACGTCCTGACAGGAGATTTCATCATGCTGACCCTTCGTAAAGCTTCGGATCGCGGCGCGGCCAATCACGGTTGGTTGAAGTCGTTCCATACCTTCTCCTTCGCCAACTACCGCAACCCTCGGGAGCAGGGTTTTTCCGACCTGCTGGTGATCAACGACGACCGCGTGGCGGCTGGCAAAGGCTTTGGCCAGCACCCTCACCGCGACATGGAGATTTTTTCCTATGTGCTCGAAGGTGCCCTGGAACACAAGGACACCTTAGGCACCGGTTCGGTGATCCGTCCCGGTGATGTGCAGTTGATGAGCGCTGGCAGCGGCGTGGCTCACAGCGAGTTCAACCATTCGACGAACAAACCGGTGCACTTCCTGCAAATCTGGATCGTGCCAGAGGTTAGCGGCGCCAAACCGCGTTATCAGCAAGAACACTTCAGCACGCAGAAAAAACGCGGGCGCTTGCAGCTGATCATCTCCCCGGACGGCACCAACGGTTCGCTGAAAGTAAGACAGGATGCGCGGGTATATGCCGGCCTGATCGACGGCAAGGAAAGCGCCACCCTGGAACTGGCCGCCGATCGTTACGCCTATGTGCATGTGGCGCGCGGCAGTGTCGAGTTGAACGGCGTGCAGTTGCAGGAAGGCGATGGTGTGCGGGTTCGGGAAGAACAGGTGCTGACCTTGAGCAACGGCGTGGATGCCGAGGTGTTGGTGTTTGATTTGCGGCCTCAGGAATTGCCGCAAATGCCATGAAGGCCCACACCTTGTGGCGAGGGGGCTTGCCCCCGTTGGGCTGCGAAGCAGTCCTGAACCGTACCACCACGGTGAATCAGGCACATCGCATTCACTGGCTTGGCGACTGCTGCGCAGCCGAACGGGGGCAAGCCCCCTCGCCACATTAGTCCGTATCACCAGGCCGTGGGCTGGCACGAATCCCCAGGGGATTTGAGTCGCTACCGGTAACCACGAGCCTGCACGTTGAACAACTGCGCATACCGCCCGCCCGCCTCGACCAGGCTGTCGTGATCGCCTCGCTCAAGGATCGAACCCTGGTCCAGCACGATGATGTGATCGGCATTGCGCACGCTGGAGAACCGATGAGAAATCAGCAACGTCATGCGGTCTTCGGTGTGTTGACTGAAATGCTCGAACACCGCCGCTTCCGCCGCCGGGTCCAGGGCAGAGGTTGGCTCATCCAGAATCAAAATATCGGCGTCGCGGCGCATGTAGGCGCGCGACAAGGCGATTTTTTGCCATTGCCCCCCGGACAATTCCTGCCCACCGGCAAACCACCGCCCCAATTGCGTGGCGTAACCGCGATCCAGGCGCTCGATAAAGGGCGCGGCCATGCCCTCGGCGGCCGCTTGCTGCCAACGCATTTCATCGTTGAACGCCAACGTATCGCCCACGCCGATGTTCTCGCCCACGGAGAACTGGTAGCGAATGTAGTCCTGAAAGATCACGCCGATGCGTCGTCTCAGCGCTTCTTCGTCCCAGGACTGCAAATCACTGCCATCCAGCAAAATACGGCCCTGATCGGGGCGATACAGCCGAGTCAGCAACTTGATCAGCGTGGTTTTGCCCGAGCCGTTTTCCCCCACCAGGGCAACGCTGTGTCCAGGCATCAGGTGCAGATCGATACCCTGCAAAGCGGCGCGGCTCGCTCCCGGATAACGAAAACCGACGTTCTCGAAACGCAAACCGTCGCCGGGCACCGCGCCCACGGTAAGGCTTCCGCTATCGGCAATAACCGGTTCGGCCAAATACTCGTAGAGGCTCGACAGGTAAAGGCCATCCTCGTAAAGACCACTGATCGCGCTCAAACTGCTGCTCACGGCGGCCTGCCCCTGCTTGAACAGCACCAGGTACATGGTCATTTGCCCAAGGGTGATATTGCCGTGAACGGTATCGACCACGACCCAGGCGTAGGCCAGATAAAACGCCGCGGTGCCCAGCAGTCCCAGTACAAATCCCCAGCCATCACGACGCAATGTCAGGCGCCGGTCTTCGGCGTAGAGACGCGCAAACGTGTCCCGATAACGCTGCAACAGCAGCGGCGCGAAACCGAACAGTTTCACCTCTTTGATGTAACCCTCGTGGGAGAGCAGCGTCTCGATGTAATTCTGCTGCCGACTCTCCGGCGCCCGGCGCGTGAACAGGCGAAAGGCGTCCCCGGAAAAATGCGCTTCGGCAAAGAACACCGGCAACGCCCCAACCACCAGCAGCACCAGCGCCCACGGCGAAAAATGCACCAGTAACACACCGAAACTGATCAACACGATCAGGTTCTGGATCAGCCCCAGCGACTTCATCACCAGCGCCAGCGGCCGGGTCGATGCCTCGCGTCGCACCCGTACCAGCTTGTCGTAGAACTCGGAATTCTCGAACTGCACCAACGATAACGTCTGGGCTTTTTCCAGAATCATCGTGTTGACCTTCTGCCCCAACTGCACCCGCAATAGCGATTGCTGAACCGACAATGCACGCTGTGTCCCGGACAGCAACGCAAGCACGCCTGCTTCAAACAGCACATACCGCACAACCGGCCATAATGGCGCACTGCCCTGTTGGGCGTGCAATTGCATGGCCGTGACTACGGCATCGACAATCCGCTGCCCCAACCAGGCCGCCAGCGCCGGCAGCACACCGGCAACCAGAGTTGCCAGCACCAATCCCAGAAACAGCCCGCGGGACGTTCCCCAGACCAGCAACAAGGCACGTCTCGCCTGGTCGAGCAAAGAGGCGAAGCGGGTCAGGACGGGCATAGGACGAGGGACTCGCTGGCAGATGTCAGAGAAGCGCGGCGGTTCTACAGTACGTGAAACAAGCCATCACAAGGCGATAAGCCTCGCTTGGCCCATAAAAAAAACACCTGAAAAATACCACCGCTCGCCAGGTTTCAGCGCTTTGCTATCTGGAGTCAATGCCCACCGGCATTCGAGCACGAACCTGAACGTCCCCCTCAATAACTGCCTGATCTTCAACGGCGACTGCGAGGCCGCTTTTACGAAATGTCGACAGTGTGGCGGAGGCAGAACGGTTTTTTGCTGCCGCTGGAGGCGACGTTCTGGGCGGTCCGTTTCGCAATGCTGGTCGATCGGTTTGGCGTTGCGTGGAGGGTTAATTGCAAAAAGGACGGTTAGTACATAAAATTTAATGGCGCTTTAATATCAGCTTTGGGATTTTTCAATAGCCAAACAGAATAACTACCCGCTGACAATTATACTTTCGTACATAAATATTACTAATATAATGCGAAAAGCCTCAATTAATATGGTCATTCGCCCTAAAAAGAGGCTGTCGCTGTACTAATCGCCATCCCAACGTGCACCTACATCACCCTAGAACACCGTGGAATATCCTTATAAATCAACTCCAATTTTCAAAAATGCGGACATCCGCACCGTTCATACGCAAGACTCCGCAGTTGTGCTTCGTTCTGCAGCAAGGTGGGCAATTAGCCATCGCATCTGTATTGCTGCTCATAGAAAAGTCAACCTAAAAAGCCTAGTCCGACTGAAAGGGGCCACCAACTAAGTCCGATCACAAACACCAATGGGCTTAAGCCTCGGCATTTGCCTATGTCATTGAATCAGCTAAAACTACAGGGCATGGAGTACGTGTGTTCCAGACGGGAAATGTTATAAAAAGTCAGATAACGTCAGTATTTTGTGTATTAAGATTGCAACGCCAGCACATATGAGTAATTTGCACGATGAGTACTGAGAGCAAAATCGAAAATAGCCAGAGAGGTATTCTCGCTATTGGGCGCACTTGGCGCTCGACAGAGAAACTTCGCCAACTATTTGTACCTAATCTCACAAATGTTTATACATTAGATTATCCAAACCCGGCAAGCATGGATATCGAAACGCAAACACTCGATACCGTACTGATCGATATTGAAACCCCCTCCATATTTAATGATAGCCTGGCACTGATCAAGAAGTTACGTACGAATCCGACAGAACTGGCCATTATCGTTGCAATCAACTATCGCTCTCCGCACGCTAAAATTGAATGTTACCTGGCCGGAGCCAATCACTGCATCAATGTACCTAACGATCAGGATGAAAAAGCCAGGTTACTCTCAGAACTGCTCGAAACCCCTGAATGGCAGCCGAGTATAAAGTTGACTCTGGACCAAACATGCCTGCACTTATACAACGATGAATACAAACTGGATCTGGCCTATCAGGAAATGAAAGCCCTGGATGCGCTTATCAATGCAGAAGGCAATATCCTGCACCATGATTGCATGGCCGAGTCCATGGGCTTGAATATAAAACTCTACGACTCGCGCGTCTTGGAGAAATCCATAAGCCGGCTTCGAAATAAAATCAAAAAACACTTTGGCATTAACATCATTCACAGTGTACGTGGTTATGGTTATCGACTGCTTCGAGGGGTCGTCTCAGTCAATCAAACAAATTTTCACTCTTAAAGGACTAGGAAATGGAGCCCAGCAGGCAAGCTATAGCGCACGAAAACTTCGCATTGGTATTCTTCAGGCAATCGATTCTGAAACGAAACGATGAACTGTTCGGCAGCGAAATCTATGCCAAGGCGACCAAACAGGAGACACCTCTGAACAAGGGGTATCAACAACTGCATTCCGATCATCCACTGGCGACTTATTACGAAGTCCTCACACGGATCCAATTGAATGCCCTCTCACAGATTGAGGCGACACCTTCCCATTCCGCACCGGCACCAAACAAACTGTTCGTGACCATGAATCAATCTGCTTTATTGGATAAAGCGCTGATCAAGGAAATGAACGATGCTCAAGCGATACTCAAAAAGCATGAGCAACAGCTAATCCCCAGCATTAACAGCAGTTCGTTCCTGTCGTTCAACCTGAAAGAAAAAAGAACTATTATCAATCATATTCACTTATTGAAAGACAATGGTATCGAGATCGCTTTCGATGGCTATGATTTAAGCGACGACAGCACCGAAAAACTGATCAGCCTGGCCCTCTTCGATTACATAAAAGTGGACCTGACCAAATCCAATTTCGACATCATGGTCGAAAACAGCCAGGATTTTTTCAACAGGTCTTATGACTGCCTAAGCGGCATGATCCATGACAGCAAGATCAAATTCGTGGCGGACAGGGTGGAGCACAAAGCGCTACACACACTGGCTCGCAGCATGCCCTTCGACTTTTTTCAGGGGAGGTACTACTCGCCGACTGAGCTCATTTAAGTTTTGAAAACTTCACCAGACTAGGAAGGAACCTTATTGTGAACACGCCGAATAACAGCTTTCTGATTTTCACCCGCGACCAGCTGGCACGACAAGCAATCGAATCGCTTCTCGCGCAACGCCTGTATTTATCTGTTGAAATCGAGTCAGGTAAACTCAGCAGCGAACGCATCCGAAAGAGTCGATTCACGCACATCCTGCTCGATCAGGCGGACATATCGCTAAGCGATGTCAGTTTCATCCGTAAAAATCAAAAAGATGCGGAAATCATCCTCATAACACCCAACTCTGAATCTTCAGAACTCAATCACTTCTCGCACTTCGGTGTTGATGGCTTTCTCAAGAAGCCGGTGGCTGACGAAGAGTTCATCTCGGCAGTCAGTCGGGTTAAAGAGTCCCAGGGCAATCCTGATATCTGGTGGTTTAACGCTGACGATCGAACACTGGCCAAAGAAGACATCACTATTCCATTGACCGGTACCGAATCGTTAATGCTCACCCAACTGGTACTCAGCGATCGACGTGTACTCAGCAAAAACGATCTTATTCTACGCATCGACAAAGACCCGGAACAATATAGCGGCCTTGAAATGTGCCTGAGCCGATTGCAGAAAAAGTTCAAGACGGCAGCCAATGGAGAACGGCTGATCCGCTCGGTTAGAAACCGTGGTTACTGCCTGGCACAAAGGATAAGAGTCGCTTACTGAGCGAAGGATCGCAAAAAACAATAACAATAAACGCGATTCTCCGCCCCACTTGATACACCACCCACACCCACCACCTGCCTCTTCGCACCGCATATCCTGACTATCGCCATGAACTCTCCTATGGCGCACGCTCCGCTTTCCCCTCGCCTAGCCGGCAAACGTTTTTCGAATGCCGCAATTATATAGATGATTGAGCGATATCCTCCTAACAAAACAGCACGACCTTTTATAACAAGGCCTCTAAAAGAGTGGCCGTTATAATTCGTCAGACACCCACGAAGATTTAGGTACTAGTATAAAACCAGACACTGAGACAACCGTATCAGCTGACTTTAAAACAAAGCCTGGATGGCCAGCCATAAGCCCCGTTATTCCCTTCTAATAATAAAAACATTTCCTGACTGACGCGCTCGCTCAGCCTTTGTGCGTGGCTGCCATTTATTAACCGTCGACTGATACACAACGTGGCGCAGGCCCGAGGACACCGCGATGGTACATAATCGTATTAATCGAAATAACATAACCAAAGGACTGACCTTCTGGGGGCAATGGATAATTGCCATCACTTCGGTCAATACATTGTTATTTGGTCTGGCGTTGTACCAGACAGGAGAAATCGACGCCCATTATCGTGTGCTTGCAGTACTCACGTTCCTCGGTTCGGTCCCTTCCTACTCCCTGCTGCTGGTCTATCACAAGCAGCATAGTTACCTCAGCGGCTTGGCGCGCCTGCTACTGGGATGGCTGCTGCTGCTGGCCGGACTGACCAGTATTGGTTTTTTCAGCAAGACCAGCGAATTGTTCTCCCGGGAAATCATCGTGGTCTGGGCCGCGGCCGGTTATTGCATTCAGGCCTTGCTGTACCTGCCATTGCACAGTTTTTCCAAGCACTACCAGCGGCAATTGCACAGCCAGTACAACACCCTGATTATCGGCACCGATCAACTGGCGGTGAATCTGGCAGACAAACTGACCAAAACCGAGTATCCGCCGCTGGTGGGCCTGATCAGCTCAAATCCCAACGAGCTATCGACCCAGGTCAATGCCCACCGGGTTCTGGGCCCATTGCAGGAACTGCGAGAGCTGATCCAGGTGCACGACGTCCGGCGGCTGTACATCGCGCTGCCCTTGAGCGAAGCCAAACAGGTCGAGGCGCTGTACATCGACCTGCTCGACGCCAATGTCGATGTGGTCTGGGTTCCTGACCTGGGCAGCATGACGTTGCTCAATCACTCCATCAGCGAACTGGACGGCCTGCCTGCCATCCACCTCAATGAAAGCCCGCTGACCAGTTACCCAACAGCAGCGCTGAGCAAGACCTTGCTGGACAGAAGCCTCGCCGCCCTCGCGCTGATCGGCTTCAGCCCTCTGCTTCTGGTGATCGCCGCCGCCGTGAAGATTTCTTCCCCGGGCCCGATCATCTTCAAACAGGAACGGCACGGCTGGAACGGCAAGATCATCAAAGTCTGGAAGTTCCGCTCCATGCGCTTGCACGACGACCACCAGGTCCGCCAGGCCGGCCGTGAAGACCCACGCATTACTGCGGTCGGCCGCTTCATTCGACGTACCTCCATCGATGAACTGCCGCAGTTCTTCAACGTGCTGCAAGGCCATATGGCGCTGGTCGGGCCACGGCCACATGCGGTCGCCCATAACGACTACTACACCGGCAAGATCCAGGCTTACATGGCCCGCCATCGAATCAAACCGGGCATCACCGGGCTCGCCCAGATCAGCGGCTGCCGTGGCGAAACCGAGACCCTCGACAAGATGCAAAAGCGAGTGGAGATCGACCTCAACTACATCAACAACTGGTCGTTGTGGCTCGACATCAAGATCCTGATCAAGACCCCTTTTACGCTGTTTTCCAAGGATATTTATTAACTGCTGCGATGTTCGCGCTCATAGCCTGTCTATTCTTCAGCTCATTGCAAACAGGGCTACAGCCCGGGCAGTCAGGCCTCTGACTGCCCGGAACACCCCGCCCCCACCACCTCATCCCACCCCATTTCTTCCAGGTTGAACCATGCGCCCGATTACCCGACGTCAGCTACTCGCCGCCACTGCCTGCGGGGCTGCCGGCCTGGCCAATGCCGCCGATTCGGATGTGGGTCCGAACATGCTGGGGTTTCTGCAATCAGGAACGGGCACCGAATTGCGCACTGTCGGCGACAAGCTCAAGGAACGTCACAGCCTGCTCGACTTCATGAGCCAAGCGCAGCGAGACGACGTGACCTCGGGAGCCGCGCTGCTCGACCACACAACTGCGATCAATCGAGCCTTTGCCTCGGGATATGAAATCGAGCTGCCGGACGGGGTGCTCAATGCCCAATACATCGACCTGGTCGACGGTACTCGTGCCATCGGCAAGGGGCATATCGCCGGTCGTATGGATACCAGGAACTGGAGCGGCACAGTGATCAGAGCCTTGCCCTCCAGCGAACGAAAATTCATCCGCATGCCCGCGGGCAAAATCAGGGGGGTTTTGCTGGAGGGGTTTACGCTGGCCGGCGACCATGTGCAAAACCCGTTGCAGGACGGCATCAGCCTGGAGGGAGTAGTGTCGGGCCGTGACGGCGGCTTGTGGGATTTCGAACTGCGCCGCCTGTTCATCAAAGGATTTGCCGGTGACGGCTTGCGGCTGGTGGGGGGCTATAACGATTATCGGGCTCCCATGCAGTTCGGCCATGTCGCTCATGTGCTCGTTGAACGACCCGTGGCCACAGCGCGCAGTCTGGTATTGATGGGGCAATGCGAACATATTGAATTCGACGAGTGCCGATTCGATGGCGTATCCGGCCTGGGACCTTTGGGCACGGGCTCTTATATCGGCAGGTTCGATCCTTCCGACTACATTAGGCCCAACAACATCACCTTTACCAACCCCAGCTTTCAGCGCGCCAACGTCGGTATCGAAATCGACCGCTGCGAAAACATCGTGATGATTGCACCCTGGTTTGAAACGGTTAGAACCGCGATCGTTCAAAAGAACTCATCCGCCGGGTTGGAGTTGATCGCGCCACGCTTCGCCAATGTCGTCACTGGCCTGGATTGCGGCAAGAACTGCAGGGCATCAATTCGCTCCCCCATCGTCGCGGGGACCATGTCGAACCTAGTAGTTGGTAGCGACCATGCCGGCGTACGGCTCGACTCACCCTCCAAGGTCGGCGTCGAAACTCGCGGTGTTCATTCCACTGTTTCGTTTAATGCCGGACGCCGGCTTGAGGTCAAGGCCCATGCCTTGGTCAACGTCGAGTTTGGTCCAGGGGTAACGATAGAAGCGATCAACGGCTACCACATGCCAGGAGAAACCTTGACCCTGCTGGTCGGTTCCAATCCTGTGAGATTCATGACAGGAGGCAATCTCGCGCTGGGTAGCCAGGGCCCTTATAAGATATTGGCCCCTGGCAGCAGCATCACCTTCATTCGAACAGATGCACTTGGCGTCGCAGCCTGGCAATGCATCGGGCTGGTGTGACGTAACAAACTTGCCCTGCTGACGCTCTAGCGCAACCAGTACCTCGCGACCAGCAAGCCCATCAACACGCCGACAGTATTTGCCAGCATGTCGTAGGGCGAAGCCGTGCGCAGCGGCATCAAACCTTGCGCGGCCTCGATGAGTACGCCGGTGAGCAAACACCCCACAGCAATCCAGCGAAACTTCACAGTGGGAAAGGCCAGGCGGCAGCTGCACGCAAATACCAGAAAACCGATCCAGTGATGGAGCTTGTCTTCTTCGGCGAACAGCTCCGGGATCGGCTGAGAGCGCAATCCGGCAAACAGCAGAATCACAGTCACCGTGACAAAGACCAGAGCTCGAAGCCAGAACGGCAACTCGACCAAGCCTTTGAGCCACGTGATCATTCGGTAATTTTCTCGAAGTTGTTGTAGAACAGGTCGCTGTCACGTCCGTCGGTCATGGTCTGCAGCGAGTAGGCACGATTCAGGCGTGCACCGCCATCGCGGGTCAGTGGCGCCCAGACGATGTTGGCCCGACGCATGGTGGAGGTACTCATCAGTTCGTCGAACGGGATGGAAACATAGATCCCTTTGTCGAAGCTGCCCTCGCCATACTCCTCCTTCGAGGCGCTGGTCAGGGTGACCCAGGCGCCAAACTTCACACCGTTCTTGAACACCCGCGACAAGTCGACGGTGGTGCCCCAGTCCCGCGCCAGATAACGCCCGACACTGACCGCTGCAAGCATGTCATCGGGCAGCTCAGTATAGCTGGTGACATGGCCCGTCACGGTGTTGTAACCACGCAGACCGAAGCCCTGATCATAATCGCGCTGGCGCACGAAGTTCAGGTCAGCGCCCACCGACCAGCGTTTCCCCGTGGGTCGATACAGCACTTCGCTGCCAACGCCAGCGTACATTGATTCCAGATAGCCGCCGTAGACCATGCCATACAAGTCCTGATCCAGCTGTTTTGCATGGTTGAACTGGAACGTCGGCATCATCACATCGGAGGTGGTCATGTATTGACGCAAATCGGTGCGCACTCGCGGCAGCCCGCTCGGCGCATCGTAGGTGAACTTGTCGTAGTTGTTCAGCAGGTTGACACTGAGCAAGCCGCTCCACCAGGTATTGCGGGTGAAACGGTACTCCGCATCGGCATCGGCGGTGAACTGATAGATCAGTCCGTCGGGGCCACCGATGTTCTGTTTGTAGCCCAGGCCGAGGCCATAGGTGAACGGTTCCAGCGCCTGGGTGTAGAGCGTGGTTTCCCGGTGCGCCATCGCCGGGTTGACCTCGGTCGTACGGTGCAAATCCTTCAACGGCTGGTCATTGTTCACGACCGCGCGGAACGTTTCGCGCGGCACGCTGGTTTCCTCGATGGACATGTCATAACGCTGATTCACCAGGGTGAACCAATCGATGTCCTGATTGACGCTGTTATCAAGAATCCGGCTAGCCCGCCCGACGGCTTTGGACGGATAAAAATAGCGGGACTGCTCGCCATACACCATCAGTTCCGAACCGCGCTGGGTGATGCGTTTCACCTTGTAGCCGGCATTTTGCTGTAGCCGGTCGGAGACATCGGCCCAATTGACCTGATCAGCCGGAGTCGACGGTGCCTGCACCGGCAATGGCTCGGCGGGAGGGTCATAGGTCTTGACCGGTGCCTTGCGGCTGACAAAATTGGTGTGCAGGGTGATGCCGAACATCGCCGTATTGCCACGCTCCCAGCCAGCACTCAGATCGACACTGTCCGCGAGTTTGTAGACCACGCCGATGTTGATCGGCAGGTCTTGCTTGATCGAGTTATCCAGCGGCTCATTCTTGTAATCGTTGCCCTCGTACTCGATCTTCAGACTCAGCGGTGCCCAAGGCGTTTGATAAGCAACCCCGCCAAACAACGAAGGGTGGCCTCTGAAATACGCGTTGGTGTTCACGTCCCCTGCCCTGGCGATAGCCGCCGTGCTTTCTGGCCGGTCGTTGAACTTGCTGCCGAAGACCGCGAGCGGGTTACTGAAATCTCCGCGATTACCCAGATAGCCCCACGCAATACCGAGGCTGAAATCCAGGTCGCCATAACGCTTGTTGGCGACGAAATACTCGCTGGAAAACAGCCCGGTACCGCCGATGTCCCTGGCGCCGATGGCGACCTGCGGTGCCCAGCGACTTTCTTCCCAAAGCCGCGCCTTGACGTCGATGGCCTTGTCTTTGAAGCTCTGATCGCCGCTCAACTCTTCGGTGCCGTACTTGCGGTTGGTGATCGCGGTGTAACGAAAAGAGCCCTCCAGCCAATCGAACGGCTGCAGGGAAAAACCATAGCGGGTGTAGGGGTCGGTACGACTGGCAGTGGCACTCAACTCCCCCACAGGAGCCATACGCGCGGTGGGGGTCTGTAACAGACCGACGCCACCAAAATCATTCTGGGTGTAGCGTGGTTCACCATTAACCAATCCACAGGGCAGGAGCAATACAACAGCAAAACGCAACTTCAAGGGGCCACCTCAGCCAGGGGTTGAGTGGCGAAAAACTCAGCCATTTGTTGATTGAGATCAGGCGTCGGTAGCTCTAGATCATCGTTGCGGATCGGCACCAGGATCCTGCTGCCCGGGGCCGCCACAACGCCCTCCTCACGATTCCATGCCGCCACGCCCACGCGCCGTACCTGACCGTCGGGCTGGATCAGCCACAAATAATCACGTTCGGCGTCGTCGAGGATGGCGCAGTGCCGGGCATAGGTACGGACTTCCTGCAGGGCGCGGTAAGGCACATGACAGGGCTGCGCAACTGCCCCGAGGACTTCCACGGTGGACGGCCGCGCGGGATAAACAAGACGGTCGCCATCATCGAGCAAAGCGTTGCGGGCGAACCCCACTTCCACCGCGATCGGGTCGAGCACTGCAACCTGACGCCCGGTGACCGCCAGTCGCTCGATCTGCTCATACAGGCGCGCACTCAAGTCCGCCCGCATGCTCCTGCCATCGAGCAAGGCGCCCCGTTGTACCAGTTTCAGATCGAACAGAACGCCAGCCTTCAAACGCGCCTGCTTATCCTCCAATGAGCGGTGCAGCCACGCAGCACCCAGCCAGTAACTTTCGGCGTTGGGTTGGGCCTTGAGAATGACATCCAGCAAGCGTGCACCGGGTTTGACGTCGAACTGCCCGGGGCTGCGCACATCGCCGCTGACCGTGACAGCCGCCTGGCTAACGCTTGGGCCGATCAGCAGCAGGCCAAGCAAGAAAAGGTTTGAACACTTCACCGGGCAGCCCCCCGATCAGGGCGCAACTGCACGATTTTCAGCAACAGCTGCGGCGTCAGATGCTGCTCGCTGCGCAAGATGAAACCGTCCTGGGGGTCGACCCAGTAGCGGTTGGTGGCGTGGAAATTCAGGGTGGGTGCATCCACCTGCTCGTCGATGCGCAGCAAGGCGTAATCCTTGTCCAGAATGCTGATGGTCTCGATGCCATGGGTGCTGAAACGGCTGTCGACCGCAATGCCGATACGGTTGCCGTCATAGATGTCGATCCAGCGCGTGCTGGTATAGCCATCAGGCAAATGCTGAAGGCCGCGCTTGAACGGCGACTCTTTATTAAAGCGAGTGCCGTCCAGAGAAACGCCCAGCCCGACGGTGCGTACCACCAGACCGTCGCGCATCATCAACACTTGCTTGCCGGAAGCAACCCAGAACTGCAGGTCACCGCGCCGACGGGCCATGGCCATCACCCCCTCGCTGGAGGTGGTGGTGACCAGGATCTGCGGATACGGCACGGCGTCGACCTGAGCACGGGTCAAGTGGATGGAGGCAGGCCCCGTGATGGAAGCTCCAAGGGTGTCCCAGGAAGCCTTCATCAACGGATTACACCCGCACAACAAGAGCGCCATCGTCAGACAGGCGCAGGTAGGCAAAATTTTCACGGCGGGATAGAGCCTTATCTGCTGTTGGCTTCGCTGAGATTATTAACAGAGCTGGCGCCGGTCCCGAGGACTGCGGCCGTAGGCAGAAGCTGGCTGATCAAACGGTTCCAGCGCGTCACGCCGGCCGGACCAACGTAGACGATGTCTTGCGGTTGCAAATCGAAACGGGTGGCCAGCACCAAGGCCGAAGGGGATTCGGCATCGAGCTGGAACACTTTGGCCGGTTCAGTTTCAAGGTTATCCGCGCCGCGAATCACGTACACCGCGTTGCCGTTGGAGGTGTTCTGGTTCAAGCCACCCACCGTGCCCAGAGCATCGGTCAGGTTGATCGATTTGCTCTTGAAGCTCAACGCGCGAGGCTGGTTGACCTCACCCATGACATAGATTCGCTTTTGGTCGTTATAAGGCAAGTACAACCGGTCGCCACCCTTGAGGTAAACGCCCTGCAGCTGTGCGTCCGGGCGATTGAGCATGTCCAGATCCAGCTTGTATTCGCGCCCGTCACGGGTCAGCGTCAGGCCCGACAAATCTGCGTTCAACGGGTCCACACCGGCCGCGCCAACGGCCTCCACCACACTCAACGGGTTGGTGGTGATCGGTTGCTGGCCAGCTTTGAGTACCGCACCGGAAACCACCACGGTTTGGCTGGCGAAACGCAAAACGCTGACGTCAACCTGTGGGCTTTCGACAAATTGCGACAAGCGCTCGGCGATAAAGGCTCGCAACTCTTCGATGGTTTTACCGGCGGCCGGAATATTACCGATATAGGGATAAAACAGCGTGCCGTCCGGGCGCACCAGACGACCGTTGGCATCGATTTGCTGTTGCGGCCCGGAAGGCGCCGTCAACTCGGGGTGATCCCAGACCGTGATAAACAACAGGTCATTGGCACCCACGCGATAACCGCCCGGAACATAGGACAACAACGCAGCGGGGACCGATTCGCGAACTTGCGTGGCCGCATCCATGGCAATCAATTTAGGGGTGATCGGAATAAGTTCCACCCGGCTACTCTCCGGAGAGCCGTCACTAACCATTTGACTGGTGTCCATGTGTTGACCAGGCGAAAACATACAGCCGGACAAGCTGATACTTGCCAGCATAACAACAGAAAACCTACGGATCATAATGGCACTACACTAGTCGAGGGCAAGTCTAAAACAAGATCACCCAGAAAGTTCTGAGTGATCTTGTACAACACACTTCGCGGGGTATTAGTTGGTACCGGTCGTACCACCCGTACCAGTGGTGCCGCCCGTTCCAGAGGTACCGCCATTGGAACTGCCACCGGAGTTTGAAGCGGCTACTGCAGCGCCGAGGATGGCCGCACCGACCACCATAGTTTCGGCGACCGTCACGCCCCCGACCAGCGGGGTGTTCAACGACAGTGGCTCGCTTTCGCTCACCGTCTTGCTCACTGGTTCATCCGCTGCCAACGCCGCGGTACTCATGACAGCCAGCAAGCCGGCCGTAAGTAGTTTCTTCATATCAGACTCCTTCTCGACATCAACTATGCATTAGATTTGATACTAGGGACCGGGAATGAACAGCAGGTGAATAGAACTGACACCCGTATATTGAACGAGACAGTTCATGCACATTGCCTCCTTTGGAGGATGTCATTTATAGGCATTGCATGCCATATGCCGAGCCTCGTCACCTCATCCTCAAAAGCGCTTGCGCAGGGCAGGACGCTTTGACGAAAAGGAGATTTTTCAAGACGTTCACTGCCCAATAAGACATTTTCGGCACAAACTCACGACCTTGAACACCTCGCGCCTCACGCCGACTGTTATTATTAGTCAGGATTTTCCCGAATTCTTATCCCGCAAAGTTCTATGTGATTGAATATCCAAGGCTCAATACATCGGTCATAAATAGTTAATGTTAACTATAGACCATTATTAATCCGTCATTCCCCACTCAACACCGTGCGCAAGCGCGGGTTGCGCAAGTCTTTTTCCGAGAGTACAGGCGACTCCAACGGCCAGGCGATGTCCAGCTCCGGATCATTCCAGAGCAACCCACCCTCATCCTCTGGGTAATACAGATCGGTGCATTTGTATTGAAAATCGGCGATATCGCTGAGCACGCAAAAGCCGTGGGCATAACCTGGTGGCACCCATAGCTGAAGATGGTTGTCGGCGGTCAATTTGACCCCCACATGTTCACCACACGTCGGGGATTCAGGATTGATATCTACCACCACGTCGTACACTGCACCTTGTGTGACCCGCACCAACTTGCCTTGGGGCCGGGTCTTTTGGAAGTGCAAACCACGCAACACGCCATACTGCGAGCGCGAGTGATTGTCCTGGACGAAAGGCAATTCGATGCCGGCGTCGCGATAACGCTGCTGGTGGTAGCTCTCGAGAAAGAACCCGCGGGCATCGCCGAAGATTTTAGGCTCGATGATCAGTACACCGGGCAGCCGGGTATTGATGACATTCATTTTGCGGGCTCCGTATTCAGCACCCGTGCCAGATATTGGCCGTAACCGGTTTTGTGTAACGCGGTGGCTTGTTTATCGAGTTCCGCGGCCGACAACCAACCCTGGTGGTAGGCCACCTCCTCCAGACAAGCCACTTTCAAACCCTGACGCGCTTCAATGGTCTGGACAAAATGCCCGGCCTCCATCAACGAATCATGGGTCCCGGTGTCCAGCCAGGCAAAACCACGTCCCAACACACTGACGTGCAAATCCCCGCGCTGCAGATACGCGTTGTTCACGTCAGTGATTTCAAGCTCGCCGCGGATCGAAGGTTTGACTTGCTTTGCAATGCTCACAACGTCTTTATCGTAGAAATACAAGCCGGTGACAGCATGGTCGGACTTCGGATGTTTAGGCTTCTCTTCGATCGAGATCGCCTTGCCGTTATCGTCGAACTCGACAACGCCAAAACGCTCCGGATCGCTGACTCGGTAACCGAAGACGGTGGCACCGGTCTGTCGTTGTGACGCTTCGCGCAACAAGGCGCTGAAGCCATAACCGTAAAAGATGTTGTCGCCCAGAATCAGCGCCACATTACTGTCGCCGATAAAATCCTCGCCGATCAGGAAGGCCTGGGCCAGACCATCGGGAGAAGGTTGTTCGGCATAACTGAGTTCAATGCCGAAAGAAGAGCCATCACCCAACAGGTTCTGGAAGTTGGGCAAGTCCTGCGGCGTGGAAATAATCAATATCTCGCGAATGCCCGCCAGCATTAATACCGACAGCGGATAATAAATCATCGGCTTGTCGTAGACCGGCAGCAGCTGTTTGGATACACCACGGGTAATAGGATGCAAGCGGGTGCCGGAGCCGCCTGCCAAAATGATGCCTTTCATATGAGGATTCCCTTCAAAGTTGAATAGAGGCAGGGTCTGAATGGTTCAACCGATATGGCCAAGACGCTCCGGGCGGTACTCACCGTTAAGGACTCGTTGCCACCACTCTTGATTATCCAAGTACCACTGAACCGTTTTGCGTATACCGCTCTCAAAGGTTTCCTGCGGTCGCCAACCGAGTTCGCGCTCGATCTTGCCCGCATCGATGGCGTAACGAAGATCATGCCCCGGCCGATCCTTGACGAAGGTAATCAGCTCGCGATAACGATCGACACCCACTGGCTTGTTGGGCGCCAACTCTTCGAGCAGATCACACAAGGTTTCCACGACCTCAAGATTGGTTTTCTCGTTATGGCCGCCGATGTTGTAGGTCTCGCCGACCTTGCCCCGACTCACAACCTCGCATAGGGCGCGGGCGTGATCTTCTACAAACAACCAGTCGCGAATCTGCAAACCATCGCCATAGATAGGCAGAGGTCGCCCGTGGATGGCATTCAGAATCACGTGGGGAATCAACTTCTCGGGGAAGTGATAAGGGCCGTAATTATTCGAGCAATTGGTCACCAGCACCGGTAGACCATAAGTGCGTTGCCAGGCTCGAACCAGGTGATCCGAACTGGCTTTGGACGCCGAATAGGGCGAACTTGGCGCATAAGGGGTGGTTTCACTGAACAGGCTATCGGGCCCTTCCAGGTCTCCATACACCTCATCGGTGGAAATATGGTGAAAGCGAAACGCCCACTTCACTTCTGCCGACAGTCCATTCCAATAACGCCGGGCCGCCTCGAGTAAGGTATAGGTCCCGACAATATTAGTCTGGATAAAGTCTGCAGGGCCGTCGATAGAACGATCGACATGCGACTCGGCGGCCAAGTGCATCACCGCATCCGGTTGAAACGTCGCGAATACTTGATCCAGCGCTTGGGCGTCACAGATATCGACGTTAAAAAAGTGATAGCGCAGTGACTGGGCAACGCCGGCCAAAGATTCCAGATTGCCGGCGTACGTTAACTTATCGAGGTTCGCCACTTCATATTGAGTATTTTCAATCAGGTGCCTGACGACAGCAGAACCAATAAAGCCGGCTCCGCCGGTCAGCAGAATACGCATCGTCATCATCATCTCCCGACCGACTGATGGGGATACCACTTAGCCAATAACTCTTCGTACTGAAGCAAGATCTGATTCCATGTAAACCGCTGATGAAAACGGTTACGACTAGCCATTTCCATCTGCTGTTGCGTTGAATCGTCCGTCAGCAGTTGAGTAAACAAGGCGCTGCAAGAAGCTTCATCCTTGAAATAAGCGGCGCCACTTTCCGTTACCCAGCGATTGAATTGGTTGTCATGGGCAATGACTGCACAACCCGCGCCTAGCGCTTCGACCAACGATGGGTTGGTTCCGCCGACACGATGCCCGTGCAAGTAGAACCGGCAATAAAAACGCAGCGCCTGCACGACTGAAGTTTCATAGATCGCTCCGGGAAAGATGACCTCGGCGCTGGCCGCGTCCATGACCTGTTTATGGTACGGATTATTATTCGGTTGAAAGTTACCCAGAACGACAAGCGTGTGATTGCGCAGTGTGGAACTGAATGCGCGGACCATCTCCAGAAACGAGTTTTCGGGTTCGGGCCGGGCAATGATCACCGAGAACTGGCCCGGTTCCAGGGCATAAGTTGCCAGTAACGTCGGATCAGCGCCGGTGACCTCATCCCCGCCATAAGGGATCATCGTGATCCTGGCCGCGGAAACCCGTGTCGCCAAGTGATCTTTGATCTTCGGGTGATCGGCGACCAAATGATTGCCCATCCAGCAGCCGGCTCGTTCATTAAGCCAGAACCAGGTCTTGGCAATGGTCCCCCATTTGTCACGCCGCCACTCAATGCCATCCATGTTAATGATGTTGGTCTGGCCTTTGAGCCTTTGCAGCAAACTGAACACGGCGGTGTTGTAACCCAGGGTCAGAAACAACCCCTGTTGCGCTGCTGCATGACGCGTGGCTTTCCAGTCAAAAACAACTGTCCCCAGCGCACCTGCCTGGGTCACAGGGATATGAATTCTGTTGACATCGTTCCAAGTGCTATAAGTGATTTCTCCGCGGCCCTCTTCCTGGCAGTAGACATACACTTGCCAGCCGTGCGCCGTTAAATAAAGCGATAGCTTTTCCGCAAAGGTTTCAAAACCACCGTGTTCAGCCGGGACACCTCTTATGCCAAGGATATAAAGTTTTTTAGGTGTCATGTTGCATCTCGTTAAATAATGTTGAGAACTTGCTTTCGAACACTTCCAGGCTGAAGTCTCGAGTACGGGATAACGCATTATCAGACAGCGTCTTGTATTTCTTCGGATCCAGCGAGATCCTGCTCACTGCGCTGTAAAGTTCTTCTATGTCGTACGAAGAAATCAAATAACCTTCGATATCACTGCGTACTAACTCGGTGGGGCCACCTACGGGAGGAACGATCACCGGCAAGCCATGGGACATCCCCTCGAGAATGGTCAAACCGAATGTTTCAATCCAGCCATCAGGTCGGGAAAGATTCAGAAGCAAATCAGCTCGAGAATAAAAGCCCGACAGGTCCGTTTGGCGAGGATAAATTGCAACATTGCCCGGAATGTCGATGTTTGAAAAAAAACTATCGATTTCACTCAGGCTGGCATTGAGCACCAGAGTGAAACTCAGATGTTTGTCATCCTTGCTGCGCTGCGCCAGCGCCAAGAACTCCATAACGCCTTTGTAGGCCTTCAAGGAACAGATCATCAAAGAAGTGAAACCGGCCTCTTCCTTCACTCGATACTGCTTCTCAACCTCGGAATCCAGCGCATTATGAATAATCACTTGGGGGAGTTTGGTAAAGCCTTCCTCCTGCATCAGGTAGTTTGAGACGAAAACCACCTTTGTACTGGTCTTCTCAATAATTAGCCTGAGAAACCGCTTCAGAATATTGGGTTTTATCGATGTTTCATGCACATGATAATAAACCGGAATTTTTAACAGCTTGCCCGCCAGTGCCGCCCCAAAGGGCATCATGGTATTGACATAAAACACGACATTCTGCCGCCTGTATTTAAAGCACTGAATAAACAACAACCCTTGAGAGATTAGGTAGTAGCCAAGGGTCAACAACTTATTCTCTGACCTTTTATAAAAAAGCCTGCTCTGCACATCGGCCACTCCAGCCAAGAAACCGTCGCCGTGAGCGCTAGTGATCACCTCGGTGGCTATATTGTTATTGGTCGCAGCCCTCACCACTTGAGACAAGACTTTTGGGCTACCACTTCTGTCGTTGAACAGGTGAATGAAAACCAGCTTCTTTGAGTTCATGCTTAAGTTCTTTTAATGAGTGAGCGACTGAGAGTGGTGAACCGCTCGGTGAGCGCGAGGCACACCCAAAAAATGGCGATCGAATGGGCGGGAATAGTCTGACTCGAGAAGGTCATGGCCAGGAAAAACGCTACCAGAGCGGCCCCAACTCTGACTTGATAGCGGTCGACACGCTGGTCAATCGCCAGTTTGCGGACAGCGGTCAAACTGCGCTTGATCACCAGAATTATGAATGCGAAGAAGACGATGAAACCGACGGCGCCCGTGTCATTGAGGATTGCCAAGGGCAAATTGGATATCCATGCACTGCGATGATTCTCTGAACCGACCAACTCTGGCGCAAAAGAATAGATTTCGCTGAAGCTGTAGATGCCATTTCCGAACAGGGGGTTTTCCAGGATGGAATTTGCCGCCAATGCCCACATGATAAAACGCGTCTTGACCGAGTGGGTCCTGCCAATCAGCTCATAATCACCAAAGGAAGAAACAATGAAATAGGACAAAAGCGATACAACTGCCACCAATAAGGCTGCCCCCAACAGGTACTTCACCAAGTCCCTGTTCGTGTACTTCCTTGGATAACTCAAGCCGTGATATAGCCAGACTGAGATAATGTAGGAAACCCACGGCGCCCTTGAGAACGAAAAAAGCAGGGCGGTGTGCAAGCCGATCACAAGCACCCACCACCATAGCTTTCGGTAATAACCCAACGCTAGCACTGTCAGGGTGATTAGCGAGACAAACACCCCGAACAGATTGGCCTCATAAATCCCGCCACGGATGCGCGTCCCCCCACTCCCCTCCTGCAGCCAGTGAACGGCTAAATCAGGAAGCGGAAATTTCAACAGCGAGAGCACATAGATCACAGACAAAACCGGACCTGAAAACCACGCCAGCAACAGATAGGTTCTGGACTTGAAAATTGTAAAAGGATTGGCCTTTAACCAGATCACTACGTAATAAAACGAAGCCGCCAGAAGTAAGCCTGCATACATCTTCAGGGACCAGGCCTCCACCGGCCCGGAAGCTGATGCGTAAAAAGCCAGCACAATCCATACAGTCAGAATCACTCCTGTTTTGGGTAAGCGCAGCGCGATATTCGAGCTGACCAATAACAGCACAGCGATAAAGAAAATAGGGGCGGCCAGTAACCTTTCCAGTGTCAGATTATTACCACCCAGCGACCATTCAATATTATTGAACACCACCGTGATGCCGATAATAACTGCCAGCACATAACGCGGATTGATATTTGAGGATCTTAAGCTAGCGGCACGCTGGTTCATCATGAAAATTCAATTGGCTTTTTTACTATTTTGCTTGCAAGGGCTCCATCTAGATACTTCCAGGTCGCCTGCCTCAGTGTCTCCAACTGCTGATGACTGTGCGTAAAATCGACGGGCTTTTCGACCACCGAGTTGACGTCACTCAGGCAGGTTACCAGACGATCGGTCAAACCGACTTTATCCAAAAGACCCTTGATTCTGTTCAATCCGCTTTCCGGCAATGCGGTAACAAACGGAATACCAAAGTTCAAGGCAAAGGCGGTGCCATGGAAAGAATTAGTGATCACGAAGGACGCATTGGCGAACAGCGAAACATAATCAACCGGGCTGGCATCCATTATGTGTTGATCGCTTTTGTAGCCCAGGAACGGGTCTTGATCGATCGCCACAACTCGTAGCCCTAGAACGGTTCTTATTCTGTTGATGGTCTCCCGAACCAGAGCGTCTTTCTTCAGGGTATAAACAAGAATGTATTTATCAGCGCTGCCTGGTCCTTGACTGGAAAGCTGCAGGCTCTGCATCCACTCTTGCTTGTTAAGCATTAAGGTAGGATCCAGGGTGTGATCGACCTTTTGGTTTCCCAGCATGTTGCGCAGGTTTTGCGCCGTGTCTTCCTCCCGGACGGAAATGCTGTCAAAGGTCGACAATGCCTTTCTGACCTTGAGTTCTTCCTCCTCGGAATAGCGGTAGGAGCCCGCACTTGAGGAGAACGAAATCTTCTTTTTGGCTCGGGAAAACGCCAGCATATAGTTCAAATCCAGTTCGCCCGTAATCATCGGGTTCCATATCTGGTCGCTGCCACACACCACACAGTCAAAGTCACTGGATAAGGTTTGAAGCGCTTGTAAATCCTGGCACGCGGGGGTCAGATTGTAGTGAGTTCGCATAAACTCTCTGAATTTCGCGATCAACCTTCTGCGAGGAATGATTCGAAAGAAGTCCTTCCCGGCTCTGAAAATACTGCGCGGGTTACTGTCTACCCGAATCAGTTTTAACGTGTTTTCCAGCTCCTTACTTTTGTAATCGATGATGTTGACGTCGCCATATTTCGATAGCACGTTCTGGCTGGCGAGTGCTTGTAACGTTCCGCCATAACTGTTGGCGTGATGTATGGTGATCAATGCAATTTTCAAGGTGCTGAGTCCTTTGCGACCAAGGGTGAGACTTACTGACCGGACAGCTTGGTATACACTTCACTGATGGGGCGACGCGGAGAAGCACAGACCGTGTTCTGCTCGTTCGGATAACCTATCGCCAACATCATCATCACCGTGTGCTGCGGACTTATCTTGATCACCTTGCGGAACTTGATATCCGCCCTCCCCGATTGACTCCAGTTCAAGCAGCACGAAGCTATACCGATTGAATGCAACGCCAGAATCACCGACATGGAAAACATCCCCCCGTCGATCCAGTGTTGGTAGCGTTCTCGTGGAGAAACGAAAGCCCGCAAGTCGGTGGTTATAATCAGCAATTCTTTTATTTTGTGGCCGAAACCCCGATTGCCATCTTGAAAAGCAAGGGCCTGTTGCGCCAACTCGCCCTCCAGATGATAAACATGCCACGATTGTCTGTTACAGGCCGAAGGTGACTTCATGGCCATCTCCAGGGCTCTGCTTAATGCTTCGGCACTTATTTTTTCGTCGGAGAACTCTCGCAGCGAGTACCTGGACATGAAAAAATTTTCTGGAACGGCCAGTCGCCCTTTATCGAACGCTGTCTTGTCGTGGTTAATGGCGCCACTGTTGTCATAAAACGGAATTGATCGATTGCTCAGGCTCTCGACTTTAATCAGGCGTTTTATAAGCGCAGCGGTTTTCTCTGGCTGGTGGGTTATTTCCGCTTCAGCGAATTTCTTTAATACCGTGATCGCCACCAAGTCATGATAGCCCGTGCCATTGAGCGTAAATGACTGCTCCAGTGCCTTGATAAGTGCATTGGCGCCCGCCCATCCAGACCCCGGCTTGCGATTGGTAAAACTCAGGCTCTTTTCCAGGGTGTGGTACACCTTGACCATGTAATAATTTCGGGTTTCTACCGAATTGAGTGAAGATCGCCATCCGGCGTACCTGATATACCGACCCAAGTCATATAAAAAGCCAAACCCAGCCAATACTGTTCGGGCATAGATTTTTGCGGTATCAATCATGAGAGTTCATCTCCCGACTGTCGGTGTTCATAAATAATTTAGGCATGGGGAGCTGCACCTGCTATCGAAACTTTGTTCTTGAAAACTAACCGTTGGGCGCCATAAAAATATAACGACAACAGCAGCAAATTACTGATGACAGTCGCTACCGCGGCACCCCGCAAGTCAAAGCGAGGGATTAAGACCAAGTTAAGCAATACATTGATGACCGCCACCACTACCATGCATTTAACTTTAACTTTCATATGTTCCTGAGTCACCAATGTGGCGCCAGCACTGAATGCCAGAAAAATGATCGGGGCCGACAGGGAAAGAATTTTCAAGATCGACGAAGCGTCTCGATAAGCCTCACCAAACAGTAGCGGTACTGCCCAGTCCGCGCAGACCAGAATCGCCAGCATGGCCAGCGTTCCCAGCAACAGCATCAACCAGTTGCCCTTGCGGTATATCTGATAAAACATGTCTCGATCATGGTTCGCCCAGCGATGCATCTTGGGCAGCAAGAATCGCTGATAAATCACGCTCGGCAACAAATACACGGCGGTCATGATGGTGAACGCAACGCTGTAGATACCGGCAGCGCTATTACTTGAGAGATGTTTAAGCAAGATAATGTTGCTTTGAAAATAAATCAGATGCGAGAACGCCGCGACGCCAAATGGCCAACTGGCGCCGGCAACACTTAACATCTTCGGACTCACTGACAGGGCCGTGAATCCAGCGGTCAGTTCGTGGCCCTTCAGGGTCAACTTCCCATTTGTCATCTGCAACAGCTGGGGAACGGCCAACAAAAAAAACAACACTGCAATGGCCGAAAAAAAGGCGGCGTAGTATTCCGTGGCTATCGGCGTGGCACTCATGACCGCCGTGACGAAGACCATCGAACAACGAACAAAATGCGGCAAAAATTGCCAAAGTGCCAAGTGCAGATATTTTTCTTCAAGTTGAAGTTTGCTGCTCACTAGTTCTACTGACAGCTGCCCCAGTATGTACAAGGAAAGAATCAACAGCAGGTTCTGCGTTAACCGATCATGGCTGGAATAAAGCGCCCACGCCACAATGGAGCAGATGAGAAACAAGGTACTTAAGGCGATGAATTGAAACGAAGGTTTCAGCCAGCGTTTCGCCGCCCAGCCCTCTTGGCCAAAAGCCTTGAGCCAGTACTGCGATATCCCAAAGCCCGCCAAGGGCGCGAGTAGTGTAATGGTGGTAAGTGCTGACGAAAAAGCACCGAAGTCATTGCTGCCCAACTTTCTGGCCAGGAACACCTGAGTGAGAAAGGCGAACCCGGCTCCCGCGAGGGAACCGACCCAAAGGAGCGATATAGCCTTGAACGCTGTGGTTTTATTCATTGACCTGTCATTCTCAATCACGCTACCGCCCCAGGATTTTTCGTCATCTTCCTCAGGACGTGGTGCTTCCATTAAATATCGGTTTGATCATGCCTATTGGCTAATGATCCGGCGCAGCAATAAACGATAAAAACTCAAGAACAACAGCAATACCGTCAAAAATCCGAACTTATGACGTGCCCCGTTTAATACCCATCAACTCTTGTCGGAGGCGTATTCGTAGTGGTAATAACCATAATCACTGTAACCATATTTATTGGAGGCTTTTTTCTCCACGCCGTTAAAAATCGCACCTTTAATGACAACGCCATTCTGGGAGAACCGGCGGACCGTCAACTCGATTTCTTTCGCCGGATTCAGGCCATAACGCGTCACAATCAGGTTGGTCCCGGACAAGCGCCCGACGATCGCCGCGTCTGTCACCGCCAGTAGTGGCGGAGTATCGAGAATCACCAAATCATATTGCTCACTCACCTGCTCCAATAGCGCACTGAAATTGGCGTGCATCAGTAACTCGGAAGGATTGGGCGGTATTTGGCCTCGACTGACAAAATCGAAGTTGTCTATTGCAGTCTTATGGATAGCGGTGGCCGCATCGCAGCGCCGGGCCAGGATATCGGAGAGCCCATTGTCTGAAGAAACACCTAACACTTTGTGCAGATAGCCCTTGCGCATGTCGACATCGATCAGCAATACCCGCAACCCGGTTTGTGCTATCACTACTGCGAGATTGGCCGACACAAACGTTTTACCCACCTGAGGGCTGGGCCCGGAAATCATCAGACGGTTGTTGTCAGACTCATGCATGGCGAAGTGCAGACTGGTTCGCAAACTGCGCAACGCCTCGACTGCCAGATCGGTGGGATGACTGACAGCCAGCAAAGTAGAAGCTTTACCGGGACGCCCTCGTCCGCGGGAGACTTTGTCTTCTTCGGTTTTCTGCAAAATGCTGTAAGGAATCGAAGCGTAGACCGGCAAGCCAAGTTGCTCGATGGCTTCGGGACTTTCCAGCCCTCGGTTCAGCGCCTTGCGTACCAGCACCAAAGCCACCGCCAGGAAGCCGCCAAGAATAGTGGCGATCAGTACAATCAAGGCTTTTTTCGGTTTGACCGGCTTGAGGAAATTGACATCCGCGGTGTCGATCAGACGCACGTTACCGACGGTGCCCGCGCGCATCACATCCAGTTCCTGAGACTTGTTCAGCAGTTGGGTATAAATGGCGGTACCGACCTCTACATCCCGGGTCAGGCTCAGCAGTTCTTGCTGGGTGGAGGGAAGGCTTTCCACCTTGGACGCCAAACTTTTCTGCTTGCTGCTCAACTCACCAATCTGGGTCAACAAGGCGCGATAGGCGGGATGTTGGCGGGTGAATTTGCGGTCCATCTCGGCTTGCTGCAATTTCAACTCTGAAATGCTGGTATCAAGCCCGACAATCTGATCAAGAATGGCTTTGGTTTCGAGCGTGATGTCCACGGACTTGCTGCGAGTCTGGTATTCATTCAAGGCATTCCCGGACTTTTCCAAGTCCTTCTTGACCACCGGAAGTTGCTCTTTTAGAAACGCCAGGCTTTGCGCTGCCTCTGCTGAAGTGCGTTCGACGTTTTGCCGCACATATATGGCAGCAATTTCATTAAGTATATTAATAGCCTGATCCGGATCTGTACTTTCCAATGCCAGGCCGATCATTCCCGAGTCTTTTCCTCGCTCGGATACATCCAAATCCTCTTGGTAGTCGAGGATGCTGGTCAGGCGAGAATTGCGGATGATTCTGAAGCGGGTTCCAGGATTGGCGTGCATTTCCTCTATCTGGAACGCAACGCCATTTTGTTCGAAAAGTTGCCCAGTCTGGGTGGCTGCCAATAGGTTGTCGTCTTCGTCCACCAAGGTGTAATGACCATTTTCACCCGCGGTCAGGGTCAACTTCTTGCCCAGTTGCGAGTCGGGAAGATCCAGTTTGAATATCTTCAGCGACTCCCCTCCCCAGGCGAAACTGTTCAACCCCAACAAGGGGTCGGCTATTTCACCGGGATTTTTACTCTGGAATCGACGAGCCAGGAACTCGCCGACCACCGGGAAGTACATTGGTTGTATGACGATATCAAGCTTCAGCTCATCGACCGTTTTGCCAATCACCGCTCGCGACTTGATCAGCTCGATCTCAGTCGCCGAAGGCGACTCTTTCCCCAACATGCTGCCGACATCGGAGAAACCCAACAAATCGTTCTTTTTTGCTTCAACCTGCAACAGCGCATTCGCCTGGTATACCGGGGTCGCAAGCACCGCGTACGCGGCTCCAGCCACCATGAAGGCACCGGTAACCGCGGCAATCAGCCATTTATGGTCGATGAGTGTTCCAAACAAGCCGAGAAGATCAATCTCGTCATTGTCGCCGTCCCGCACGTTAACTACCGGTGCTTGCTGCATAAGTCGGATTCTTTGCCTGTATTACGATTCAAAAAGGAGTGGCCATCAGCGCGCCAGGCGCTGTGCCCATGCGAGTACGGCTTCTTCGATCAACGCATAAGCGTGCACAAATGCAGGTTTGCCTTGACGGTAGGGGTCGCTGATTTCGCGATCGTCTTGCCATTTGCCCAATAGCAACACTTTGCCTCGCGCTTCAGGGGCAATGTTGAGTACCCCGCTGACATGTCGCCGCTCCATCACCAGAATCAAGTCCGCCTCGCTGACGGCTTGAGACGTGAGCTGAACGGCCTGGTGCTCATGGGGCAGATGACCGTGCTCCGTGAGTACGGCGTGTGCCGTCGACTCGATGGGTTTGCCCGCCAAGGCAGCGAGGCCAGCCGAACTGACCTTGATATCGGAATGAACGAGAGCCCCGCGCAGCAGATGCTCCGCGGTGGGACTGCGGCAAATATTGCCGACGCAGACAATCAAAACCCTTTTAAGCAAGATAACATTCCCCGTCTTGTCAACATTGGCGGTGACATAGCACTTGCCGAACATAAGAGCTTTAAACTACGAATGAATCCGGGTATGTATAACCCCAGTAACTGCAGCTGAAACTTTCAAACCATCAGTGCGTATTTATTACCATGACGTTTGAACAGCCCCCAACTTTTTCTTCAGACAAAAAATAACATCTCACTCTTTGAGCGCTGAAAATAACAGTTCTGGAATTTATCCAGACAATTTCTAACAATTGTCGTTTTCCCGCGACCGTTCAATCTAAATTACACCGAAATAGCGAGTGGCTAATATATAGCCGTTCCGTTAGTGCATTGCCAGGACGTCGGACATTCGGTTAGAAGTTGGGTAAGAGATGTCTTGGGTAATAACGTTGTTTACAGCGGGTTGCGTCAGGAGCATGCCGTGGAACAACCAGGCATGCTCGCCGGCCAACCGCTGCCCCCGCCTTGCGCGAAACATGGCGTACAGGCCTTTCGCTGCCCCTGCAGCGTTGCCAACATTTTTCTCGAGTGAACGAGCCATTTAGAGCCCGCACTCTCCAGCGTTACCGGTTCCGACAACCCGTCGAACCTTTCCTACTGCCATTAGCCATTCCATCTGTCTACTTTCAAGGACGCTTTCATGATTCGTAAATGCCTATTCCCCGCTGCCGGCTATGGGACCCGCTTTTTGCCCGCCACCAAGGCCATGCCGAAGGAGATGCTGCCGATCGTCAATAAGCCGCTGATCCAGTATGCCGTCGAGGAAGCGCGCGACGCCGGCCTGCAACATATGGCCATCGTCACCGGCCGGGGCAAACGAGCGCTGGAGGATCATTTCGATGTCAGCTTCGAGCTGGAACACCAGATTCGTGGCACCGATAAAGAGCGGTACCTGGAAGGCACTCGAGAGCTGATCGATACCTGCACTTTTTCCTATACCCGCCAGGTAGAGATGAAGGGCCTGGGTCACGCGATTCTCAGCGGTCGTTCGTTGATCGGTGATGAGCCATTCGCCGTGGTGTTGGCCGACGACCTGTGCCTGAACCTTGAGGGCGATGGCGTACTGGCGCAAATGATCAAGCTCTATCAGCAGTTCCGCTGCTCGATCGTGGCCATTCAGGAAGTGCCGCGTGAGCAGACTCAAAAGTACGGTGTGATTGCCGGCGAGCTGATTCGCGAGGGTATTTACCGGGTCAACAGCATGGTCGAAAAGCCCCGCCCGGAAGACGCCCCATCCAACCTGGCCATTATCGGCCGGTACATTCTGACGCCCGACATCTTCGATCTGATCGCTGACACCGAGCCTGGCAAGGGCGGTGAAATCCAGATCACCGACGCCTTGATGAAGCAGGCCCAAAATGGCTGCGTGCTGGCTTACAAGTTCAAGGGCCAACGCTTCGATTGCGGCGGCGCTGAAGGTTACATCGAAGCCACCAACTTCTGTTTCGAGCACCTGCATCAGAACACCTTGTGACGGCGCTGAACCCTGACAAACGTGTGCGTTATCGAATTGATTTTATGGTCTTTATTTCCCTATGGACGAAGCCTCTATGAAGACATTGAGCGGTTTCAAGGCAGGTGACAGTCGCCGCCCGTATGGCGCTGACCTTAAAAACAACCTCGCGTACCTCATCGTGCGCGCCTATGCGTCGGAGCTGATTTTCCCCCGCGTGCAGAAACCGTCGGTGCTGCTGGTGGAACGCATCGGTGCCTTCCCCTCCTCCGGGGAAATCCGCCGTCAGGTCAAGGATGGTCCGGCGTTAATGGCGAGCATCAGGCAGCGTTACGCCGCCGACGCCCTCGACATCGACGAGAGCGATGGGCTGAACCTGGTCTTTGCCGACTGGCGTCTCAGCTTGCGTCTTCTGGACGATGATGGCGCGACGTGCCTGACCGTGGAAAGCCGCGGCGACAGCTCGCTCATGCAGCACAAAACCGCCGAAGTGCTGAAGCAGATCGACGCAGAGGAGGCATTTAAATGAACGCGATTGCAGAGCACACCGCCAAAGCCTGGTACCTGCTTCAGTGCAAGCCCAAACAGGATGAGCGCGCCGAAGAGCATTTACAGCGCCAGGGCTACGCCTGTTTTCGTTCGACCTACCGGCGTGAGCGCGTTTTGCGCGGGCAGCGTCGAGTGATCAGCGAGTCGTTGTTTCCGGGCTATCTGTTTATTCAACTGAGCCTTCAGGACAGTTGGGGCCCGCTGCGCTCGACCCGCGGTGTTTCGCGAGTCGTCGGGTTCGGCGGTCAGCCACTGCCGATCCGCGATGCACTGATCGACGAGCTTCAGGAGCGAGACAGTCAGGCGATCGTCACCACGTTGTTGAGGCACGGAGATACGGTGCGCATCACTGAAGGCCCGTTCTCCGATCTCGAGGCGGTGTTCCTGGCCATGGATGGTGAGGAACGGGTGCTGTTGATGATGAATTTCCTGCAGCGTGAACAGCACATCAGCTTGCCACTGGCAGGGGTTAACAAGATTTAGATCCACTCAGCATCTTGAGTAAAAGAACCTGTGGCGAAGGATCTTGCTCCCGTTTGAGTGCGTAGCACCCACAAAAATCGGTTGGCAGATTTTTGGGGCCGCTACGCAGCCCAACGCGAGCAAGCTCGCTCGCCACAGACCTACGCCCCTTCCGAGAGATGATTCCAGTCGATCCAACCCAAAAACCATGTCGCCAGAATCAGCAAACCGAACGCAATCCGGTACCAGGCAAACACCGCATAACTATGATTGGCGATGAACTTGAGCAAACCGCGCACGGCAATCATCGCAAAGAGGAATGCGGCAACAAACCCCAAGGCAAACACCGGCAAGTCTGCGGACTGGAACAGGTCGCGGTACTTATAGCCCGAGTACACCGCGGCCCCCACCATCGTCGGCATCGCCAGGAAGAATGAAAACTCGGTAGCCGTCTTGCGTGACAGGCCAAACAGCAACCCGCCGATAATCGTCGAACCCGAGCGCGAAGTGCCGGGGATCATCGCCAGGCACTGTGCGCAACCGACTTTCAAGGCATCGGTCCAGCGCATCTCGTCAACGTGATCGATAACCACCACATGCTCACGTTGCTCCGCCCACAACATGATGATTCCACCTATCACCAGCGCCACGGCAACGGTGATCGGGTTGAAAAGATACTCATGGATTTTGTCGGCGAACATCACACCCAGAACAACCGCCGGCAAGAAACCGATCAACAAATTCAGCGTGAAACGTTGCGCATTACGCTGGGTTGGCAAACCGGTAGTGATCTCCAGAATCTTGCGACGAAACTCCCAGACGACCGCCAGAATAGCCCCCAACTGGATGATGATATTGAACGCCATGGCTCGCTCACCGCCGAAGTCGAGCAAGTCCGCGGCAATAATCTGGTGTCCCGTACTGGAGATGGGCAAAAACTCTGTGAGCCCTTCAACCAACCCTAGAATCGATACCTGCGTGGTGGTCCAGAAGTCCATTAATCCCCCGTTAAACCCTCTCGGCTGAAAGGTCTGTTGATGATGCCGAACATTTGATTCTGGTCGCGATTAAGCCTGTCGGACCAGCGGAGGATTAAAGCGCACTCTCTGCCTGCTTGAGCTAAACGTTATAAAACGTCCATGTCGCAGCGCCGGGTCCGCGCTCCTGAAATACCCTTCGGCCCAAGAACGTCTGAGAATGAAATTCTTTTGCAAAATCGGCACTTGGGTATCGCGAATTTATGGATGCCACTCATCGTCGGATCGTTGACGTTTCGGCTTTGGGCGCGCGCAATGTTCTACCCAAAAATGATCGCCCAAGAGAAAACTCCATATGGCAAAGATCATAGTACTCGCCGGCGACTTCCCGCAGTGCGACGGGGAATATCACCTTGGAACCATCACCCTCAAAACGTCCCTCAAACCCCGGCTTGGAACCAGCTTCCCGGTCTCGGAGTTTAAAGATCTAACCGTTCAGAACACTGATTCCAACAAAAATATAAAGAGCGCCATAGGCCTGGGCCTCGCGGGTGCCATGTTGCTCGGTCCCGTCGGCGCCATCGCCGGCTATCTGCTCGCCGGAAAAAACACCGAGGTGACCTTTATGGCCACAATGAAGGACGGTGCAAAGCTGCTCGCGGCGACCGACAGTGACACCTTCCGGGATATCTCGGCACGCGCCCTGAAAAAATCCCGAGCCGGCCGCCGAGGCCCCCTTTCCAGCTCACTTAACAACGGATCCATTCATTGATCCGCTTGCCCGGCGACTGCGAGAATGTTGCAGGGCACCCGATACAGAACATGCTCCGTGGTACTGCCCACCCATTTTTCCAGCCCCTTGCGATGGGCATTGCCCATGACGATCACGTCGGCCCGGTGATGCGCTGCAAAGTCGGCCAATGCTTTGCCTGGCGGCCCTGCAACGAAGTGTTGCCGTTCGGTGGGCACGCCGTAGTGATCGGCCAACGTGATGAATGACTTGTGCAAAGACTTGCGCACGTCGCTGTTGAAGCCGGGCATCGTCACTGCACCCGCGCCCGCATCGGATATATGTGTCTGCGATAGATCGTAGGCATACAGCAGATGCATTTCTGCATGGCATTGCGTTGCCAATTCGTTCGCAGCCTGGATGATCAGGTCGTTGATTCCAGTGATCTGAGTCTCTGGATGCGACGGATCGACGGCCGCCACAATCACGCGTGGAAGTGGGCAACTGACTTCGCTGACCAGATGCACAGGCACCGGACATTCACGCAGCAGATGCCAGTCCAGAGGCGTGATGAATACGCGCTTGAGCGCCGACTCATGCTGCACGTCCTTGATCACCAGATCCGCCTGCGTTGTTGTCACGTGCTGAAGGATCTCTTGCAACGCGTCGCGTGTGAAAAGCACCTCAGTACTCAGGTTGATCCCGCGCCCACGGATCAGATCGGCTTCATCGTTGAGCCATTTTTCGTTCTCTTGCTGGCAAGCCTCACGAAACCGCGCACTGGCGTGGATCAAACCCAAGATGTTGAAATCTTCGATAAACACCGTGATATGCAGCGCTGCGCCCGTGGCCTCGGCAATGGCGACGGCCCGCTGCAGTGCCGGCGTGTGACGCATGGTGGGGCCGGCTATTAGAAAGAGTCGTTGATATTGGCTCATGTCACACCTCCAAACGTTCTGGGATATCTGCTAGCCCCCCAGCCTTTCGTCTGTCGCACCGCCAGCGATCTGCTATCGCCTCAATGACCCGGATCGACACAATCAATATACGCCTGGATTCAACTAACCAGCCATGATGGGGTTCATCATACCCACTACGATGAACCCCATCCCGACGGTCAATTGATTGACGACAATTCAACGTTACTTCTTCGCGTACTTCGCGCCGTGCGGATCGTTAAGTTTCACCTGCATCAACTCCCATTCACGCTGAATGATCGAGTAAGGGATAAAGACGCTGATTCTCTCAGCCCCCTTTAACCCAGGGTGAAAACTCACATCATTAAAAGAGGTGGAGAAAAAACCGACATTGATACCGACAATACTACCGTCATTGGCGATGACGGGACCACCCGACATCCCCTTTATTATCGGGGCATCATGAATGGCATAGCGTTCGCCGCTGCCTTCATTGCTATTGATGAAAGGCGCCGAATACACCTTGCCTTGGCCGCTGACGGTGGTCATGTAGGGGCTCGCCCCCACGGCGGTGATGTGTTCACCCACACGCGGTGTGCGCCATGACGGGTAGCGGCCGTCGGCCTTGTGCTGGATGAAGACAAGGTCGCAACCGGTGCTGCAGCTGTATTTCACGTTGCGGATGAGGGGGGTGTGGCGAGTGGTGACGGCATAGTCTTCGTTCCATTGCACGGCCGAGGCCATGTACAGATAAGGCAAAGGAAAGCCCGAGAAGACTGAAAAGTATGAATCATTGGCAGGCCCCGACAAGTCGGGCTTTACCATACCGTTGCATCCTGCAAGAACAGCTCCTATTAAAAAGTAGGTCATGAATTTAATCATGATGATCACCGACTTATAAGGAGGATTGGATTTTTATTGTGGCGAAACTTTTGGTTGTCAGGTTCTTGTAGTTTTCCTCGCAGCCCGGCCTGGTTGGTTATTTATGGCTTAAGTTTTAATAAATGCGTATGAATAAATTGTGCTAAGACTAATTACTTTTCGATCCATATAAGAAACTTCAACTATTTGACGCCTGAAAAATGGCACCCAGATAATAAGCACACTAGAAATTAAACTTTCTTACTTGGTGTAAAGCCCATGAAACAGCGGCTTTCAGGGCAGTTGAATCGCCTTGGCATGCCGGGGTAACGCCACAGAAATCAGCGCAGCGAAAATAACAAATGCGCTGGATATCCATAAACACGCCCCCAGCCCGAAAGCCTGATAAACCCAGCCAGAGAGCACGGTGCCGATCAGCCGCCCCATGGCATTGGACATGTAGTAAAAACCCACATCCAGCGACACGCCGTCTTCCTTGGCATAGGACACGATCAGGTAGCTGTGCAGAGAGGAATTCACCGCGAACAGCGCACCAAAGACCATCAACCCGCCTAACAGCACCGCCTGTTGCGACAACCCGGTGTTCAGGCCCAGAGCGATTGCCGCGGGCAGGCCTGCCAGAGCAAATGCCCACAGAAAGGCAGCGCGACCATCAGGAACATGCCCCCGTTTCTTGCCAGTGATTCGCGGCGCGAACGATTGCACGATGCCGTAGCCGATCACCCAGGCCGCGAGGAATCCACCGACCTTCCAGAAGTCCCAGCCAAAGACGCTGCTCAAGTACACCGGCAAAGCCACGACAAACCAGACATCGCGAGCACCGAACAGAAACATCCGGGCCGCCGACAGAATGTTGATCGCCCGGCTTTTGGACAGGATGTCGCGAAACCTGGGCTTGGCTTTGGCCTTGCCCAAATCCTTTTTCAACAGGACCAAACTGCTGACCCAGATCAGCGCCAAGACACCCGCCATGGCCAGCAATGCCCCTTTGAACCCGATCAGGGCGAGCAATGCCCCGCCAAGAAAGAAACCAACACCCTTGAGTGCATTCTTCGAGCCGGTGAGGATGGCTATCCATTGGTAAAGCGTGCCCTGCTGCCCCTCGGGCACTAACAGCTTGACCGAGCTTTTGGCGCTCATCTTGTTCAGGTCTTTGGCGATCCCCGACAGCGCCTGCGCGCCCATCACCCAAGGAATCGTCAGCCAGGCCACTGGCACCGTCAGCATCAACAACGCCACAACCTGCATCCCCAGCCCGATGTTCATGGTCCGGTTCAGGCCCAATCGAGCGCCGAGATAACCGCCCAGCAAATTGGTGATCACGCCAAAGAGTTCATAGAACAGAAACAACGCCGCGATTTGCAGCGGGCTGTAACCCAACGCGTGAAAGTGCAGCACCACCAACATGCGCAAGGCACCATCGGTGAGGGTGAAGGCCCAGTAATTGCCCGTCACGAGCAGGTACTGCCGCACTGGCGGAGCGAGGGCTGACAACGCTTTCATCACCGCTCCTTAAACGGCCAGGCCGACCATTCTGGCCAGTTCGACGGTGCGATTCGCGTAACCCCATTCATTGTCATACCAGGCATAGAGTTTGACCTGGGTGCCATTGATGACCATGGTCGACAGCGCATCGATGATCGATGAGCGCGGGTCGGTGCGGTAGTCGATGGACACCAGCGGACGCTCCTCGAAACCGAGAATGTCTTTCAGTTCGTTCTCGGACGCGTCCTTGAGGAACTGATTCACTTCTTCGACGGTGGTGACGCGCTCGACTTCAAAGACACAATCGGTCAGCGAAGCGTTGGCCAACGGTACGCGCACGGCGTGGCCATTCAGACGCCCGCGCAGTTCCGGGAAGATTTCGGCAATCGCGGTGGCGGAGCCGGTGCTGGTCGGGATCAAACTCATGCCCGACGCCCGGGCACGGCGCAAATCCTTGTGGGGTTGGTCGAGGATGCTTTGAGTGTTGGTCAGGTCGTGGATGGTGGTGATCGAGCCGTGGCGAATGCCCAGCTTCTCGTGGATCACCTTCACCACCGGCGCCAGGCAGTTGGTGGTACACGACGCGGCGGTGACAATGCGATGTTCCGCCGGGTTGAACAGCTGATGGTTGACGCCCATGACGATGTTCAGCGCGCCCTGCTCCTTCACCGGGGCGCTGACCACCACACGCTTCACGCCTTGGTCGAGGTAAGCCTGAAGCACCGCGACGGTCTTCATCTTGCCGCTGGCTTCAATCACCAGATCGCAGCCCGACCAATCGGTGTCGGCAATCGCCTTGTTGGCCGTTACCTTGATGCGTTTGCCGTCGATGACGATGTTGTCGCCCTCGGAGTCGGCCTGGTCATTCCAACGGCCATGCACCGAGTCGAAGTTCAGCAGGTGCGCATGCGTTGCCGCGTCACCTGCCGGATCGTTGATCTGCACGAATTCAAACTCTGGCCAGCGCCAGGCTGCTCGCAGAGCGAGGCGACCGATGCGGCCAAAACCATTGATGCCCACTTTGATAGTCATGTTGGTGTGCTCTGTTTCTGTTGTCAGGGGTGGCGCTTTGGGAATCATCAAGCCGGGCAGCAAGCCGCTGCCCGTTCAGGACGGTCACCCATGTCTTCAAGGCGTTTGGCATCCGGGCTCAACCAGTGCTTGTTGGCTTCGAGCACCAAGGTCAGCACCTGATGCACCCAGTCCGGGAGATTCGGGTGCAGCCGGTAATAAACCCATTGGCCCTGCCGACGGTCCGAGAGCAATCCGCCTGTGCGCAACTGCGCCAGGTGCCTGGAGACTTTGGGCTGGCTCTCATTCAACGCACAGGTCAGCTCGCAGACGCACAGTTCACCCTCTCGGGCGATGAGCAGCATCATGCGAACCCGGTTGTCGTCAGCCAGGCATTTGAAAACAGTGGTCGGCGTCAGTTGGTCAGCCATTGGGTTTCTCAGCGTTTGGTGTACACGCGGTGCGAATGAATACAGGCATATGCGTTTTACCGAATATATGTTTTCCCGCATGTACGGGTCAACGTGCCAACCTCTGGCTGGTGCGCTCACTGACCAACACCTGGCGCGTAGGCATGGGGGCGAACTATGTCGATGACCGTTACACCGCCCTGGATAACCAGGTGGTCATGCCCGCTTACACCACCGTCGACGCGGCGTTGCTCTACAACTTGCCGAAATGGGACATGGCGTTGCGCTTGCGTAACGTCTTCGACAAGGACTATTACGCCTCGGCCCATGGCTCGGTGGACCTGATCACCCCCGGAGCACCACGGACTCTGGAGCTGAGCACCAACTACCGGTTCTGAGTGGAAACCTGAAAGCAAATGCCCTGCCTTCCAGGCAATGCTAATCAAGCACTGTTCCTCAGTCATGCTTACCTTTGTGGCGAGCGAGCTTGCTCGAGTTGGGCTGCGTAGCGGCCCCAAAGATCTGACAACAATCGTCGATTTTTGTGAGTGCTACGCACTCAAGCGGGAGCAAGCTCCCTCGCCACAGGTGTCGGTGACTCAAGACGCTCTTCAGTGAATAGGAACATCGTGACAGCGATCAAAAGCTCGACTAACCTTCAGCGCGCACAAAGTGATTGAGAATCTCTCGCGTTGTCAGACAACAATATTTAGAGGAAAACCCATGCGTAAACTTCTGTTGCTCTCGCTTCTTGCCGCCTCCCCCTTGGCTTTCGCCGGAACTCAATGCACCACAGCCGACAAGGCCCAATGGCAGGACCAGGCCAAGTTTCAGGAAGATCTCAAGGCCAAGGGCTACAACATCAAGAAGTTCAAAGTCACGAGCGGCAATTGCTACGAGATCTACGGCTGGGACAAAGACAAGCGCAAAGTCGAGATCTACTTTGACCCGGTCACCGGCAAAGTCGTGAAAGAAGAAATCGAATAGGCCCCCTGTGAAAGCTGAAACCCTGCGCCTCTGGGACCCGCTCGTACGTATTTGCCACTGGTCCCTGGCGGTTGTCTTCATCAGCGACTACTTCCTCAATGAGGAAGGAGACGGCTGGCATCGCTGGCTCGGCTATTACGCCGTAGCTGTCGTGCTGGTGCGCGTGGTGTGGGGGTTCATCGGCCCGCCATCGGCGCGTTGGTCAGACTTCTGGCCGACGCCGACGCGGGTCGTTCAGCATGGCCGGGCGCTGTTTTCCGGCAAGGACTATCACCGCATGGGGCACTCGCCCATCGGTGCACTGGTGATGGTCTTCATGCTGCTGTTGATGACCGGTCTGGGTATCAGCGGTTTCTTGATGGAAGAAGTGGACTATTTCTGGGGCGAAGACTGGCTACGTGATGTTCACGAGTTTATGGCCAATGCACTGCTCGCATTAGTTTGTGTGCATATCGTCGCAGCGTTGGTGGAAAGCCTGCGTTTGCGTGAAAACCTGCCTCTGTCGATGATCACTGGCCATCGTCGTAAGCGCTAACGCTCAAGCACGCTCCCCCACGCAAAGGTTCTTGCCCTCTCCCCCACGGGAGAGGGCGGGGGCCAACCCTATGTGTGATGTATTTCCCGATCCTTGGTTTCCGGCAGGAAGAACGTGCCAAGAATGGCCGTCATCACGGCGATGACGATCGGGTACCACAGCCCGTAGTAGATATCCCCCGTGGCCGCGACCATGGCGAACGCCACCGTGGGCAGAAAGCCGCCGAACCAGCCATTGCCGATGTGGTACGGCAGCGACATCGAGGTGTAGCGAATGCGCGCCGGGAAGAGTTCCACCAGCCAGGCGGCGATCGGACCGTAGACCATCGTGACGTAGATCACCAGGATGGTCAGGAGCAGCAGCACCATCGGATAGTTGGTCTTGGCCGGGTCGGCCTTCTCGGGGTAACCGGCGTCCTTGAGGCCGGTGCCGAGGGTAGCGACGAAGGCATCGTTGCGGGCCTTGAAGTCGGCGGCCGGCATGCCGGTGCCCTCGAAGCTCGGGATCACCTTGTCGCCGATGCGGACCTGCGCGATTGCACCTGGCTCAGCCTTCTCGTTCTTGTAGGGTATGGCCCTCTTCGCCAGTACGGTCTTGGCAAGGTCGCAGGAGCTGGTGAATTTGGCCTTGCCCACCGGGTCGAACTGGAACGAGCACTTACTCTGATCGGCGATCACCGTGACCGGGTTCTTCTCCTGCGCGGCGAACACGTCGGGGTTACCGTATTGGGTCAACGCGTGGAAGATCGGGAAGTAGGTCAGCGCCGCGATAATGCAGCCGGCCATGATGATTCCCTTGCGGCCGATGCGATCGGACAGGCTGCCGAATACGATGAAGAACGGCGTGCCAATCAGCAGCGAGCCGGCAATCAGATAGTTGGCGGTCTGCGGGTCGATCTTCAGCGTCTGCAGCAGGAAGAACAGCGCATAGAACTGCCCGGTGTACCAGACCACCGCCTGGCCGGCGGTACCGCCAAGCAACGCCATGATCACTATCTTGAGGTTTTCCCAGCGGGCGAAGGATTCGGTCAGCGGCGCCTTGGAGGACTTGCCTTCTTCCTTCATCTTCAAGAACACCGGTGACTCGCTGAGTTGCAAGCGGATGTACACCGAGACGATCAGCAGCAGGATCGACAGCAGGAACGGAATCCGCCAGCCCCAGGCCTCGAAGGCTTCGGTGCCGAGAATGGTTCGGCAGGCGAGGATCACCAGCAGCGAAAGGAACAGGCCGAGGGTCGCGGTGGTCTGGATCCACGAGGTGAAGTAACCGCGTTTGCCTTTGGGCGCATGTTCGGCCACATAGGTCGCCGCACCGCCGTATTCACCGCCCAGGGCCAGACCTTGCAACAGGCGCAAGGTGATCAGGATGATCGGTGCCGCCACGCCGATGGTCGCATAGCCGGGCAGGAAGCCCACTACGGCGGTGGAGATACCCATGATGACAATGGTGATGAGGAACGTGTGCTTGCGCCCGATCATGTCGCCCAGTCGGCCGAAGACGATGGCGCCGAAGGGGCGTACGGCGAAGCCGGCGGCGAACGCGAGCAGCGCGAAAATGAAGGACGTTGTCTCATTGACGCCGGCGAAGAAGTGCTTGGCGATGATCGCGGCGAGGGAGCCGTAAAGGTAGAAGTCGTACCATTCGAACACGGTGCCCAGGGACGAGGCGAAAATGACCTTGCGCTCCTCCCTGGTGATCCCGTGGTGGGGCGCGCTGCCCGTGGATGCGTTGTCGATTGCGGCCATGAGTCTTCTCCGTCTTGCTCTTGTTGTAGGCCGGAGTACCTCACTCTCTTTTTACCGCACCCAGGCCCTAGGGCTATGTCATCGGATTACGGATTGCGCAAAGCATGCAAACAGGCTGACGGCCTCGCATCGCTGCAAGGTTTCCTGAAGCATAATCGGCTTCGCGCAGATATCCACTCGGCCATCCCGCCCAGACCCGGGCCGACGCGCTGTCGAATGACTATTCAGGCCCGTGAAATCCCACGCGAAGCGTCTGGGTGGCGCTCGCTGATGCCTATTCTTCGGGGCGGCCATCGCCTGGAACTTCGCAGCGAAAGAATTTCGTATACCCTATCGCCATCTCACTCCAAACGACCGCTGCCGTGAACCTACCCAAACTCAACGCTCCCGACCTTGGCAATACACCTTCGACCTCGGAAATCATCACCCGTCATCTGCGGGACGCGATCGTCGCCGGGCATTTTGCCGAAGATGAGCCGATTCGCCAGGATGACATCGCCCGCCAGTTCAACGTCAGCAAGATTCCGGTGCGCGAGGCCCTCAAGCGGCTGGAGGCCGAGGGGCTGGTGATGTTCCAGCGTAATCGCGGGGCAATGGTCACGCGGGTTTCCGATGCGGAGCTGGCGCAGATGTTCGAAGTGCGGATGTTGCTGGAGGACAAGATACTGCGCCTGGCCATTCCCAACATGACCGAAGAAACCTTCGCCCGTGCCGAGCGCATCTGTCAGGAATTCATCGGCGAGGACGACGTGGGCCGCTGGGCCGAGCTCAATTGGGAGCTGCACGCTTGCCTTTACGAGCCGGCGCAACGGCCGTTTCTGGTCAGCCTGATTCGTTCGGTCAACGATAAGCTGGAGCGCTACTTGCGCATGCAGATGAGCCTGTCGGCCGGCAAGGAACGGGCTGATCACGAGCACCGTGAGATCATCAAAGCCTGTCGTGCCGGGGATGTGGATCTGGCAGTAAAGCTGTTGGACGAGCACATTGCCGGGGTCTGCAAGACCCTGTTCGAGCACCTGCCTCACGCGCACTGACCGCTAGAATGCTGTGCTGATTTCGTCATCGGCACAGGATAAATCCATCAAGCCGACACCCCGCTGCACAGGCCACTCTTTCGTTCACTCATCTGAACGGACGTGGCCCTCCCATGAAACGCATCACCGTGATCGACTCCCACACCGGCGGCGAACCGACCCGTCTGGTGACCGCCGGCTTTCCTGACCTGGGCACCGGCAGCATGGCCGAACGCCGCAAGCTGCTCGCCGAACATCACGATCAATGGCGCGCCGCTTGTGTGCTGGAACCCCGTGGCAGCGACGTGCTGGTGGGTGCCCTGCTCTGCGAGCCGGTCGACCCGAGCGCCTGTGCCGGGGTGATCTTCTTCAACAATAGCGGTTACCTGGGCATGTGCGGCCACGGCACCATCGGCCTGGTGGCGTCGTTGGCGCATCTGGGCAAGATCAGCCCCGGCGTGCATCGCATCGAGACGCCAGTGGGTACGGTGCAGGCGACCCTGCACGAAGATCATTCGGTGAGCGTGCGCAATGTGCCGGCCTACCGTTACCGCAAGGCGCTGGTGTTGCAGGTGCCAGATGTCGGTCAGGTGGTCGGCGATATCGCCTGGGGCGGTAACTGGTTTTTCCTGATCGCCGAGCATGGCCTGCGGGTGGCCGGCGATAACCTCGACGCGCTGACCGCTTACACCTACGCCGTGCAGCAGGCACTGGAGGCCCAGGGTATACGTGGCGAAGACGGCGGGCTGATCGACCATGTCGAGCTGTTCAGTGATGACGATCACGCCGACAGCCGCAACTTCGTCCTCTGCCCCGGCAAGGCTTATGACCGCTCACCGTGCGGCACTGGCACCAGTGCCAAACTGGCGTGCCTGGCAGCGGACGACAAGTTGCAACCGGGACAGATCTGGCGCCAGGCCAGTGTCATCGGCAGCGAGTTCGAAGGCTCTTACGAATGGCAGGGCGAGCGCGTTGTGCCGACCATTCGCGGCCGCGCTTTTATCAGCGCCGAAGCCAGTTTGATCATCGAACAGGATGACCCGTTCGCCTGGGGCATTCGTCCATGAACGAGGGCCTTGTGGCCGACGTGATCGTGATCGGCGCCGGCATCATCGGTGCCGCCTGTGCCCAGGCGCTGGCCCGTCGTGGTTTGCAAGTGCTGGTGCTGGACGCCGGCCTGCACGGTGCGACGGCGGCGGGCATGGGCCACCTGCTGGTGCTCGACGACAACCCGGCCGAACTGGCCCTGAGTCAATATTCCCTGCAACGCTGGCGCGAACTGGCGCCGGACTTGCCCGACGGCTGCGCCTACCGCAACAACGGCACGCTGTGGCTGGCGGCCAACGCCGAGGAAATGGCGGTCGCCCATGGCAAATACCTGAACCTGCAAGCCCAGGGCGTGGCGTGCGAATTGATCAGCGCCAGTGCCTTGAGCCAGCGTGAACCGGAACTGCGCGAAGGTCTGGAAGGCGGTTTGTTGATCAATGGCGACGGCATTCTTTATGCGCCGGCGACAGCCAACTGGATGCTCGACACGCCGAACATCCGTCAACGCCGGGCGCGGGTCAGCGCGGTCGATGGCAACCGCGTCTGCCTCGATGACGGTCGCTGGTTGAGTGCCGAAGCGGTGGTGTTGGCCAACGGTATTCAGGCCAACGAACTGTGCCCGGAGTTACCCATCGAGCCGAAAAAAGGTCACCTGCTGATTACCGATCGCTACCCCCGCACCGTCACCCACACCTTGGTAGAACTGGGTTACGTCACCAGCGCCCACAACGCCACGGGACCGTCGACCGCCTGCAATATTCAGCCGCGCCCCACCGGGCAATTGTTCATCGGTGCCTCGCGGCAATTCGGCACCACCGACCCGCAGGTCGAAGGCTGGATGCTGGCGAAAATGCTCAAGCGCGCCGCCGAGTACATGCCGGGGCTGGCCCGACTCAACGGCATCCGCGCCTGGACCGGTTTTCGCGCCGCCAGCCCTGACGGCCTGCCGCTGGTTGGCCAACACCCGCAGCGCCAAGGCTTGTGGCTGGCGGTCGGTCATGAAGGGTTGGGGGTCACCACGGCCCCCGGCACCGCCGACTTGCTGGTGGCGCAACTGTTCAACGAAACCCCGCCTCTGGCCGCACAGCCCTATCTGCCCCAGCGTTTCCTCGGAGAACCTGTCTATGCCTGAATTGCTGCTGGATGGCCGCGCCTTGAAGGTTGCCAAGGGCACCAGCGTCGCCGCTGCCTTGGCGTTGGGCAGCGACGGCTGCACGCGCACGTCGGTCAGTGGTCAGCGCCGCGCACCGCTGTGCGGCATGGGTATCTGCCAGGAATGCCGGGTGACCATCGACGGCCGGCGACGCCTCGCCTGCCAGACTTTGTGCCGAGACGGCATGCAGGTGGAGACACGCTCATGAACGAATACGCCGATCTGCTGATCATCGGTGCAGGCCCCGCTGGCATGGCCGCCGCCCTTGCCGCCGCACCCAGCGGCGCACGCATCGTCCTGCTCGACGACAACCCGCTGCCGGGCGGGCAAATCTGGCGTGACGGCCCTCAAGCCAACGTGCCCGATCAGGCCCTGCGCCTGCGTGAGCGTTTGCAGTCCTGCAGTAACATCCGCCGTCACGCTGGCACCCGAGTGATCGCCAGTCCCGGTCCGAAACAACTGTTGGTCGAAGATGAGGACAACGGCTGGCTGATCAGCTACGACAAACTGATTCTGTGCACCGGCGCCCGCGAATTGCTGCTGCCCTTCCCCGGCTGGACATTGCCCGGCGTGACCGGGGCCGGTGGTTTGCAGGCGCTGATCAAGGCGGGTGTGCCGGTGCAGGGTGAGCGTGTGGTGATCGCCGGCAGCGGCCCGCTATTACTGGCGAGTGCCGCCACCGCGAAAAAACATGGCGCCCAAGTACAACGCATCGCCGAGCAAGCCTCGCGCACCGCCGTCGCCGGTTTCGCCGCGCAACTGCCCCGCTGGCCCAACAAGCTGATGCAATCGTTCAGCTTGTTCGACCGCCATTACCGCACCGCGACTCATGTGCTGGCCGCCCTCGGCACTGACCGACTGGAAGGCGTGCGCCTGCAACAGCAAGGCAAAATCGTCGAACTGGCATGTGATCGGCTGGCCTGTGGTTTCGGTTTGATCCCGAACATTCAATTGGGCCAGGCACTGGGTTATGCCATCGAGGGTCAGGCGTTGGCGGTGGATGCCTGGCAGGCCAGCAGCCGTGCCGATCATTATGCGGCAGGTGAATGCACCGGGTTTGGTGGCAGTGAACTGGCGTTGGTCGAAGGTGCAATTGCTGGTCACGCGGCGGTCGGAGACCTTGAAGCGGCCCGCCAATTATGGCCGCGCCGGGCACGCTGGCAGGGTTTCGCCAGAGCGCTGAATCAGGCATTCGCCCTCGCCCCGCCACTCAAGTCCCTGGCCCAGCCCGACACCCTGGTCTGCCGCTGCGAAGACGTGCCCTACGCCGCATTGGCCGGGCACACTGACTGGCGCGAAGCCAAGCTGGCCAGTCGCTGCGGCATGGGCGCCTGTCAGGGCCGGGTGTGCGGCGGTGCGGTGCAGCACCTGTTCGGCTGGCAACCTTCGGCACCCCGCCCACCCTTCAGCCCGGCGCGAATCGAGACCTTGATGTGCCTGGACGACACCCCACCGACCTGATTCCCCCTCGGGGGTTTCGGCCACGCTGCCGAGCCTCTATGATCCCGGGGTCGCCCTCAGACCCCAGCGCCATGTATCCCTCGCTCAGCACCTTCAAACCCTGCGACCTGCCAACGCTGCTCAACAGCCTGCAGCCGATCGCGCCGCTGCTCGATACCCTCTCGGATGTGGTGTTTTTCATCAAGGACAGCGAAGCCCGCTACGCCTTCGTCAACCAGACTTTGGCCCGGCGTTGCGGTTTCAAACATCGCGAAGAGCTGCTGGGGCGCACCGCCGAAATGGTCTTCCCGGAACGCTTCGGCCCGCTGTACACCGAACAGGATCGACGGGTCCTGTCCAGCGGCCGCGAACTGGCCGACCAACTGGAGCTGCACCTGTATTACGGCAATCAACCGATCTGGTGCCTGACCCACAAACTCGCCTTGCAGGATGAACAGGGTCAGATCGTTGGCCTGGCCGGGATCTCCCGCGACCTGCAATCCCCCCAATCCAACCACCCCGCGTTCCAAAAGCTCGCCGCCGTGGATGCGCACATCCGCAGCCACTTCGCCCGCGCCATCAGCCTCGCCGAACTGACCGCCATCGCCGGCTATTCCGTGGCGCAACTGGAGCGTCACTGCAAACGGGTGTTCCAGCTCACCCCACGGCAGATGATTCACAAGGCGCGTCTGGAAGAAGGTTCGCGGCTGTTACTGCACACCGACCTGCCAATCACCGAAATCGCCCTGCGCTGCGGCTACACCGACCACAGTGCCTTCAGCCGACAGTTCCGCGCGTTGACCAGCTTGTCACCGAGTCAGTATCGGGATAATCCACGCTAGGTGGAGGTAAGGATCGTTCCCACGCTCCGCGTGGGAATGCAGCCCGGGACGCTCCGCGTCCCACTCTCTAAAGCCGAACGCAGAGCGTCCGTTGAGGCATTCCCACGCAGAGCGTGGGAACGATCAACAGGCGATGTTTAAACGACACTTCCAGACACTCACCCAGGCTACACATCCTTGCGCCGTTGCCTACGACTACGCCAGAATCCGCCGGCTTGTGCGCCTTGAGGCCGGGCTCTATCGTTTCCGGGTCGCTGACGAATCAGCGATCGGATTTGACCGTCCGAATCAATCAAGGCGCGCCAGCGTCCAAGACCTAATTCAGGCATTGTCTGAAGTATCGTGTCGCGGTGGCTGTGCGTGGGACACCTTCGGGTGTGCCGGAGTCCTTGATGTCCGGTCGGTCAACCCGCGTACAGCTGCCACCTTGTTCGTTTGACCGCGAACGGCGGCAGCTCCAGTCATCAAGGAGCTTCACCATGTTCAAACCGACACCCAACCCACCTGAAACAGATCCAACATCCCCCTACGAATCCCTCGATTCCAAAAAACTCAACGAAGCCGCCGACCGCGCGCTCGATTACTACCTCAAGCCCCCCATCCCCAAAGACACCAGGCGCAAACCCAGCACCATTTACCATGTGGGTGCAAAGGTCGATAACGAAACGCTACTGGTCAACGCCTGCGAGTCCCTGGCGTCAGCGAGCATGATGCTCAGCGAGTTCGCCGGGTTGATGGACATGCCACATCGCAACATGATGTTGGGGATTCAATCGGTGGTCATGCTCGGTGAGCTGGCAGTGAACCGGGTGCTGGATAACCTCGACCCGCGAGGTTAGCGAGGATGATCGTTCCCACGCTCTGCGTGGGAATGCAGCCCGGGACGCTCCGCGTCCCTTCCAGAGCCGAACGCAGAGCGTCCGTTGAGGCATTCCCACGCGGAGCGTGGGAACGATCAACAGGGCCCGGTGTTCCTTAAAGGGGCGCCCCGCACAACCATTGCTCCCATCTGTAACACCTGCCGTTGCGGGCCCAAGCCTCCACGGCATCACTCCCCTCCAGTTGCGCCACCGCAACACCTCTACTTCAAGGTCTGACACTAAATTCGCGCCTCGGCCTGGAAATAGGCACGTTGATTGCTATTGTTAATATCGTATACGAAATCCCCAATACGATATCCAACAGCACTTCACATCAACGAGGCCTCTATGAAAAACCCCGCATTTGCCGTAGCCCTCAGCGCTGTTCTCAGTACCTCCTTCATCGCCACCGCACAGGCCGACAAGCTCGACGACATCATCGGTTCGGGCAAGCTGCGCTGCGCCGTGACCCTGGACTTCCCGCCCATGGGTTTTCGCGATGCCGGCAACAACCCGGCCGGTTTCGACGTGGACTACTGCCATGACCTGGCGAAAATCCTCGGGGTCGACGCCGAAGTGGTCGAGACGCCGTTCCCGGACCGCATTCCGGCGCTGGTCTCCGGCCGGGCCGACGTGATCGTCGCCTCTACCTCCGACACCCTCGAACGGGCCAAGACCGTCGGCCTCACGGTGCCCTACTTTGCCTTCCAGATGGTGGTGCTGACCCGCGACGACACCGGCATCAACAGCTTCGATGACCTCAAGGGCAAACCCGTGGGCAACACCAGCGGCACTTATGAGGCCATCGCCCTGGAGAAAGACGTGAAGAGCTGGGGCACCGGTACCTTCCGCGCCTATCAGTCGCAAAACGACACGTTGCTTGCCGTCGCCCAAGGCCATATCGCCGCCACCGTGGTCACCAACACCGTCGCCGCCGCCACCCTCAAATCCGGCAAATACAAAAACCTGAAAGTCGCCGGTAATGCGCCGTACGTGATCGACTACGTTTCCCTCGGCGCCAAGCGCAACGAGTATGGCCTGCTCAATTACCTCAACCTGTTCGTCAACCAACAGGTGCGCACCGGTCGTTACAAGGAGCTGTTCGTCAAATGGGTTGGCACTGAAATTTCGCCGACCAACCTGACCGTGCCACAGGTCTACTACTAAGGTGTCCGGCATGCCTAGGCCCACTTCTCTGACCGGTCGCAGCCTGGTCGCGGGCGCCGCCGAGGGCGCCCTGCTGTTCGCCGATATCGGGTTGAGTTTCTGGGGCGGGGTCGATCCGTACAGCGGCGAGATCATTGACCGTCACCACCCGCTCAGCGGCGAATACCTGGCCGGCCGCGTGCTGGCCATCCCCAGCGGTCGCGGCTCGTGCACCGGCAGTAGCGTGTTGATGGAACTGATCAGCAACGGTCACGCACCGGCGGCATTGGTGCTGGCCGAACCCGATGAGATCCTGACCCTGGGCGTGCTCGTGGCACAGACCATTTTCGAGCGTTCCCTGCCGGTGCTGTGCATCGGCCGGAAGGCCTTCGCCGCTCTGCGCGGCAAGGCTTTCGCTCGGGTCGAAGGCGCAATGCTGAGCCTGTTCGAGCACCCGCCGGGCAATGCCTGGCAGGCACTCGACAACCCTTTGCCGAGCACCGATATCGTCACCGCGATCGAACTCACCGAACACGACCGGGCGCTGCTCGACGGCCAGCATGGCAAGGCCGCGCAGGTGGCGATGCAGATCGTCCTGCGCATGGCCGAACTGCAAGGTGCCCGCCATCTGGTGGATGTCACCCAAGCGCACATCGACGGTTGCATTTATACGGGACCGGCGAGCCTGCGTTTTGCCCAACAGTTGGTGCAATGGGGAGCAACAGTGCGGGTGCCCACTACCCTCAATTCGATTTCCGTGGACCAGCGCCGCTGGCGCGAGCTGGGCATCGACCCGGCACTCGGTGAACCGGCCAGTGCCTTGGGCGATGCCTATATGGCGATGGGTGCACAGCTGAGTTTCACCTGCGCGCCCTACCTGCTCGACAGCGCGCCGAAGGCTGGCGAGCAGATCGTCTGGGCCGAATCCAACGCGGTGGTTTACGCCAATAGCGTGCTCGGTGCACGCACCCTGAAGTACCCGGACTACCTGGACATCTGCATCGCGCTGACCGGTCGCGCCCCGTTGATCGGCTGCCATCTGGACGCGCAACGCAAGGCCCGACTGCAGATCGAGTTGCCTGCCTTGGGTGAACTGGACGACGCCTTCTATCCGCTGCTCGGTTACCACATCGGCGCGCTGGCGGGCAGCCGGATTCCACTGGTGCGCGGGTTGGAAAATCGCCAGCCAAGCCTGGACGACCTCAAAGCTTTCGGCGCGGCATTTGCCACCACCTCCGCCGCGCCCTTGTTCCATATCGCCGGGATAACCCCGGAGGCTATCGACCCGGCGCAAGTGCTGGAAGTGGATGGGTTTCTACCCGTGGTAAAAATCCGACTGAACGATCTATTGGTCAGCTGGTACGAACTTAACAGTGCCCGCGACAACCGGGTGGATGTGGTCTCGCTGGGCAATCCGCATTTCTCCCTCAGCGAGTTCGCCCACCTCGCGCGGTTGTGCCTCGGTCGGCACAAACACCCTGACGTGGTCCTCGCCATTACCTGCGGCCGTGCCGTGCTGGAGCAGGCGCGCGAAGCCGGGCATATCGCCGTGATCGAAGCTTTCGGCGCCACCCTGGTCACCGATACCTGCTGGTGCATGCTCGGCGAACCGGTGATCCCGCTGGCCGCAAAAACCTTGATGACCAACTCCGGCAAGTACGCCCATTACGCACCCGGCCTGGTGGGCCGCAAGGTGCATTTCGCCAGCATCAAAGAATGCGTCGATGCCGCCTGCAATGCCACCGCCAGCGGGCGCTTGCCGGCGTGGTTACAACCTGCCGCCCTACTGGAGAGCCCTGCGCATGTTTGACTACAGCTTCCAATGGCGCTCAGCGCTGCGCGCCCTGCCGGACATGCTTGCCGGTGCCCTGGTCACCTTCGAGACTGCGGCGCTGTCGATGATCTTCGGCGTACTGATCGCCCTTGCCCTGACCGTGATACGCGAAAGCAAAAACCCGCTGCTGCGCGGCATCGGCAACGGCTGGGTATCGATCGCGCGCAACACCCCGTCGCTGTTCCAGATCTACGTCCTGTACTTCGGCCTCGGCTCGCTGGGCCTGCACGTCAGTTCATGGCTCGCCCTGCTGGCCGGGATCACCTTCAACAATGCCGGGTATCTGGCGGAGAACTTTCGCGGTGGCCTAAAGGCCGTCCCGGACACACAAGTGCGCGCCGCACGTTCGCTGGGCATGAGCGCCTTTCAGGCCTACCGCATGATCATCGTCCCGCAGCTGCTGCGGATCGTCTTCTACCCACTGACTAATCAGATGGTCTGGGCGGTGCTGATGACGTCGCTGGGGGTGATCGTCGGGCTGAACAATGACCTGACCGGCGTGACCCAGGACTACAACGTCAAAACGTTCCGCACCTTCGAGTTCTTTGCCATCGCAGCGGTGCTGTATTACCTGATTGCCAAGGCGATCGTCGCGGCAGCCCGGCTGATGGCCTGGCGGTTGTTCCGTTACTGAGGAGCTGTCCATGTTTGCCACCGGTTTTTCCTCCAATGACCTGTTGTTCCTGCTCAATGGCGCCTGGGTCACGCTGCAACTGACCTTCTGGTCGATCATGCTCGGCTCCCTGGCCGGCTTGCTCTTCGGCCTGCTGCGGGCCTTGTTGCCGCGGGCCAGTTTGCCCCTGGCCTGGGTGCTGGATGTGTTTCGCAGCGTGCCGCTGCTGATCCAGTTCGTGCTGTTCAACTCGCTCAAAAGCATCGTCGGTTTGAACATCAGCGCCTTCAGTGTCGGCTGCATCGTGCTGGGGGTTTACGCTGCCGCGTACTTCACCGAGATCGTGCGCGCTGGCGTGCTGTCGGTGCCGTTCACCCTGCGCCGGGCCAGTCGCTCGCTGGGCCTGAGCTTCCTGCAGGACCTGCGCTGGATCGTCCTGCCGATGGCCACCCGGGTGGCTTTTCCCGGCTGGCTGAACCTGGTGCTCGGCGTGATGAAAGACACCGCGCTGGTGATGTGGATCGGCATCGTCGAACTGCTGCGCGCCTCGCAAACCATCGTCACCCGCATCCAGGAACCGTTGCTGGTGCTGTGCATCGCGGGCCTTATTTACTACGTCATGAGCCTGGTGGTCGCACGCCTGGGCGCTCGTCTGGAAAGAAGGTGGCAAGAAAATGATTGAGATCGACAACGTACATAAATCCTTCGGCGACCTCGCCGTGGTCAAGGGTGTCAGCCTGACGGTGAACAAGGGCGAGGTGGTGTCGATCATCGGCGGCTCGGGCTCCGGCAAATCGACCCTGCTGATGTGCATCAACGGCCTGGAACCGATCCAGAAAGGCAGCATTCGCGTCGACGGCGTCGAGGTCCATGACAGCGCCACCGACCTCAATCGCCTGCGGCAGAAAATCGGCATCGTGTTCCAGCAATGGAATGCCTTCCCCCACCTGACAGTGCTGGAAAACGTGATGCTGGCCCCGCGCAAAGTCTTGGGTAAAAGCAAGCGCGAGGCCGAGGAACTGGCGGTGCAGCAACTGACCCACGTGGGCCTTGGCGACAAGCTCAAGACCTTCCCGGGCAAGTTGTCCGGCGGTCAGCAACAACGCATGGCGATTGCCCGCGCCCTGGCCATGTCGCCGGACTACATGCTGTTCGACGAAGCCACCTCGGCCCTCGATCCGCAATTGGTCGGTGAGGTGCTGGACACCATGCGCATGCTCGCCGAAGACGGCATGACCATGGTGCTGGTGACCCACGAAATCCGCTTTGCCCGCGATGTCTCCGACCGCGTGGCGTTCTTTCGCAATGGGCTGGTGCATGAGATTGGTTCGCCGGATCAGGTGATTGGTAATCCGGTGCATGCGGAAACGGCGGCGTTTCTAAAGTCAGTGAAGTAAGCGGTGAATTCATCGCGAGCAGGCTCGCTCCCACAGTGGGCTGCGTCGATCACCGACTTTGTGTTCACCACAAAACCCTGTGGGAGCGAGCCTGCTCGCGATGAGGCCCTAACAGACAAAACAAGGAGCAAACCATGCGCTCATCGAAAGTCATTCACGTAGTCAGCTGTCACGCCGAAGGCGAAGTCGGCGATGTGATCGTCGGCGGCGTCGCCCCGCCGCCCGGGGCCACCGTTTGGGAACAATCGCGCTGGATCGCCAAGGATCAAACCTTGCGCAACTTCGTCCTCAACGAACCTCGCGGCGGCGTGTTCCGCCACGTCAACCTGTTGGTGCCGGCCAAGGATCCTCGGGCGCAAATGGCCTGGATCATCATGGAACCGGCGGACACGCCACCGATGTCCGGTTCCAATTCGCTGTGCGTGGCCACGGTGCTGCTAGACAGCGGCATCCTGCCGATGACCGAACCGCAAACCCGACTGGTGCTCGAAGCGCCCGGCGGCCTGATCGAGGCCGTGGCCGATTGCCGTGATGGCAAGGTCGAACGGGTAGAAATCAAGAACGTGCCCTCCTTCGCTGATCGCCTCGACGCCTGGATCGAAGTCGAAGGCCTCGGCTCGTTGCAGGTCGACACCGCGTACGGCGGCGACAGTTTTGTCATCGCCGACGCCGAACGCCTGGGCTTTTCCATTCGTCCTGATGAGGCTGCCGACCTGGTGGCGGTCGGGCTGAAAATCACTCGCGCGGCCAATGAACAGCTGGGCTTCGTCCATCCGCTGAACCCTGAGTGGTCGCATATTTCCTTCTGCCAGATTGCCGCGCCCATCGTCGTTGAGAATGGCATCGCCACTGGTGCCAACGCGGTAGTGATTCAACCCGGCAAGATCGACCGCTCGCCCACCGGCACCGGCTGTTCGGCGCGCATGGCGGTGCTGCAGGCCAAAGGCTTGATGCAAGTGGGCGAGCGCTTTATTGGCCGCTCGATCATCGGTTCCGAATTCCATTGCCGCATCGATTCCCTGACCGAAGTGGCCGGGCGAGCGGCGATCTACCCGTGTATTTCCGGCCGGGCCTGGATCACCGGCACCCACCAATTGCTGCTAGATCCAAGCGATCCGTGGCCACAGGGCTATCGCTTGTCAGACACCTGGCCGGGTGCCTGAGGCCGAAGCAGAGCTTTTGTGGCGAGGATGTTTGTATGGAGAAGGTGCTTTTGTGGCCAGGCAGCTTTTTGTGGCGAGGGAGCTTGCTCCCGTTCGGCTGCGCAGCAGTCGTGAAACCAGAGTACCGATTGTTTCAGACAAACCGCGATTACAGCATTGGGGCTGCTGCGCAACCCAGCGGGAGCAAGCTCCCTCGCCACAAAAGCCCCCCTTACCACAAGGGCTGCCTCACCACACAAGCTCCCTAGCCACAGTGATTTCACCCACCAGCAAAAAACCCTGATTGATTGAAAAAAGCACTAGCCGAATATTGTCACTTGAAATATCGTATACGAAATACAAAAACGAACCGGAGGCAACAATGAGCAAACGTATCAACTGGAGTGGCGTCTTCCCCGCGGTGACCACTCAATTCAACGATGACTTCTCCATCAACCTGGAAAAAACCCATCAGGTGATTTCCAACGTGATCCGTGACGGCGTCTCAGGCCTGGTGGTGTGCGGTTCGGTGGGGGAAAACACCTCATTGACCGCCGAAGAAAAAATCGCCGTGACCGAAGTCGCGGTCGACGCCTCCCGGGGTCGCGTGCCAGTGATCTGCGGTGTGGCCGAGTTCACCAGCGTGCAAGCGGCCAAGGTCGCCAATGCTGTGCGCCGGGTCGGCGTCGACGGCGTGATGCTGATGCCGGCGCTGGTCTATGGTTCCAAGCCGTTCGAAACCGCCGAGCACTACCGTTACGTGGCGAAAAACGCCGACGTACCGTTGATGGTCTACAACAACCCGCCGATCTACAAAAACGACGTCACCCCGGACATCCTGATTTCCCTGGCCGACTGCGACAACGTGGTGTGCTTCAAGGATTCGTCCGGCGATACCCGCCGTTTCATCGACGTGCGCAATGAAGTCGGCGACCGTTTCGTGCTGTTCGCAGGTCTCGACGACGTGGTGCTGGAAAGCATCGCGGTGGGTGCCGAGGGCTGGGTCTCGGGCATGTCCAACGTGTTCCCGAAAGAAGGCGAAACCATCTTCCGCCTGGCCAAGGCCGGTCGCTTCGCCGAAGCCATGCCGATCTACGAATGGCTGATGCCGATCCTGCACCTCGATGCCCGTGCCGACCTGGTGCAGTGCATCAAGCTCTGTGAAGCCATCGCCGGTCGCGGCAGCGCGCTGACCCGTCCGCCACGCCTGGCACTGCCGGAAGCCGATCGGGTGTTCGTCGAGCAGATCATGGCCAAGGCCCTGGCTAACCGTCCGGAGTTGCCAGACGTCGGTCTCTGAGTGATTGCCGGGCGGGTCTTTGCGGACCCGGCCCGGCTGCCTGTTTTTGCGCCTCTACAGGAAACGCCAGCATGTCCAATCCTCTACACACGCAAAGCGCAACCACCCCCTCGGGACTCAAACGCGTAGTGGCCGCCGCCATGGCCGGCACTGTCGCCGAGTGGTACGAATTCTTTCTCTACGGCACAGCCTCCGCACTGGTCTTCGGCCAGTTGTTCTTCCGCCAGACCGACAGCCCCATCGACGGCATCATCGCCGCCTTCGCCCTGTACGCGGTCGGCTTTCTCGCTCGCCCATTGGGCGGTCTGGTGTTCGGTCACTATGGTGACAAATTCGGCCGAAAACGCCTGCTGCAATTGAGCCTGGTGGTGGTCGGTATCACCACTTTTCTGATGGGCTGCCTGCCCGGCTTCGACCAGATCGGCTATGCCGCGCCGGTGTTGTTGGTGCTGCTACGGCTGATCCAGGGCTTTGCCTTTGGTGGTGAATGGGGCGGTGCGATTCTGCTGGTGTCCGAACACTGTCCCGACAACCGTCGCGGCTTCTGGGCCAGCTGGCCGCAAGCCGGGGTGCCGGCCGGCAACCTGGTGGCTACGGTCGCGCTGCTGCTGTTGTCGTCGAACCTGTCGGAAGAACAATTCCTCGCTTGGGGCTGGCGCGTGGCGTTCTGGTTCTCGGCGGTGGTGGTGCTGATCGGCTACTGGATTCGCACCAGCGTCGATGACGCGCCGATCTTCAAAGAAGCCCAGGCCCGTCAGGCGCAGACCAAGCAACAACAGCTGGGCGTGGTCGAAGTGCTGCGTCATCACTGGCGCGCGGTGCTGGTCGGGATTGGCGCACGCTTCGCCGAGAACATCCTCTATTACACCGTGGTGACCTTTTCGATCACCTACCTGAAACTGGTGGTGCACAAGGACACCTCGGAAATTCTGCTGCTGATGTTCGGTGCGCACTTGGTGCACTTTTTCCTGATTCCGTTGATGGGGTATCTGTCGGATATCGTCGGGCGCAAACCGATCTACCTGACCGGCGCGGTGCTCACTGCGTTCTGGGGCTTTATCGGTTTCCCGATGATGGACACCGGCAACAACTGGCTGATCATGGCGGCCATCATCCTGGGCCTGGGCATCGAGTCGATGACCTATGCGCCCTACTCGGCGCTGATGGCCGAAATGTTCCCGACCCATGTGCGCTATACCGCACTTTCACTGTGCTACCAGGTGGCGCCGATTTTCGCCGGTTCCCTGGCACCGCTGATCGCCATCACCTTGCTCAACAAATATCACAGCTCGACACCCATCGCCTGGTACCTGGTGGGCGCCGCGCTGATCTCCATCGTGGCCGTCGGCCTGACCCGGGAAACCCGTGGCAAGTCGTTGCATCAGGTGGATGCCGAATCCGCTGCGCGCATTGCTGCCCTTGATAGCGCCGCGCCGGCCATGGCACGCCGGGGTGATTCGTTGGTTTGAGCGTTGTACCTGTTCACACCCCACTCTGTGGCGAGGGAGCTTGCTCCCGCTCGAGCGCGCAGCACTCGCAAAATAGGCAATTGTTGCCGCTATTTTGGGGCCGCTACGCAGCCCAACGCGAGCAAGCTCGCTCGCCACAAAACAGCGCACGGCTCAGCACCTTGATTGACCTGCAACGGTCCTGCCTCACCTTTCCCGACAGGAGTTTTTTTGATGCCCGAGATCATCGGCCACAACTACATCGGCGGCGCCCGCAGCGCCGCCGGCAGCATCACCCTGCACAGTCACGACGCCGGCACCGGCGAAGCACTGCCCTACTCGTTCATGCAAGCCACCGCTGAGGAAGTGGACGCAGCCGCCCAAGCCGCAGCTGCCGCTTACCCGGCGTTTCGCAACTTGCCGGCAACTCGCCGTGCAGAATTTCTTGAGGCGATCGCCACGCAACTGGATGCACTGGATGATGAATTCGTCGCTCTGGTCACCCGCGAAACCGCCCTGCCGACCGGGCGCATTCAAGGTGAGCGCAGCCGTACCAGCGGCCAAATGCGTCTGTTCGCTCAGGTTCTGCGCCGGGGCGATTTCTATGGTGCGCGCATCGACCGCGCGTTGCCCGACCGTCAGCCATTGCCACGGGTCGACCTGCGCCAATACCGGATCGGCGTCGGCCCGGTGGCCGTGTTCGGCGCCAGTAATTTCCCGCTGGCCTTTTCCACCGCCGGCGGTGACACCGCTGCGGCACTGGCCGCCGGTTGCCCGGTGGTGTTCAAGGCCCACAGCGGACACATGGCGACCGCCGAGTACGTGGCCGATGCAATCATCCGCGCCGCCGAGCAAACCGACATGCCCAAAGGTGTGTTCAACATGATCTACGGTGCAGGCGTCGGTGAAGCGCTGGTCAAGCATCCGGCGATCCAGGCCGTCGGTTTCACCGGCTCGTTAAAAGGTGGTCGCGCGCTCTGCGACATGGCCGCCGCACGGCCACAACCGATCCCGGTGTTCGCCGAAATGAGCAGCATCAACCCGGTGCTGGTATTGCCTGAAGCCCTGATCGCGCGTGGCGAGAAAATCGCCGGTGAACTGGTGGCGTCGGTGGTCCAGGGTTGCGGTCAGTTCTGTACCAATCCGGGGTTGGTGATCGGTATGCGCTCCCCCCACTTCAGCACTTTCATCGCGCGGCTCAGTGCCTTGATGGCCGAACAACCGGCGCAAACCATGCTCAACGCCGGCACCCTCGGCAGCTACGAAAAAGGCGTGCAGGCCTTGCTCGACCATCCGAGAATAATCCGCCTGGCGGGCCAGGATCAGCACGGCAATCAAGCGTGGCCGCAACTGTTCAAGGCCGACGCCAGTCTGCTGCTCAAGGGTGATCCGCTGTTGCAGGAAGAAGTGTTCGGCCCGACCACCCTCGTCGTCGAAGTGGCCGATAAGGCCGAGTTGCGACAAGCACTGAACAATTTGCACGGTCAACTCACCGCCACGTTGATTGGCGAAGCACAGGACCTGAAGGAACACGCCGATCTGCTGGTACTACTGGAACAAAAGGTCGGCCGGGTGCTGTTCAACGGCTACCCCACCGGCGTCGAAGTCTGCGATGCCATGGTGCATGGCGGGCCTTATCCGGCGACCTCCGATGCCCGTGGCACCTCGGTCGGCAGCCTGGCCATCGAGCGCTTCCTGCGCCCGGTGTGCTACCAGAACTGCCCGGACGCCCTGTTGCCCGACGCCCTGAAAAACGCCAACCCGCTGGGTATTGCGCGACTGGTTGATGGCAACAGCCACCGCGAACCGGTTTAACAACACGACCTCATGTGGGAGCGAGCCCCTGTGGCGAGGGGGCTTGCCCCCGTTGGGTCGCGAAGCGGCCCCGGCATTTCATATAACGCCTTTACGACTGCTTCGCAGCCGAACGGGGGCAAGCCCCCTCGCCACACAGCCTCGCTCCTACAGGATTTTCATCGCATTCAAGCCAGCAATGCTTTCAGGTCGTTGTACAGCGCCTCGGGAATCTGTACTCCCTCCACCACACTGCGTGCCCGCGCCGCATAACGCCGTTGCGACGGCAAGCGCGCACCCTGCCCTTCAATGCCCTGAAACAACACTTCGGCCCGGGCCAAATGTTCCTCGGTGGCCGCCCCCAGAAAACGTCGCGGATCCAGCGCAATGATCAACTCGCCATGGTACGGCGACGACTTGCTGCCCGCGTCATAGGCCAGCGATTCTGCACTGGTCAGATCACCGATCAAAGGCCCGGCGATCAACTCCACCATTGCCGCCAGCGCCGAGCCTTTGTGCCCACCGAACGTCAGCATCGCGCCGCCGTCGAGCACGACGTTGGCATCGGTGCTCGGCCGGCCCTCAGCGTCCACGCCCCAACCCTCGGGAATCGCCTTGCCGGCACGTCGATGCAACTCGATATCGCCGCGGGCAATCGCACTGGTGGCGAAGTCGAACACAAACGGATCCTGCCCCGCACGCGGCCAACCAAAGGCAATGGGATTGGTGCCGAACACCGGCACACGTCCCCCGGCCGGAGCCACCCAGGCATGACTCGGATTACACGCCAGCGCCACCAACCCGGCAGCGGTCAACTGCTCGATCTCCACCCACAGTGCCGAGAAATGCACACAGCGATTGATCGCCAACGCCGCAATCCCGTTGGCCCGGGTTTTCTCCGCCAGCAACCCAAGCCCGGCCTGAAACGCCAATTGCGAGAAACCACCAGCGGCATCCACCCGCACGATCGACGGCGCCTGGTCGATCACCTGCGGCTCGGCATCGGCTGACACCTTACCGGCCCGCAGGGAATTCACACAGCCCAGAATCCGGTACAAACCGTGGGAGGCACAGCCATCGCGCTCGCCGGCGATCACCGTCGCCGCCACCGCTTGCGCGTGGGCCAGATTAAAACCGTTGTGCAACAGGATCGATTCGGCCAACTCGCGGGCTTCGATCAGGGTCAGTCGGATCATGCTCATCTCCTTGGACAGACCGGTCAGGGTGGGCCATTCCAAGGCTCACGGCTTGATCGCTTTAGGTCAGGTTGATGACGAATTCGGCATATCGTTGAAACCGTCGACGTTATTGTGTGGCCGCACCACTCGTCGGCAGACGCAACGCGATCAATTGACATCGATGGGGGGCTGCGCAATTATTATTACATCGCATACGATACAAACGTATACGACACACAAATCACATCTTTTGAAACGTAGAGGATCCACCCCATGAGCAAGATCGAAAAAGTACTGGCCACCGGCAAGACTCACACCACCATTAGCGCCGCTGGCAACACTTCGCGTGGCCATAACGGCAGCCTCGACATCCAGCTCTCGTCGCCTGGAAACGCGAAACTGGCGCACGAGTTCAAAACCATTGCACCGCACCCAACCGCAGAGCAGCTGTTCGCCGGCGCATGGTCGGCCTGCTACACCGCCGCCGTCGGGCTGGTGGCCAATGAAATGAACGTGGTGCTGCCGTCTGATCTGTCCGTCGACATCGAAGTCGATCTGGGTCAGACCGGTCCGGCGTACTTCCTCCAGGCTCGGTTGACTCTGCGCGTACCAGGTCTGGCGCATGACATCGCGACGACGCTGGCGCATACCGCAGATCAAATCTGCCCGTACTCGAAAGCGACGCGGGGTAACATTGACGTGGCCCTGAACGTTCTCACGGCATGACGCACCGCACGGTCGACATGCCATATATGTCGCATACGCTTTAAGCGTATGCGAATCACAAACCCTTCAACACTACATCGACGTGGCCATAAACGCCCTCACCTCATGATTCACCGTATGGCCGGTTCGATGTTGCTGTCGAACCGGCCACAGTCGAAAGTCAGAGCTGTTCCGACACAATCGCATACGCGGTATATTTTGCCTTTGCGAGCCTTCAACTTTGGCCAACGAGGAAGCACATGAAACCCACCGACAAGACGGCTCCTGCCAACCTGAAGCTCTCCGACTTCCTGTGTTTTGCGGTCTATTCCACGAACCTGGCCTTCGGCAAAGCCTACAAGCCGATACTCGAGCAGTTGGGGCTCACCTATACGCAATACATCACCATCGTTGCGTTATGGGAGGAAGACAATCAAACCGTGGGCAGCCTGGGCGAGAAGCTGTTTCTCGAATCGAACACACTCACACCGATCCTGAAGAAGCTGGAAGCGATGGGCTATCTACAAAGGCAGCGTGATCCCGAGGACGAGCGGCAGGTGCGCATCAGTCTGACGAAGAATGGTCGACAGTTGCGCGAAGGCCGCCCCGAAATGGGCCTCTCCGACGCAACGGGCCTGACACCAGACGAATTCACGCAGATGCAGAATGCGATCGTGAAGCTGCGCAACAATCTCATCAAATCGACGAAAGCCGGGGAATGAGTGGCTACTGATCGTTTTTTTAATCGGGGGTATTTTTCGGGCATGAAAAAGCCCAACCTTTTCAGATTGGGCTAGTCATTGAATCATAGGGTCGGGACGGTGTGATTCGAACACTCGCCCCTAGGTCCTCATCTTCTTTTTCAGCTCAATTCGCTTTCCCGGATGAGCTTCTTGTTAATCTTCCCGACACTGGTTTTAGGGATCTCGGCGACGAACTTGAACTGCTTGGGGATCGCCCATTTGTTAATACGCCCACGCTCGACAAACCCTTGCAGGTGCGCCTCGAGGATCTTGCGGTCGAGATACTGTCCAGGCTCGCACACCACCAGCGCCATCGGCCGTTCGCCCCATTGCTCATCGGCAATGCCCACGACCGCGACCGACATCACCGCCGCGTGTTCACTGATCAGGCTTTCCAGTTCCAGGGAGCTGATCCACTCCCCGCCCGTCTTGATGACATCCTTGATTCGATCTTTGATTTCCACCCCTCCCAAGGCGTCGATGGAGGCCAGATCGCCGGTGTGCATCCAACCGTTGTGCCATAGCTCGGCGCCCTTTTCGGGCTCCTTCAAATAGCCTTGGGTCAGCCAGGGTGCGCGCACCACGATCTCGCCCAGAGACTCGCCATCGTGGGCAACGTCATTGCCATTGGCATCGATGATTTTCAGGTCGACCATCGGCACCGGCGTACCCGTCTTGATGCGGGTGGCCAGTTGGGCTTGCGTGGACTGTTCGAGGTCCTTATCACGCAGGTAGGTCAGGCACAGCAATGGGCAGGTTTCCGACATGCCATAACCGCTGTGCACCTGAATACCTTTGGCACTCGCTTCGCTGGCAATTCCCAGCGTCAGTGCGCTGCCACCCAAGAGCATCTTCCAGCCATCGAAACGGGTCTGGGCTGCTTCTTCACAGCTCAGGATCATTTGCAAAATGGTCGGCACACAATGGGAAAAAGTGACCTTCTCCTCACGATGCAACCTGACCAGGCTGTTGGGTTCATAGCGGCCGGGGTACACCTGCTTGAGCCCCATCAGGGTAGCGACATAAGGCACACCCCAGGCATGCACGTGAAACATCGGGGTGATGGGCATGTATACATCATTGGAACGCAGCAACGGCAGGCCTTGATAGACGCCCAACGTGCCCACGGCATTCAAGGTGTGCAAGACCAATTGGCGGTGGGTGAAATACACGCCTTTAGGGTCGCCAGTGGTGCCCGTCGTGTAGAAAAGGGTCGCGACGGAGTTTTCATCGAAATCGGGAAAGTTGTACTGGTCTGCGGCCCTGGACAACAGGTTTTCATACTCCCCCAGCACCGGTAGCGACGTATCGTTTGCCGTATCGTCCGTGAGCTGCAGGTAGCCTTTGACGGTTTCAAGCCGTCCGTGAATCTGTTCAACCAGCGGCAGGAAATCATCATGCACCAGCACCAGGTCGTCCTCGGCGTGGTTCATGGTGAAGAGCACCTGATCCGGCGAAAGGCGAATGTTCACGGTATGCAGTACCGCACCGATCATCGGTACGGCAAAAAAGCACTCCAGGTAGCGATGGCTGTCCCAGTCGAGCAGGGCCACGGTATCACCGGCCTTCACGCCAGCTGCGGTCAAGGCATTGGCCAGCCGGCGTATCCGCCGGTTGAGGGTCTGGTAGCTGTAGCGCAGTTTGTCGGCGTAGACGATTTCCCGGCCCGGTTCGTAGCGCACGCCGGACAGCAGCAATTGCTTGATCAGCAAGGGGTAGGCATAGGCGCCGTCGGCGGGCGGAATTATTTTTGTCGCCATCATGGTTGGGGTTCCCGGTCCTTTTTACGTGGGCTCAGAACTGCTCTGCATCCAATTGATAGAGGCATTCGCTGCCAGCCTTGGCCGACGCGCTCAACGAGTGGATGCGTGGCAGCAGACGGGCGAAGTAGAAGCGCGCGGTGGCCAGTTTGCTGGCATAGAAAGCGTCCTTGGAGTGCGTACTCATGGCGGTTTTGGCCATTCGCGTCCACATGTAGGCGTACGCGGTGTAGCCGAACACGTGCAGGTACTCGACCGACGCTGCGCCGATTTCATTCGGGTTGCCCTGGGCGCGGTCCAACAGCCATGCGGTCAGTTCGTCGAGGGTGTCGACGGCGGCGTTCAACGGTTTGGTGAACTCACCGAGGTCAGCGCAGGCATTGGCGGTAAAGTTGCGGATTTCCGAAGCGAACAGCCGGTACAACGCCCCGCCACTGCCGACGATTTTGCGCCCGGCCAAATCCAGTGACTGAATACCGTTGGTGCCTTCGTAGATCTGGGTGATGCGCACATCGCGTACCAGTTGCTCCTGGCCCCATTCGCGAATGTAGCCGTGGCCGCCGAAGATCTGCTGGCCATGCACCGTGGTTTCCAGCCCCATGTCGGTGAGGAACGCCTTGGCCACCGGGGTCAGCAGCGATACCAGCTCCTGGGCGCGGGTGCGGGTTGGCGCGTCATCGCTGTACTTGGCGGTGTCCAGTTGCAGGGCCACGTAGCTGGAGAACGCGCGCCCGCCTTCGTTCAAGGCTTTCATGGTCAACAGCATGCGTCGTACATCCGGGTGCACGATGATCGGATCGGCAGCTTTGTCCTTGTTCTGCGCGCCTGTCGGCGAACGGCTTTGCAGGCGGTCACGGGCGTATTCGACGGCGTTCTGGTACGAACGCTCACCCAACGCCAGACCCTGGATACCCACGCCCAAACGTTCGTAGTTCATCATGGTGAACATCGCCGCCAGTCCCTTGTTTGGCGCATCGATGATCCAGCCGATCGCCCCGTCAAAGTTCATCACGCAGGTGGCGGAGGCCTTGATACCCATCTTGTGCTCAATGGAACCGCAGGACAGCGAGTTGCGTTCACCCAGCGAGCCATCGGCATTGACCAGCACCTTGGGCACCAGGAACAGGGAAATCCCCTTGGGGCCGGCGGGTGCATCCGGCAACCGGGCGAGCACCAAATGAATGATGTTTTCGGTCAGGTCGTGCTCTCCCCCGGTGATGAAAATCTTGCTGCCGCTGATCTTGAAACTGCCGTCGGCCTGCGGTTCGGCACGGGTGCGAATCAGGCCCAGGTCCGTGCCGGCATGCGCCTCGGTCAGGCACATTGAACCGGTCCAGGTGCCTGCGTACATGTTCGGCAGATAGCGTTCCTTGAGTTCCTGACTGGCGTGGGCATTGATCGACAGGCACGCACCGGCGGTCAGCATCGGGTACAGGCCGAACGACAGACTGGCCGAGTTGACCATCTCTTCGACCTGAGCCGAAATGGCCTTGGGCATGCCCATGCCACCGAACTGCGGATCACCGCCAACACCCACCCAACCGCCGTCGGCGAATGCCTGGTAGGCCGCGACAAAACCGTCCGGCGCCGTGACCGCGCCGTTGCTCCAGGTGCAGCCCTGCTCGTCGCTGCTGCGGTTCAGCGGTGCGATAACTTCGCCACTGATTTTGCCGGCCTCTTCAAGGATCGCGGCGGCCGTTTCTTCATCGATCACCTCGGCCAGGCCAGGCAATTGGGCCCATAGCCGGGACACCTGGAAGACTTCGTTGAGTACGAAGCGCATATCGCGCAAAGGAGCTTTGTAATCAGACATGGTTGGCTTACTCGGAAGTGGTCAGGGCATGCGGCATACCCTGGCGTTGAGAGGTGTCGGTTTCAGTGGCTTGCGCCACTTGGGCTTGCGGAACGGGGTGACGCAGCAGGAAGTACGACAAGGCTGGAATCAGAATCAGCGCGCCGAGCATGTTCCACAGGAACATGAAGGTCAGCAGGATGCCCATGTCGGCCTGGAACTTGATCGGCGACCAGACCCAGCACACAACGCCCGCCGCCAGGGTGATGCCCACCAGGCCCACCACCCGGCCGGTAAACGACACGGCGTTGCGGTAAGCCTGACTCAGCGGCAGGCCCTGGCGCTGGTAATGCAACTGCACGCTGAGCAGGTACAAGGCGTAGTCCACGCCGATGCCCACGCCCAGTGCGATCACCGGCAGGGTCGCGACTTTCACGCCAATGCCCATGGCCACCATCAACGCTTCGCAAAGGATCGAGGTCAGAACCAATGGCAACAGGGCGACCAGGGTCGCGCGCCAGCTGCGGAAGGTGATCAGGCAGAACAGCGTCACCGCCGCATAGACGTAAAGCAGCATGGTGCGATTGGCCTCGCGCACCACAATGTTGGTCGCGGCTTCAATCCCGGCCGACCCGGCCGCCAGCAGGAACTGGCGATCTTCGCTGTTGTTCTCCCGGGCGAACTTTTCGGCGATGCCCACCACGGCATCCAGGGTCTCGGCCTTGTGGTCCTTGAGGAAGGTGATCACCGGCATCAACGAGCAATCGGTGTTGAACAACTCCGGGGAGTTGACCGAGGCTTGCTGCGCGGCGTAGTTCAGCACGTCCTGATTGCGCTGGATGCTGTTGAGCTTGGGGTTGCCTTCATAAGTACCGGCGGTGATCTGGCGCACCGCGTTGACCAACGAAGCCGTCGCCTGCACGCCCGGATACTGCTGCAGCTCCCAGGCCAGACGGTCGGCGAGGACCAGCGTCTTGTAGTTCAAGCAGCCTTCCGGCGCGGTCTTGATCATCACCGCGAACAGGTCGCTGGACAGCGCGTAGTGGCTGGTGATGTAGGCGTTGTCACGGTTATAGCGAGAGTCGGCACGCAACTCCGGTGCGCCACTTTCCAGGTCGCCGATCTTCAACTGCAAGCTGACCATGAAGCCGCCGATGCCCATCAGTGCCGCGACCAATACCGCACCCGTGGCCCATTTGGCCGTGGTGAAGCGGTCGAGCAAGTCCCATAGTTTGCCGAAACCTTTGTGCCCCTCTGCACGCGTGTCGATTTTCAGCGCACGCTCGGCCGCCTTGGTGCCGACGCCGACATAAGACAGCGCCACCGGCATCAGCAATAGCGAGGTGAAGATCAGCACCGCCACACCGATGCTGGCGGTGATCGCCAGGTCGCGGATCACCGGAATGTCGATCAGCATCAGCACCGCGAACCCGACAGCGTCGGCCAGCAACGCGGTGACGCCGGCAATGAACAAACGGCGGAAGGTGTAGCGTGCGGCGATCAGTTTGTGGGTGCCACGGGCGATGTCTTGCATGATCCCGTTCATCTTCTGCGCCGCGTGAGACACACCGATGGCGAAAATCAGAAAAGGCACCAGCACCGAGTACGGGTCGATGGCATAGCCCAGCCAGGCGACGATGCCGAGTTGCCAGACCACCGCAATCAGCGAGCAGCCGACCACCAGCAAGGTGCTGCGAACACAACGGGTGTAGGCGTAAATGATGATCAGTGAAGTGACGACGGCCAGGCCGAAGAACATTATCACCTGGATCAGGCCATCGATCAGGTCGCCCATCAGTTTGGCGAAACCGATCACCCGGACTTTGTACTGGCCCTTGCCCTCCTCCCCGGCCTTGCGCGCAGCGCTGTCACCGACGAACTCGATCTTGTCGCGCAACTGCTCCTCGAGCATCTGCGAAAAGGCGTGGTAATCGATGCGCTGACCGCTGGCCGTGGCTTTGTCCAGCAGCGGAACAATGAGCATGCTCGATTTGTAGTCGCTGGCCACCAGACTGCCGACGATACCGGCGCGGGAAATGTTCTGGCGCAGCTGTTCTATTTCTTCCGGCTTGCCCTGGTAGGTATCGGGCATCACCGGGCCACCCTGGAAACCTTCCTCGGTGACTTCGGTCCAGCGCACCGCCGGGCTCCACAACGACTTCATCCAGGCACGGTCGACGCCTTCGGTGACGAACAACTGATCGTTGACCTGTTTGAGCACGTCGAGATAAGCGGGATCGAAAATATCGCCCTGGGTGTTCTCCACCACCACCCGTACCGAGTTGCCCAGACCGCGCAGCGACTGGCGGTTTTCCAGGAAATTCTGAATGTACGGCTGGCTCTGCGGAATCATCTTTTCAAAGCTGGGGCGAAGCTCCAGGCGAGTTGCCGCCATGTAGCCCAACACCACGGTGGCCAGCGCCATCAGCAGCATGAACAACGGACGGTAGTTGAACACCACCCGCTCCAGCCGGTTGCCGGAATGGCGGTCGAAATCCCGCAGATCGCGGATCACCGGCATGGTTTCTTGTTTGATATTGCCCATGTCTGGGTTCTCGCTCTAAGGGTTCGAGGGCTTATCAACGGACAGCGTCCGTGCACCACGGCTGCCAACCACCACCAGCGCACCGTCGGCGGACTGAGTGGCGCCGGTCACCGGTGTCGGTGCCTGTTGCTGAACCAGATGCAATTGCGCGCCTGCGCCCTGGCTGACCAGCATCTGCCCGCCCTGGGTGAACAAGCGGTAGTTGCCACGGCCATCGACGAGGCCGGCGGTGATGCTGACGCGCAGGCCACTGTCCAGCGGGGTCCAGCTGAGACCGCCATCGGTGCTGCGCAGCACATTGCCGCGCAAGCCGTAGACGAGCGCTTCGCCGGGCTTGCCGAGAACACCGAAGAAACTGCCCTGATAGGGTGTCTGCATGGCGGCGAACCGCTGTTGGGTGTCATCCCACTTGAGCAGCAGCCCCTGCTCTCCAGCGATGTACAGCGCATCGCCAGTGGAGGCGATGGCGTTGAGGTGAAAGCCCTGCGGGTTATCGGTGCGGTCCTGGAACGGTGCCCAGCTCTGGCCGCCGTCTTCGGTGCGCAGGATCAGGTTGAACACCCCGACCACGTAACCGAGGCGCTCGTTGGCGAACCAGACATCGAGCAACGGTTTGTCGGCGCCCTGCGCCATCAGGCGCTCACCTTCGGCGACCAGCAGTGGCCATTGTTCGTTGCCGGGTTCTGCACTGGCCAACGCGCCGTAATGGTTGACCAGCAAGGCACCAATCTCGCGGCCGTCCAGTTGCTTGCGCCAGGTCGCACCTGCGTCGTTGCTGTGCAACACCACGCCATCACCGCCCACCGCCCAGCCTTGGGTGGCGGAAGGAAAGCTCACGGCATTGAGGTCGGCACTGACCGGCACCGCCGCCTGCTGCCAGTGTTTACCGGCATCATTGGAATACAGAATGTGGCCACGCTGCCCGACGGCAACCAAGCGGTCGCCAGCGCGGGCCATGCCAGATAGCGGGCTGTTGACGGCCAAGGCGCTGACCCTGGCCGGCAGATCCAGCACGTCGACATAAGCGGACGCCTGGCTCAGGCCCAGCAACGTTACAAGCAAGGCGCCGAGCGCCAACTGCAGATAATTTTTGTACGAACACATACCGCGTCCTCTTCGGAAAACCGCGCCGGGACACACGTCCGTGTGCCTGACGTTCCAACCTGGCGCCCAAAACGATCGGCATGCACCGACCGTCGTGCGGTCCCCTGCCTGGCAGGCAGTGGACTGCACGGACGCTTTGTCACGGTTTGCTTAGCGAATCCCGTTACCGGCCAGGGACTCAGGCGACCACTGCGCCTTGGAGAGCGGATCGATGTACTTGATGCCGCCGTAAGGGCCAACCACACCGTTGATGTTGTAGGAACCACCCACCAGGTCATAAATCATGAAGGGCGTGGAATCCGGGATCTGCTTGTCGTAGCTCTGACTGAGGAATGCGAAAGAGCCACGGTACAGCTGACCACGGGCGTCATATTGGTCAGAGGCCAGAGCGGTCCAGCTGTCTTCATCGAGGTAGAAGCGACGCTTCTGGTAGATGTGCCGGGCGCCGGACTTGAGGTTGCCCTCCACCACCCAGACCCGGTGTTTTTCCCAGCGCACGTAATCCGGTGCCAGGTGATTGGCGGTGGTCAGCGATTTGGGGTCTTGGGCATAGGTCAGCTTGTAGGTGTTGTAGGGCACGATCATTTCCTGCTTGCCCACCAGCTTCCAGTCGTAGCGGTCCAGTGCACCGTTGAACACGAAAACATCGTCGTAGGTGCCGGCACCGGCGGTGCCAGGGTTAGGCGTGTCGTAAGCCAGGTTCGGTGCGAGCTTGACCCGACGCTGGCCAGGCAAGTATTGCCAGGCGCGACGCGGTTGCTGCAGCGGGTTGGCGGCGTCCTTGAGCATCACCGCTTCACCGGCCCGGCGCGCAGGGCCGGTATAGGACAACTTCATCTGGTAGTACACATCGGCGCTGCTGATCGGCTGCGCGAGGTTTTCGTAGATCGGATAGGAAATGAACGCCAGTCCGGTGGTCGCCAGGCTCGGCACGCCAGCGGAGTCGACGTTCCAGGAGTCGTACTTGGAGTTGATGTTGACCCCCTGGTAACGCAACAGGAAGTTCCACATCGCCTCGTTGCCCGACTGCGGAATCGGGAACGGCACACCGGGCAGTACGTTATCGATGGCCAGGCCACCTTCCAGGGACTTGGCACCGGTGGCGTTTTTCACGCCATTGTCCAGCACCGCCTTGGGCAACGAGACGGTGCGGTGGGTCGGGTAGACATTGACGTGAAAACTTGGGAAACGCTTGGCCAATTCCACCGTGGTTGCACTGAGCGAGCCCTTGTACTGATCGACGTTCTTGCCGTCGATTACCAGCAACGGTTTTTCGTTGACGAAGGGATCCGGACGCATGCTGTCACCGGATTTGAAACTGGCCGGCGGCGTGGTCAAGCCACCGTCATAGGCGGGGATGGAACCATCAGCGTTCCCGGCCTTTTCGGCCCCGACCAGGGTCAGGCTGCTGCCCAACCTGGCAGCGTCCTGAGTTGAAACAGCGGCCTGAGCCTGGGCGGCAAGGACCAAGGCCAGCGAAGCGGCCAACACGGTTTTTGCGTATTTCATCTTGTTATTCTCCTGCTTGCATTGAGCAAATCAGTGGTGCATCAAAAAGTGGTTTTCATCGTCAGGTAAACGGCGCCACGGTCCTCAGTCGTGGCACCACCACCGGAGAAGGCCGAGTAGCCGCCGCCGTAACACGCGTAGTTTTCATTGCCGCTAAAGGCATTGGGGGTGGAGCCGTCGCCGCTGCCGGCATTGGCCGCGCCGGTACTCAGACCGCTGGCGTCGCACTTGTCGGTCTTGCCGAAGGAGTCCACGTACTTCAGGTCGATGAAGTATTTGTTGTACACAACAGCACCCACGCCCACGGCATAGTTACCGGTGTCTTTGGCACCGCCACCGGACACCGGTGACACGCCGTCGAGACCGACGTTGATGGACATCGGTGCGTTGAGGTCGACACCGGGAAACACCTGATACCAGGTCGGTGTGAAGTTGACCGCGATGCCCCAGTTGTCCCGGGTCGGCTGGTCGATGCCGCGGTAGGTGTCCTTGCCCTTGTAGAGCGCTTCGTTCTTGCTATCGAGCTTGAGCAGGTTGCTGTAGTACAACTCGGCGAGCAGGCTGGCCGAATCGAACACCGGGGTTTTCGGGAAGGTCATCAGGCCGTTGAGCGTCCAGTGCAAGGTGTCGCCGGTGGCGGCCATGCTGTCGCCCTTCTGCGGAGTGTCATAAACCACACCGGTGGCAGCCGTACGCGCCGGCAACAGACCAAGACCCGCGCCCAGGCCTAGCGGACTGTTAGTGCTGACAACCGCCGGAATACTGGCCAACGGCATGTTGTGACGAATGTTCAGGTCCGAACCGACGCTCACCCCGCCAACATCCTTGGACAGACTCAGGCCAACGATCTTGATGTTGTCGGCATAGGCCATTTGATAGGTGGCTGTGCTCAGCGAGTTGAGCGTGTTGATCACCGCAGGCACTTGCCCTGCCGGCCGGGTGCCATTGGGGTTGGCCGAACTCAGGCCTCTGGCATCCAGCCAGGCTTGCGGCAGGATTTCCGAGGTTTCGCGGTAATAAACGCCGAGGGTGCCATCCAACCAGGCCGGCGACCACTTGGCCATCACGCCCCAGTCTCCGCGCTTGTCCGGCGTCAGGTCGTGACCGCGACGCACATTGGTCAGCCCGTTGCAGGGCGCCAGACCACAACCCAGCGGACTGCCCGGCACCACGCCATTGGTGTTGCCCAGCAGGAACGACTGCGCACCGAAACCGACCAGATCAGAACCGCCATAGTAAGTACCGGCTTCAGGCAGGCGGGCGGCATCCCAATCCAGGAAATACTGGGCGCCCACGGTCAACTCGGGATTGACGGTGAACGACATCGACAACTGGTTACGCGGAACGAACAGCTCCTTGGCTTCGGTACCCGGCGAGGCAGCCAGTTTGGCCAGGTCCAGGCCCGATTGGCCGTAACTGTTCGAGTGCACCGGGTTGAGGATGGTCTCGCCCCAGAACACGTTGTGCTGGCCGGCCTTGACGCTCAACAGCGACTCCTCGCCCACTTCGGTGCTGTAGAACACAAAGGCATCGAGGATTTCGCCGGATGGACCGGTGTAGTAACGCTGGGCGTAGTTGCTCAGGTGCGGGCTGCCATTGCCGACATTGTCGCCGGTGACCCCGGCCAGGCGCGGATCGTTGGCAACCAGACCCGACCGTGCGTCATTGCCGTTGACGAACGGGTTGGAATTGGAACCGGTGTTCTCGTAGGCCTTGTCGTACCAACTGGCGGCGCTGACGCGAAAGCCCATGTGGTTCTGGTAGACCACATCCATTTCGGTCAACAGGTCAACACGGTTGGTGATGTTGGTCCCGGCCTTGCGGAAGTTGTAGTCGCCATCGTTGTTGTTCGGTGTCGCCAACATGCGCTTGTCGGCGCTTTCGGTGCGTACGCCGTAGTTGTACTTCACGGTGTTATCAAAACGCACAGTCCAGTCCGGGTTACCTGTGTCGAGTTCGACCGCCTGCACGACCGGCACGGCGGCGGCCAGAATGGCCGAGGCCAACAAGGTGTAACGCGAGGGTGCGAACCCGTGACTCTTATTGTTGTGCATTGCGTTGTCTCTCCGCCTTTTTGTATTTGTTTTAAGCGCAGCCGCCCTCGCGCAACCCTTGTTTCAGGGGTTTGCGTTTTTCAGGAGTGAGGGCAAATACCGGATGGCTGGGGCCAACCGGCGCCTGAACTAGCGATCCAGCTCCAGGATGAGTGCTTCGGCTTGCGGCCAGTGGCCAAACCCTGCTGCCGGATTGAGATGACCCACCTCGCCCAGGTTGAGCAGTTCACTGCCCCAGCCTTCTGCCAGGCGAGTGGCGGCATCCAGGCTGGCGAGGTGGTCGTTGGTACTGACGGCCACCAGACTGCGGAACGGCAGTGGCCCTTTTGGTAGAGGATTCCAACCCTGGGTACGTAGGGTTTCGGCAGATGGGTAGCCTTGCGGCCAATGAGCATCGAGATCCGGAGGCGTGGCCAGCAGCGCGCCCTTGATCGGCCGACTGTGCTGCGCAGCCCAGTGCGCGACCATCAGCACACCGGCGCTGTGAGCAACCAGAATCACCGGCCCGTCGATCTGCTCCAGCTCGCGCCGAATCGCTTCGACCCGCTTGGCGCAATCGAGCTTGTCGGTTTCCAGCGGCGGTACACTGCGCACTTTGCAGAGCCTTGCCTCAAGCAACGTTTGCCAATGCTCGGCAACGTGCTCACGCAGACCCGGTACGATCAGAACAGTTGCGGCAGTTTGCAGTTTGTCCACTTTCAACACCTTCGCTTTCTCGATGACTCGACTGGCTCTATCGCCAGGGGCTTTTTGTAGGACTGACATTAAAGAGCGCCCACCCAAGGCGCTTTTCATTGGACGTCAGGCACTTTTCTTTTCATGACAGATTTGCCGAGGCTGGCGTGCCCCGACCATTGGTCGAAAAGCCCCGCAGCTTCTCTGTGGGTCACTGTAATCAATGGGTGAGCGTCGATTGCTCGACAAAAACGCAGGGGCTTCTGGACAGAATCGGGCGAGCGCCCTCGACAACGTCACAACTGTTCAATTGCTGATGTGCTGGATATAGTCGCCACGCTCATCCGAATCGCAACTGGCCCAGGAAAGACCTTCGCATGCCCAAGCTTGTTCGCGCCGCTGTCTTGACCAACTACCTGGAGGTCACCCAATACCTGGGGTTCAACCCACGTGATGTGCTGGCCGGCGTCGGCCTGAGCAAAGCGCTGTTGCAAGCGCCCGAACACCGCATCCCCATTGATGCCGCCGTACGCCTGCTGGAAGATTCGGCCGCCGCCAGTGGCTGCCAGAGCTTCGGCCTGAGCATGGCCGAGTCGCGCCAGCTCTCGGACTTCGGTGTGGTCAGCCTGCTGCTCAGCCACCAGCGAACGCTGCGAGATGCCTTGCAGGTCGTGGTGCATTACCGTCATCTGATGAACGACTCATTGGCCATCTTCATTGAAGAGGCCGGCAAGATGGTGATCATTCGCGAAGAGGTGGTCACCGAATCGCCGATGCCCAGCCGGCAAGCCACCGAACTGGCCATCGGCGTGATGTTCCGCCTGTGCGCCGCGCTACTCGGCAGCCACTGGCACCCTTACAGCGTCAACTTCACGCACCAGCCTCCCGACAACCTGCAACTGCATCGGCGCCTGTTCGGTTGCAAGCTGGAGTTCGGCAGCGAGTTCAACGGCATCGTCTGCTCCGACGCCAGCCTCGACGTGACCAACCCCAATGCCGACCCGGCCATGGCACGCTACGCGCAGAGCTACCTCGACTCGCTGCTCAGCCATGAAGGTCCATCAATGCTGTTCGAGGTGCGCAAAGCCATCTACCTGCTGCTGCCGATGGGACGCGCCACCATCGAGCAGATCGCCCAGACCCAGGGCATGAACGTACGCACCCTGCAACGCCGCCTGAAAGACGACGGCTGCGCCTTCAACGACCTGATCAACGACGTGCGCCGCGATCTGGTGTTGCGCTACCTGGAAAACCCGAATTACTCGTTAGGGCGCATTGCCGACATGCTCGGCTACTCCATGGCGAGTTCTTTCACCCGCTGGTTCATCACCCAGTTCGGCATGCCGCCCGCCGCATGGCGCAGCGCGCAAAAGCACCCCGTCAAAGCTCCACCGGACCTGAGTACCCTGCCCGGCTCCAGCGAACCCTGAAAACGGACGCAAAACAGGCAAAAAAAAACGGCGACTGCTGGCACAGTCGCCGCAAAAGAACCGGTGTTATGACACCGGCCGAGGAGTCCTGTGGCGAGGGAGCTTGCTCCCGCTGGGGTGCGAAGCAGCCCCAAAACGCGCCGCGTACTTTCTGAAAAAATGCAGTGGCCTTGGAAGAGGGGCGCTTCGCACCCCAGCGGGAGCAAGCTCCCTCGCCACTGTTTTGTGTGCCTACATTCCCCAGCGCAGCAACAGCAGCACCAGCACGACAAGGAACACCGTCTCCCCCACCATCAGCAGGATCGGCTTGATGCCCACCGCCGCCAGCTCCTTGAGCTGGGTTTTCATGCCCAGGGCGCTGATGGAAACCACCAGGCACCAGCGCGACAAGTCATTGACCGATCCCTGCACCACCGGGGCTATCCAGCCGGTGCTATTGATACAGGCCAGAATCAGAAACCCGACGGCGAACCATGGCAGCAGCGGCGGCCGTTTGCCGGCCGGGTCGGCTCCCTGCATGCGGGTAATCATCGCGGCGCAGACGATCACTGGCAGCAGCATGGCAACCCGCATCAGCTTGATCACCGTGGCCGTATCGCCGGTCTCGGTCGACATGCTGTAACCGGCACCGACCACCTGGGCGACATCGTGGATGGTCGCTCCCAAGAACACGCCCGCCACTTGCGGCGACAACGACAGCCAGTTGGCAATCATCGGGTACACGATCATCGCCAGGGTCGACAGCGCCGACACCCCGATCACCGTGAATAACGTTGCGCGTTCTTTCTGCGGATGGTTCGGCAATGCCGCCGCCAGCGCCAACGCCGCCGACGCACCACAAATCGCAGTGGCCCCGCCAGTAAGCATGCCGAACAAGCGTTGAAACCCCAGCGCTTTGGCCGCAATCACCGAGACGCCGATCGTCACCACCACCACAATCACCACCAGCGCCACAGGCTTCCAGCCCAGCGCGGCAATCTGTTCGAGTGTGATGCGCATGCCCAACAACGCCACGCCAATGCGCAACACCGTACGTGCCGTGAATTCGATGCCAGCCTTGCAGGCGCCATCACCGGCCAGGAAGTTCAGCGCCATGCCCAACAGCAAGGCAAACAGCATCACCGGCGCGCCGTAATGCTCGGACAAAAAGGACGCGGCCGCCGCCACGATCAGACTGACGACAAAACCTGGCGCCAGTTCGCGCGTTCGGCTGTGGATACGGGTGAGAGCGATAGTGCTCATGGCACGGACTCCTCGGGAACGATGACGATGAATACCTGGCCGTCAATGATCTCGACGGGGTAGTTGGCGACTTTGAGCTGGGTTGAATTGAGCAAGTAACCGCTGCGCAGATCGAAGCGCAGGCCATGGGCGCAGCACTGAATCACCCGCCCCTCAAGACGCCCGCCACACAGCGAAGCGCCCTGGTGCGGGCAACTGTCGTCAATGGCGAACAGGTCACCTTCGACGTTGAATAACGCCAGGCTTTTGCCATCGAATTCGAACAGCGCACGACCACCCGCCTGCGGGAGTTTTCCGGCAGGTACAGGGACACGAAGACTCATGCCGGTTGCCGCTTGTGAGCACTTTCTTTCAGTGCCTGGCTCATGGCCCCGAGTAATGCCACTGCAGGTTGCGCGCCCACCACCGTCATGCGGCGGTCGAACTGAAAGCTCGGCACGCCACTGCTCGCCCCGAGTGACCCTGCAAATGGAGTGGCGTCACCCATCAGGCAGTCGGCCAAGGCCTCGACATCAATGCCGCAGGAGCGGGCAATCGCGAGTAAGGTCTCACGGCAACCCAGGTCTTCGCCCTTCTGGAAATAAGCGGCGAACAGGCGCTCGAGCAAGATGTCACGCTGGGCAACATTGCCTCGCTCGCAGGCACGCTTGAAGAGACGATGAGCGTCTGCGGTGTTAGGCATTGTCGCGATGCGGCTCAAGTCAATGGCCAATCCGACCGCCGCAGCAGCCTGCTGTACCTGGGCCTGGCGCATGGCCACGGCGTCGGCATTGCCCAGACGCTTGCGATAGAAGTCGGCGAAGGGCTCACCTTGTACCGGCAACTGAGGCAGCAACTGCACGCCATGCCACACCGTGGTGATCTGCACATCCGGGTGGCGACTGCGAAACTGTACCTGCGCATGCTCCAGTTGACGCTTGCCAATCAGGCACCACGGGCAGATGAAATCGAAAAACACATCAATACGTAAACGACCACTCACAACTTCACCTCTAACGCCGCTTTGCCAATCGAATCGAGGACTTGCTCGCCCTTAAGCCGGGCAATGTCCTTGTGGTAATGACACTTGGCATAAAAGAACACGGCCGCAGCCGCGATGCTGACCAGTGGCACCAGCTGAAAAGCAGCCTGCAAGCCGATAAGGTCGGACACCCTGCCGGTGATGAACGGCCCAGGCGCCAGCCCCAGCATGTTGTTGGCCAGGGTCAGCGTGGCGAAGGCCGTGCCATGGACCGAGTAATGGGTCAGGTTGGCAACCATGGCTCCACAAGGGCCGGTCGTGCCGGCGGCAATCAACATGCCCAGGCAGATCAGTACCAATTGCACAGGCCCTGCCGGCAGCGCGAATGCCGCCGACAACAGCAGACAACTGCCCAGGCAATAGGCGATGGCCAAAGCGACTTTGCGCTCCGGCGAATGGCGACACAGTCGATCGCTGAGCATGCCGCACAGGATCATCCCCGCACCGCTGCACAGCACGATGATCGCGGCGACGCCGCCCGCCTTGTCGGTGGCCATGTCGTAATAACGATTGAGGTAACTGGGCATCCACACAATGACGGTGCCGCCGACGAACAGTTGCAAGCCACTGCCGATGTAGGCAGCGATCACCGAGCGGCTGGAAAACAACGTACGCAACGGACGCTTGACCGCGGCAGCCGTCTTGTTCGCCGCCTGAGCGGCACGTTGCGGCGCAATGCGTGCTTCCTTGACGATGATCGGATAAAGCACCGCCAGCAGCAGACCGAACAGCGCCATTCCGGCAAACGACCAGCGCCAGCCAAGCTTGGCGGCGATTGCACCGCCCAGCGCCATCCCTAGCACCGAACCGAACATGCCACCCGCCATGAACGCACTGGCCAGGGTTGCACGCATGTGTTTTGGAAACACCGAGATCACCACGGCGATGCCGACGCTGCCGTACGCCGCTTCGCCGACGCCGACCATGAACCGTGCAATGAACATCTGCTGATAGTCCTGCGCCAATGCGCAGCCCAGCGTCGCCAGGCTCCACAGCAAAGCCATCAGCGCCAGGCTCTTGACCCGGCCGAAGCGATCCGCCAGCAATGACAGGGGAATGGTCAGCAGCCCCACCATCAGGGCGACAATGCCACTGAGCAGGCCGAGCTGGCCGTCACTCAGGGCCCATTCGCCCTTGAGCATCGGGAACACCGCGTTCAGCACCTGACGCGACATGTAATCGGAAATCAACAAACCGAACGTCAGCGCAAAGACGATCCAGGCATACTTGCGCGCAACGCCGACGCCACTGCAGTCATCATCGTCTGCGGCGATTGGGTGAAAGGCCATGCAGCCTCCTCAAAGCTTCGTTTTATTGTTGTTATCAAGCGTGTTGCAGTGCAGCGAGCGGGAGGCCATTGCCCCCCGCGTCGTCTGCCGATCAGCCGCGTTGCGGCACACCTTTCTGCCCGGCCTTGCGGTTGGGGGCCATGCCATTGGCCAATAGGGTTTCTTCGATGCTTTGGTACTGCACACCGATGCGGTAGATCTCACGGGCCTCTTTACCCGTGGCGATTTCACGACCCAGTTCATGGGCGATGCGTACGGTTTGCTTGATCTGCGCAACCGAGCCGAAACGATCGCCCTTGTGATCAATAATAGTGTCTTCATTGCCCACACGCGGGTGCATACCCATGGCCATCGACATGGTGTTGAACGGCATCACGTTTTTGAGCAGCGACTCGGAGGTCAGGGTGCAACCGTCTGGCGCGCGGTGGATGAAGTTGAAGAAGTTGAACGGATTGGGGCCATCGAAACCGCCGCCGATACCGATCCAGGTCAGGTTCAACGGGCCCTTGTAGACGCCCCTGCGCACCAGGCGCTCAAGGGTTTCCATGGCGTGCATGCCAGTCAGCTGGAAGTGCGGCTGGATGCCGTTGTCCATCAGACGCTTGAGGTGTTCGGCGACCCAGGCCGGGCCGGCCGGTACGGTCATTTCGCTGTAGGCCGCCTGATAGGCAGGATTGGCCAGGGACGTGCCTTCCAGGTATTCCGGATACAGCAGCTCCATGATGTTCATCTGGGTGGTGTTGATCGCCACCGTGACCTGATCCGGTTTTGGCGTCAGCTCGGCCAGCATGTGCCGTGTATCGTCAGACAGCCACTTGGCGGCTTCACCATCGCTTTCCGGCGCGAAGGATATCGAACCACCGACCTGGATGATCATGTCCGGCACGGCTTCACGCACGCCAGCGATCAATTCGTTGAACTTGGACAGACGCTTGGAACCCTTGCCGTCCAATTCACGCACGTGCAGGTGCAATACCGTTGCACCCGCCTCATAACACTCAACCGCCTTCTGCACCTGCTCGTCCATGGTCAGCGGGATGTCTTCAGGGAAATCTTCCGGCATCCACTCGGGGCCATACGGGGCCACGGTGATCACCACCTTTTCCATGTTTTCCGGGTGCAGGGAATCGTCGAAGAATTGCATGAGTTACTCCTGTTCTTATGATTGTCGCGCCCACCCGGGATCGTGCCGGGCAGGCGTGTTTACGAGTGCGAATGCAGTTGCGGTCGATCAGTAAGTCTTGTCGCCGATGATCCCGGCGCGTTCCATCTTGCGATGGCACGGCGGGTAATCCATGACGGCGTAGTGCTGGGTACTGCGGTTGTCCCAGATGGCGATGCTGTTGGGTTTCCAGCGCCAGCGCACCTGATACTCGGGGATGTAGGCCTGGCTGATCAGGTAACGCAGCAGCTCACTTGCGCCCGGGTTGGCGTCCTGGCCGAAGCGCACCCGCTCGGGGGTGTGGTAGTTGCTCAAGTGCGTCGTGAAGGCGTTGACGAACAGCACCTTCTCCAAGGTTTCCGGGTGGGTGCGCACCACCGGGTGTTCGGCATCCGGATACATCGCCTTGAGCGCCAGACGCTTTTCGATCGGCATGGCGGCACCGAAACTCGCTTCGATGCTATGGCGCGCGCGCAGGTCGGCGATCTTCACCTTCACGTCTTCGGGCAAGCGCGCATAGGCCTCGACCATGTTGGCCCACATGGTGTCGCCCCCAACCGGAGGGCACTCTACGCAACGCAGCACGCAGCCCATCGGCGGCGCCTCGCGCCAGGTCGCGTCGGTGTGCCAGGCGTTTTCGTAGCGGTCCATCGGCTGGTCCGGATTCTTGTAGATGCGCACCAGCCCTGGATGATCCGGATCACTGCCGGCCACCGGATGATCCTCCAGTTCGCCAAAGCGTCGGGCGAATGCCACATGCTCGTCGCGTGTGATGTCCTGATCACGCAGGAACACCACCCGATGCTTGAGCAGCTGAGCACGAATCTCGGCAAAAAGACCGTCGTCATGGACTGCATCGGCGAGGTTGACGCCCACCAGTTCCGCGCCAATGTTGCAGGTCAATTGTTCGACTTTCATGGCAGACAACTCCCTTAAATGACGAAAATCGATGAGCCCGTGGTTTTGCGTGATTCCAGGTCGCGGTGGGCCTGCACGGCATCCTGCAAAGCATAGTGCTGGTTGATCTCAATCTTGATTCGACCGCTACCCACATGGTCGAACAACTCGCCCGCCAACGCGGCTTTTTCCGCCGGGTCAGCGATGTAATCGGCCAGGGCCGGACGGGTCAGGAACAGTGAACCTTTCATCGCCAGCAGTACCGGATCGAAAGCCGGGATCGGGCCGGATGCCGTGCCGACGCACACCATCAAACCGCGACGCTTGAGCGAGTCCAGCGAGCCCATGAAGGTGTTCTTGCCGACACTGTCGAACACCACGTTGACCCCTACGCCGTCCGTCAGCTCGCGAACGCGCTGGGCGACGTCTTCATGGCTGTAGTTGATGACATGCTCGCAGCCATGGGCCCGGGCAATTTCACCCTTTGCCTCGGTGGACACAGTGCCAATGACGGTCAGGCCAAGCAGCTTGGCCCACTGCGAAACGATCAGGCCTACACCACCGGCAGCGGCGTGCAACAGAATGCTGTCGCCGGCCTTGAAATCGTAAATGCGTCGCATCAGGTACGAGGACGTCAAGCCGCGCATGGTCATGGCTGCGGCAGTCTCGAAACTGATGGTTTCGGGCAATTTGATCAGCGGCGCGGCCGGGATCAGACGCTCGGTGCTGTAGGCACCCAGGGTATTGAGAAAACCGGTGTAGGTGACGCGATCACCGACTTGTACGTTGGTCACCCCTGCGCCGATGGCCTGGACCACACCGGACGCTTCAACCCCCATGCCGTTGGGCATCGGGATCGGGTAAGTACCATTGCGAAAGTAGGTGTCGGCATAGTTCAGGCCCACCGCCACATGACGAAGACGAACCTGGCCTGGACCGGGATCGCCGACTTCGACCTCTTCATAACGAAGGACTTCGGGACCACCGGTTTCGTAGAAGCGTACGGCTTTGGCCATTTTTTCTTATTCTCCAGTCTCAAGTTGGGCGTGCTGCGTCGAATTGCGCTGATTGGACTGTAGGACGCCGTCTGGTGAGTCGCTTCTCATCAGACGACAATGGCTTTTCATTTCATGACAGCGGGCACTGCATCAACAGCTGCCATGGATGACTTATCCAGTGTCTCTCGATACCCTGCGGGTACCTGATGGTGTTCCAGGTCAAACCACCTCCCTCCAGACGAGCATGTAATGAAATCCCCTGCAGGTTTGCTGCTGTCGGCTATTGAGCTGGACCGTGCCAGCGCCATCCCCCTGTACCGCCAACTCTATTTGCAGATTCGCAAACAGATTCTCAGCGGAAAGATGCAAGGGGGCGTGCGCCTGCCGTCGTCACGGACCCTGAGCAAGGAATTGGCGCTGTCGCGGATCACCATTCTCAATGCATTCGACCAGCTGATTGCCGAAGGCTTTTTGGCCTCGCGCACTGGGGCGGGCACCTATGTCGGCGATGAGTGGGAGAGCCGAGGGATTGCCGACGAAGAGCAGCGCCAGCCACCGCGCCTGTCCGACCTGAGCCAATCCATGCTGTCGCTGCGCAGCAGTCACTTTCGCGGGGTTTCCTATACCGATTGGGATCCTGCGACCCCTACCTCATTCCTGCCCAGCCACAGCACCTACGACGCGTTCCCCCTCGCTGTGTGGCGGCGTTTGATGAACCGCCACCTGCTCAAGCCGACCAAGGCCATGCTTGGCTATGGCGAACTGCAAGGGTTACAGGCCTTGCGCGCGGCGATTGCCGAGTACGTCTTTGATGCCCGTGGCATCGATTGCAGTGCCGAGCAGGTGGTGATCGTTTCTGGGGCCCAGCAAGCCTTCAACCTGTTAGGCATGCTGTTGCTCAATCCGCAGGACAGCGTATGGATGGAAGACCCGGGACACATCGCGGCGCGCATTGCGTTGCAGGCCCAGGGGGCTCAGGTGGTCCCGTTGCGGATCGATGAACAAGGAATTGATATTCAGCAAGGCCTGGCCGAGTGCCCTGACGCCCGACTGGTGTTCACCACGCCATCTCGCCAGCATCCCTTGGGCGTGACCATGAGTTATGCGCGGCGCCAGGCACTCATCGACTGGGCCGCGCAGTATCAGAGCTGGATCATCGAGGACGATTGCGACAGTGAATTCCGCTACAGCGGCCGCCTCCTCCCCGCGCTCTACGCCATGGACCGGATGGCTCGAGTGATCTACGTCGGCACCTTCAGCAAAGTGCTCTTCCCCTCGCTAAGACTGGGTTACGTGATACTGCCGCAAGCCCTGATCGAACCCTTCTGTACCCTGCGCGCGGTGATGGATCGCAGCCCGCCCACGCTGCTCCAGGCGACGACGGCGGACTTCATGCGCGAAGGCCACTTCCTCGGCCATATTCGCCGCATGCGTGCGCTGTACCAGGCTCGCCAGCAAGCATTGGTCGAGCAACTTCAGCAACAGCTGGGCGGCTTCTTCAACATCACCCCGGTGGAAGCCGGCATGCACCTGATCGCCTGGCTGCCACTCACGCTTGATGACGATGCCATCGCCAGGGAACTGGCCCGGCACAACATCCACACCTATGCCCTGAGCGACTACTGCCTTGAGCATGTCCTGCCACCTGCCCTGCTCATCGGTTTCGCCGGTACGCCTGAGGGCCAGGCGCAAGAACGCGTCGAAGCGCTGGCCCGGGCCTTGAGCAAAATGGGGTACCTGCAGGCCACTTGAAGCAAGCAAGTGGTCTTATGATTTAACTGATAATGGATCTATCGAGAGTTCCTGACTGGCGCGATAAAGGCTGCGCCGGTAGACCCGGCGTCTGACCAGGAACGACTCGAATGAACAATAAGATCCAAGAGCGATTCAATGCCTTGCTCAGCCACAAGGCTGCCGAGGCAGGAACACCTCCCCTACTGACTGAAGCACTGGCCCGCCAACTGCTCGACCGCCTCGGGCAGATGCGCTTGTTTGCTCATGCCTATCCCTTGCTGACCAACCTCACCCATGGCCGTGTCACGCCAGCCGATTTGCTGGATTTCGCCTATCGCCACGAGCTGCAGGGTCTGAGCCTGCATTTGCTCGACGGCGAGGAAAACAGCCTGAGCCAAATGACGCCCACGCAATTGCAAGCGTTTGCCGACAAGGCCAATGCGCTCGCACTGGATGTGCACCTGGAAATCAGCAGCACGCTGAGAAAAGATGTCGATCAGGTGATCGCCATCGCCAAGGCGCTTGGGGTTCGCAACATCCGCGTTTACTCACGCTACGAGGGGGCGCTGTCCCGGGTCATGGACGTGATCGAGTCAGACCTGCATTACCTCGCGCAGCAGGCAGATGAGCACGACCTGTTCTTCGACTTCGAGCAGCATGAGGAACTCAAGAGTGTCGAGATCGCGCAACTGCTGAGCCGGCTAAACCACCCACGGCTGCATGCCTTGTTCGACTTCGGCAACATGATCAACGCCTGCGAACAGCCCTTGCCGGCGCTGCGCACCCTGGCGCCGCACATACGCCAGACCCACCTCAAGGGTGTGCGCATCGTCCCCGAGCAAAACGGCTTCGGCCATTACGGCGTGCTGCAGGGCTGCGATGAAGACGACCTGCCAAGCGCCCGCATGCTGTTCGAACTGTTGATGCTCGGCGACGCAACCCCACAAGTGATCGCCTTCATCCTTGAGCAGGAAAATCACTACATCGCCCCGGCATTCCGCCAGACCTTTGAGGCTGCCGATCCATTCATTGCGTACCGGGAAATGAGTGACACACCACTCCCGGACGGCTACTCGCTCGAACGAATGCTCGCCGACGAACACCGTTGGGCGAACAACCAGGTCGCTTATGTACGAGGCCTGCTGGCCGAGTTCCGAACCCTGGCCGAGTTGACCCTGGCCAACCGCGTTAATCCCTGAACCTGACGTTACTACCTGATTACGCCTGGAGAACAATAATGACAACTCGAGACAAGGCCAAATGGCTCAGATTCCTGATTCTCATCCTCGGTGGTGGCACCATCTACAAACTGGCGAACCTCAAGGACGCCTTCTATATCCCCATGCAAGAATTCATGGGCTTGAGCCACACTGAAATCGGCCTGCTGCTGAGCGCCAACGCCATCATCGCCACTGCACTGTTTGTCGTCGGCGGCATGCTCGCCGACCGCTACGACACGCGCAAAATGATTCCCATCGGCCTGATCGGTACCGGCGGCCTGGGGCTGTATCTGGCGACCTTTCCGCCCTTCAGCAATCTGCTGATCGTATTCAGCCTGCTGGCCGTCTGCGCCGATTGCTTCTTTTGGCCCTCGCTGCTCAAAGCCATCCGCAACCTGGGTGACGATCAGGAACAGGGTCGGTTGTTTGGACTGTTGGAAGGTGGGCGTGGCGTCATTGATACGCTTGTGGCTTTTTCGGCGTTGGGCGTTTTCGTCGCCATGGGCTCCGGTGAAACCGGGCTGAAATCGGCCATCCTCTTCTACTCGGTCATCGACATTCTGGCCGGAACCCTGACCTGGTTCCTGCTCAAGGGCGGCAGCGCACAGTCGATCGCCAAGCCGAAGAACGGTTTGGCGAACCTGCTCGAAGCCATCAAGGTGCCGGGTATCTGGCTGGTCAGCCTCAACGTGTTCATGGTCTACATCGTCTACTGCGGCCTGACCTATTTCATTCCCTACCTCAAAGAAATGTACGGGCTGCCCGTGGCACTGGTGGGCGCCTACGGCATCATCAATCAGTACTTCCTCAAAATCCTCGGTGGCCCCGCCGGTGGCTTCATTGCCGACAAGCAATTCAAGAGCACCAGCCGCTATCTGAAATGGGCATTCCTGGCCTTGCTGCCGCTGATGGGCGTCATCCTGCTGATCCCGAAAAGCCCGAGTTTTATCTACGCAGGCATGGCCGCCACACTGTCCTTCGCGCTGATTGTGTTTTCCATGCGCGGCGTGTTCTGGGCGCCCATGGGTGAAGTCGGCATCCCTTCGCACATCACCGGGTCAGCCTTCGGTATCGGCTGCCTGATCGGCTACGCACCGGGCATGTTCGCTTACGTCATCTACGGCGCAATCCTCGACCATTTCCCGGGTCAGCAAGGCTACAACTATGTCTTCAGCTTGATGAGCCTGTTGGCCATTGTTGGATTCATGGTGTCCAGCCTGCTGTACAAGACCGTTCAGAATAAATCGGTGGCAATGGGTGGGATTGGTGCGGTGCAAAGCTGATCGGGAGTCGCCTTCATTGAACAGGCCAAAGCCTTTCGGTGGAGCGCTCACCCTGGACTTGAAATCGTTGAGGGTTGCGACTATCAGTGAGGTTCAATCCTTCGAGGGCAATCACATGCCAACGACTGAAGAATCGATAATTGCAGCAGCAAGGCTGCGCGCCGCCTACCGGGGAGAAAACGAGGCACTGGCTGCGGCTTCAGCGCTCGAAGCCCTGGCAGTGCTGAAAAAAACGTTAAAGGGAGATAAGTACCAAGAGGCGCTCGAAAGGCTGTATATCGAGTATTCAACCTCTTGATCCACCTGTGCCGCCTTAGCGGCGGCACATTGTTCACTTATTGAGGACAGTTTGAACTCGCATCTCCCCTGACGCCCGCTGCACTGGCGACTATCAGCGCCACTACACAGGCAACCAACAAGAACAGAGCAAAAGCACCCATCACATGCAAGTAAGGCAGTACGTGATTCCACGCTCGAGCTACCCCCAGGAAAGCAGCAAATAGCCAGCTGCTCATAGAGAGAGCGCCCAAGAGAGCCAGGCGAGTGCGACCGGAGTTGCGTAACAAGACAAAGGGGGCCTTCTGCAGCAGCGGGAAACCGATCCGATGCAACAAAGCACCATTGAGGCTAAGCAGCGCGACAACACTCACCTTGGCCCAGAGCTTTTGATTGAGCAGATACGCGCTCCCCTCATAGAGGTAACCCTCTAGCACCAGCAGCAAGCCACTTCCCCAAAGAGCCAATAGCGCGAGCGTGACGATTTTTTGGGTCTCGTCGAGATACTCACGCTGCATCTCACTCAACACATCCTTGCGCCAGCTCCATAGCTTTTGATCCGCCTGTAACACCCTCCCCAGAGCAATACAGGTGGCAATCAGATGACCATACACGAGTAGCATTTTGAGCATTACCTTGACCTTATTTTTATATGGGCAATGCACTCCCTCGCACCCTTTAGATGAAACTAAATGATACAGATTCATATTTGTATCAACAAGTTACACAATCAGCCATCCATCTGGAAGCGGCTGTTTTTGCGGGGTTTTTCCTAGATCGGCGCTTGCGGAGCTGACGAATCTGCTCGGTTAACGTCAGCGAGCCAACGGGTGGGGGCAATGTAATCTGGCTGAAGCGATTCGCCAAGCATCCAACGAACCACTTGGCACTGGAGCTGCCGAGGCAGCTTTCTGATCCGAATCGCCTCGATCAATTGTTGTGCTCTGATTCGAGAGCTCTCAGCGTATCGAGAATGGCTCGACCGAATAATCATCAAATGGGCTCAATGGCCCCTTCAATTAGGCAAACATGAAGGGTGTAGTGTCCGATAAGGATTTTTACAGCCTGGTCATGCATTTTTTTAACCATCAGACCCATCATCGAGGCCAGGTTACAACTCTGCTTTCGCAGGCGGGTGTCGACGTAGGCGATACGGATCTAGTCGTTTTGATTCCATCCGAGTCCCGCACTTAGCAACAACTGCTTCGCTGAGGTTCCAGGCCTTTCGTGTTAATCCCCCTTATCAAAACGAACGTACGTTCGATCATTTTTAAAGATTTTATGACTGCTGAAACGTATCATCACCGAAATTAGCCGGTTTTAACCGAAATACACTCCGCATTGCACTGCGCCATCTCCGCTGACCTCGGAATTTCTACATTTCGAGCCAGCTAGCGGAAGAGCAATACAACAAAGAAACAGCCTCACTTAGATGAATATCGATACGCCCCCCTCCAGACGACTCTCCGCTTTCGAGGCGCATGCCCCCATTGAAAAGAGCATGTTCAACGCAATACGCGCACAAAGCTCAAATACATGGGTGCTAGTCGAGCCTCTGCGATTACTTATTAACAATGAAATAACTATTAATCTAACCAAGATGGAGTACGCAGTACTCGACTTGTTAATAGGCAGCAGAGAACGGATAGTAAGTAATGATGCAATTGCCAAAAAGCTAAACAAAAACCTTGACCACTATAAGGGGCTGGCGATGTGCCTCAGCAGGCTACAAGCGAAGTTCAAGAAGTCCGCTAGAGGAGATAACCTTTTCCGCTCGGTGAGAAATCGCGGTTACTGCATCGTCCAAGCAATACACATTGAGAAGGACTTATCTCACAGACATAACGCATGCGATGAAAAAACCTGGAAGCGTTGCTCGCCTAATCTCCGCCACAGCATCTACTTGCTGGCTGGTGCATCCGCCGATTGGGTTGAGGTATGTAGCAGCTCTGGCACGAGAGGTGCGTATTAACCAGGCGACTATCGCCCTAAAGGAAAGCCAAGGTTTTGCACGCTGGTTTCCAGTGCTTATTTCGGTGGGTGGGTATGGGCTCGAAATAGTCTTTCTGGGGCTGGCTCAGAAGGACCTGCCCATGTCATTAAATACCTCGATGTGGCCCGGCCTTGGTTAACACTCATCACTGTGATTGCGGCCTTCAGATATCAACAGATTCCCAGCTTTACTGCTGCAGGATGAATCACCCTTATCATTGCCGGAATCATTCTGGTCAATATTGCAAGCGTGAGCGCCAAAGCCTGCGTCCGCCCACGCGGAAGCCGTGAGGATTCCACCCAGAGCCGGTGGTTTTGTGGGGAAAAAAACGACCAAAAATAAAAAAGGGTCGCGAGATAAAATCTCGCAACCCTTTGAATTATATGGTCGGGACGGAGTGATTCGAACACTCGACCCCTAGCACCCCATCTTCTTTTTCATACTTCTTGAAAGCTTCCAAAATTTTACTCTGGATTTTTCTAAGCTAGTATTTACTTGAGCTCCAGCGGTGTTCTGCTCTACGAGAGTCCAGTAACGCCCATCAAGAGCCGACGTTTTTGTGGGGGGAAAAGTAGGGGGAACCCATTTTATGGCCAAAATCACCATCAAAGAACTCGAGTCGCTGACTCCCAACGATGCCGGCCGAATCCTCCGGGAGGATGGCAATCTAGCTGGTCGAATCTCAGTCCGTAAGGACGGTGTGTCGGTCAGCTTTTCTATCGTTATCGCTGGGGCGATCAGAACAAAGAGTACGCCTGCGGGTCCTGGCCGCGCAGATCCCTGACGGACATCCGTAAAGCACGCAACCAGGCACGTGCGCTCATCGATGAGCAGATCAATCCCAACGAGCAAAAGAAAACCGCCAAAGCACAGGCGCATGCCGCGACGAATGCAAAAGCCGAAAAGGAAAAGTCGACGAAGGTGCAAACACTAACCGTCCAGGATATGGCCAAGGCCTGGCTGTTGGATGGCGTCGCGCGTAAAGACGGCAATGCCGAGTTGCAACGACGTTTTAACAAGGACCTATACCCGGCACTCGGCAAAACATCGGTGAGTAGTGTGTCCGAGCACGATATTCGGGCGCTGATCCGGGCGGTCCTCAGCCGCGGCGCTCACCGGCAAGCCATCAGCTTTTTCGCCGACCTCACCCAGATGTTCAGCTGGGCCAGAAAGCGCCAACCCTGGTGGGCGTTACTGGTTGAGGGTGATCCGACGGAACTGGTCGACATCTCCCCCCTTATCCCTGCCGACTACGAAGCAGAAAGAAGCCGGATCCTTTCCTCGGCGGAGCTGTTGGAGTTGCACAACCGCTTCCAACACATGACCGCCGATTACCACGCCCTCCCCGCCGGTCAAAAGTACGAAGGTATTCGGCCGTTAAAAAAGGAAACCCAGCTCGCGCTCTGGATCAGCCTGGGCACGCTGTGCCGGATTGGCGAGTTGCTGCAGGCCGAATGGAAAAATGTGGATCTGGAACAGCAGACCTGGTTCCTCCCCAGTGAAAACGTCAAAGGCTCCCGGGGCAAGAAACAGGACCACCATGTCTTCCTCTCGCCCTTCGCGCTACATTTCTTTCAGGAACTCAAGACCCTGACGGGAGATTCCCAGTGGTGCTTTCCGAACAAGCAGGATGATGGGCATGTGGACGTAAAAGTGGTGAGTAAGCAGGTCGGCGATCGCCAGGCCCGCTTCAAAAACCGCAAGGCGCTGTCAAGACGGCGTAATGACGACACGCTGGTGCTTGCCGACGGCCAAAACGGCGACTGGACGCCGCATGACCTGCGCCGTACGGGCGCGACCATGTTGCAGGCCTTGGGGGTCAGCCTGGACGTCATCGACCGCTGCCAAAATCATGTACTGGCCGGCTCGCGGGTGAGGCGCCATTACCTGCATCACGACTATGCCGAAGAGAAGAAGCGCACCTGGAATCTGTTGGGCGATCGACTCAGCGCCGTGTTGTTTTCAACATACGAACATCCACCGACCGAGTCGATGATGTCTTTTCCAGACTACGCCGCCACTGGATCTCTGCCGCCCCCATAGGCCAAATTCTTCAATACTGAATCCCTCAGTTTCGTAATCAGCGGGGTCGGATTCGGGAAAAATCCCCCCGCCCTCGTCAAGGTGCGGATTCACGCTAAACTTTTGTTGCTAGCTGTTGTGACGGTTACGGGCTGACTGGCGATCAAATGTACGAGGCATTTAACGCATTTAAAAAAGGAATTTAAGCATGTTCATTGGACGACTCGCCGAGTTGACCGGCTGCACACCAAAAGCCATTCGACTGTATGAACAGATGGGTTTGATAAACGAGCCGGAACGCGACGGTCGATACCGGACCTACAACGCTCACCATCTGGAGATCGTCCACCTCATTCGTAGAGCACAAATTGCCGGTTTCAAACTGGCAGAGATGAGTCCCCTGATCAGCGCCAAAAACAAGCTCAAAGCCTTTCCTTTGGCGCTGGCAAACGAAGCCGTCAACGCCAAGCGTCAGCAAGTGAAAGAAAAAATCGCTGAGTTACAGGCGCTGGACCTTCATTTGATCGAGCTCAAAGGCGAGATGAACTCATTGTTCGGTCCTGCACCGACGTCAATTCTTCATAAGGCTGAGTCGATCGCCTGCCCAGATAAACAAAAGCTGACATCAGCGCCTCTTCGGGCGGTCGCGGGCTGAACCCCAATTCAGTCTTCGCCTTGACGATGCTGTACTCCTGCCGAACGTTATGGAACAGGCGCACCTGGCTGAGCAGTAACTGGGCAGGCTTGCCCGTCAGTTGCGCGGCCCGTTCCTGCATCCAGGCAATGCAGACCAATAGCCACTGCGGGGCTCGCGGTGGCTGGCGATAACCCGGCGAAAGCGCATTGGCGGCCTCGATCAGGTTGGCGAGCGACGATGAGCGCTCATTCGCAAGAATATAGCGCTGCCCTCCCCTGCCCTTTTCGGCGGCCAGAATCAAACCTTCCGCCACGTCGCGCACATCCACGAAATTGAAATGGAACCCTGGGTCCAGCGGGACCTGACGCTGTTTGACTGACTCCAGAAACCCCATGGTATCGGTCAGTTGGGTCGCGTTTGGCCCCACCATCGCCGAGGGCAGTACCGACACCATCCAGAGCCCCAGGTCGTTGGCGGTCCGCCAGGCCATTTGCTCGGAGAGAATCTTGGATTTGTAGTAGGCATTTTCGGCCTCGTCATTCCAATGCGCTTCATCCAGAGCACTGCCGTCATGACCAACCGCGGCGACGGAACTGACATAGACGACACGCTTGACGCCCGCCCGTGCAGCGGCCTCCAACACGCTACGTGTCCCCCGCACATTGGGCTCGACAATCTCGGTTTCCGGGCTTTTGGCCCAATGCTTGAAAACCGCCGCCACTTGAAACAGCACGTCGACACCGTCCAATGCCTTGAGCATTGCAAGCCCGTCCAGCAATTCGGCATAGACCAGTTCGCAATCAAGCCCCGCGAAGGGCGCCGTGTTACCGATGTCACGCACTCCGGCTCGGACTCTGTAGCCCTGACTGAGCAATGCTCTGACCAAGGTGTTGCCCAAGTGCCCATTGGCGCCCGTGACCAGACATAACTTGCTCACTGAAACTCCTTCTTCTGGAAGAGAACCATTCTGTTCAGGATCGAGAAAATCATAGAGTCTGTCCCGCAGGACAGAGTCAAGCGTGTCTTGGCACGTTAGTTCGAGTTATCAGAAAAACATGCCGCCGAAACATTTAGACACATCTGAGCAACACAATATTTAGAATATTTAACACCAGCAAGCATGAAACGATCGTTCCAAGTTTAAAAAAACACCATATAAAACACCACCTTATTCATCTGTCCCTTAGGACAGATGAATCGTGTTTAGCAAAAAAAAATTTCGAATCACACTTGTTGAGTTACAACGCGAGCACTGATAGCATTTCGCTACTGATCGAGAGCTCCACTCTTCGACTGATAACGCATGGACGCAGTAATGGATTTCAGCCCACAACTTTTATCTCTCCGCCAATTCTGTGAAGCGCTCTTCCCGACCGCTTTCCGTACGGCGATGTTTTTCTTGAGCGCTAACCTAAACATCAAGTCCTATCCTCACGCCCATCTTTAGTGCGTTTCCCGGCCGCTCTTGGCCCGGCAATTAAATAACTAGACAGCTTTAATAAAACGCAACCATTGCGACATTTCCGCGTGAACGATTAAAAATATAATACTTCGATCTAAGGCGTGCTCATGTTCAAACCATTCGTCTTCGCTATTTCAGCGCTGCCTGCACTTGCGCTCGCCGGAGAGTTCAACTCCGACTCGAAGATTTCATACCAGACTGCTGAAAACATATCCGTCGACAAGCTCTCCAAGTCAGAAACACGGTTCTATAACGCGCTGTCTTACGAAACCGACACCGATGCCCGTTTTCTGTTATCCACCCGCATCAGATGGAACATGAGTGGCCAACTTGAGCCAGGAGAACCCGATCAAACCGCGCTCTCGCCCATCAACGATGGCCGTAAGATCTATGACAACTATCCTTTTCAGTTCGAACTGCGTGAACTCTATTTCAGAGACACCCTGGGTGAAGACGGAACGCTGATTCTCGGCAAACAACAAGTGGTGTGGGGCCAGGCCGATGGGGTCACGGTGCTGGATATTGTCAACCCCATGAATTACCGCGAGTTCATCCTCGAAGACCCCGAAGAAGCCCGCATCCCGACATGGATGGCCAACATCGTGGTGCCGGTGGGCCAGTTTGATCTGCAATTGCTGTGGATCCCCGACCAGACCTACACCGACTTTCCGAATTACAACGAAGGCGAATTCGCCATTCGTTCGCGGCGGTTGATACCCCAGGCACCTCCCGGGTTGACGTTGCCCGTTGAGCGACGTCGCGCCGAACGCCCCGACCGGCCCATTAAAGATTCTGACGTCGGCATGGCCCTGACAACCAGCGTTGAGTCATGGGATTTCTCGCTCAACTACATGTATCACTACAACGACGCTCCGTTCTTCGAAACTCAAGTATCCATGGCGGGTACGCGCCCGGTGATTGTTGTTCGCGAGCGTTATGAAAGAACCCATACCTTTGGTGGCAGTGCCAGTACTTCAATTAATGATTTCGTCTTGCGCAGCGAGTTGGCCCACACCACTCACCGCTCGGTAATCGACTACGACCTGAATAGCGAAAACGGACGATTCCAGACCAACGACACCAGTTACGTCTTGGGACTTGATTATTATGGCGTAGAAGAAAGTGTATTCAGTGCTCAGTTCTATCAAAGCATCCTGGGTGAGACCACCGAGTACCTGCCACGCAAGAAAGTCGACAGCATCATGACCTTTCTCTACCGAAAGGACTTGCTGCACCAACGAGACAGTTTTGAAGCCCGATGGCTGACCAACAATAATGATGGCGATGGTTTGTTTCGTCTTCAGTACACATCGAAGCTGAGTAAAAACATTAAAGGAACCGTCGGACTTGATGTTTTTTACGGCGATAAGAATGGACTATTCGGACAGTTTAATAACAATGACCGCATTCAGTTAAAACTAGACTTTTACTTTTAACCCCCCTACCGCCAACGACCCCGAGTTTGCTTGGGACCGACTGCCTGCGAGAATGAAAATGCAGACCATCAATCATAGATTCAGCCATGCAATGACCCAAGGCGATGCCGTTTGGACGTTCGCTGATACGAATTGCTCGTACACGATTGCCGAAATAGGTGCGATTGTTGATACCTGCTCGTCGAAACTGGCCAGTCAGGGACTGCGGCGGCAGGACCGGGTGGGCCTGGTCCTGAACAACAGTATCGAACTGGTCGGCTATCTATTGGCTTGCTGGCGATTGAACCTGGTGGCGGTCCCCCTCAGAACCAAATCGGGCAAATATCTGAACTACGCGGATTTCCTCGCCAGTTGTGACAGCTCTTGCAGCTTCAAACTGGTGCTGTGCGACGGTGCAATCACGGCCGAGGACATCGAGCAATGGCGTTCACGCACGGGTCTTGAGATTCACTCGGAGCCCACATTCAACCCTCAATGCGTGGAAGTACTGCCGCTGGGTGCAGATGTCCAGCCAGAGGACATGGCGATCATTCAGTTCTCTTCCGGCAGTACCGGTTTCCCGAAGGGCATCATTGTCACCCATGACATGATCATGAATCAGTTGAGGCACATCGAGCTGTCCCACAACGCCAGCAGGCACGGTATCCCCATCAAAAACAGTGCCTCCTGGACGCCGATTCATCATGACATGGGCTTGTTTACCGGCGTCTTGTTGCCCATCTACGCCGCTTGCAACCATCTGCTCGCGACACCCGACTACTACATGCGCAATCCGGCGCGTTGGTTCAAGTTGCTATCAGAGAAACAGGCAGACTTGAGCTTCATCACCAATTCGGCGCTGGTGGCGGCACTTCGAACGGTGAAGCGTTTATATGGTGATGAACAAATTGATCTGTCCCGACTGCACCTCTACATCTCGGCAGAGAAAATCAGCGCGTTGGTACTAAGAAAGGTCAGGGAGCGATTCTCGCCTTTGAAGTTGCTGCCGGAACATATTCACTCAGCGTATGGAATGGCTGAAAACAGTCTGGGCGCGAGTTGCAGTAAACTGGGTGAGCTCAAGATTCTGATAGTCAGCATTAGTCCCGACGGTGATGTGAAACTCGCCGCCAGTGAAGATGAAGATCGCATTGAACTGGTTTCATCAGGACAAGCCAACGCTCGCCATCGCATTACGGTGCGCGACGCGAATGATCGCCCGTTACCGGAACTCAAGCTGGGCGAAATTAACATCGAGAGCGATTGCCTGACGCCCGGTTACTTGAACATGCCGGAGGCCACCCTCGCCAAACTGAAAGACTGTCGTCTGCGCACAGGTGACCTAGGGTTTTTCCATGAACAGGAACTCTACTTTTATAGCCGCCAGGACGATTTGATTATCATCGGCGGCAGAAACATTGTCCCGGACGACATTGAAGAAACCATCGAGAGTTTTGACTTTGTCCGCGCCTCCGGCAGTGCGCTGTTGTCGATGGAAAACAGCAACACGGGTTTGATGGAACTTCACCTGGTGCTTGAGGGGGATGCCAATGACAACAACAGTGAGCGCGCGCAAAAACAGCAAACCCTGACGTTGGCGGTTCTAGACACTCACGATGCGTTGTTGAGTCGGGTTCATTTCTGCCCACGAGGAAGCATTGAAAAAACTTCAAGTGGCAAGAAGCGCCGGCGGGTCATACGCCAGCGTCTGATCGACAAGCAACTCGTTGCTTTTTCGGCGCAGCACACCAGTCCCTGAATCACCCGGGCGCCTGTAACGCTCACCTTACCACCAATGCTATTTCACACATGGAGCAGTGACAGAATGAACGAGCATGCACTTGACCCTCTGACTTACGCGCCCCCGGCCTTATCGTCAGTCACGCGTGAAACTGTTGGAAACTGGATTTCCAGTTGGTTGACCGAACGTGATTACGATGAGAGTCAATCGATTTCCATCGACACACCGTTCTCTGAAATGGGATTGAGTTCAATCGACGCCGTTGAACTCGCCGCTGAACTTTCCCATGTTTCAAAAGTGCAATTGGATTCGACGATCGCCTGGCATTGGCCCACCCCTGATTCACTGGCAGGTTATGTGGCCGATACCGCCAGGGCCTATGTGCCAACGTCGGCCGAGGAGCCCGCAGGGCACAACGCGGCTTTCTTGCATCTGGATGAACAGGGCATGGCAGAACTTCTTGAGAGCTTACTACACCCACACAGTTTGACGCCGGCCACGTGATAACACGCGGCCAGAACTATCTGACCACTCGCTGACTTAAGTATCGAGCTGCGTTGCTCCTGAAAGAACCACTCCATTTAAATAAGCGCTGACCATCGATGTGCGGCCTCTTTCGCTGCAGGTTGGCTCGTGGTCACGGTTTGGCAATTTGCAGCACTTTTTTACTCGCCCTTTTGCGGGTGACGGCTAACTTCTTGAGATTAAAACAATGAAATCGACAGACACTACAACTTCGGGAATCAAGGAGCTTCTGGAAAACTCTGTCTCCGAAATCCTCAATCTCAGGCAGAAAGTCCAACATCTGCAATCTGGCATCAACGAGCCTGTCGCCATTGTCGGGATCGGTTGCCGGTTCCCCGGCGGAGCGAACACGCCCGACGCATTCTGGAAATTGCTCGAAGCGGGTAACTGCGCCGTTCGCAATATCACGGATGAACGTTGGTCGGCCGAAGACTATTACCATCCGGACGCCGACATTGCCGGCAAAATCTATAGCCAGCATGCCGGGCTGATTGACCGTGTCGATCATTTCGACGCGCAACTGTTCAAGCTTCCCGCCCATGAAGCCAATCTGATGGATCCTCAACAGCGCCTGTTGCTCATGGTCTGCTGGGAAGCACTGCGTAACGCCAACCAGAATCTGGACGCGTTGAAAGGCAGCAAGACCGGTGTGTTTTTCGGGATGAGCACCAGTGATTACGCACGCCTGGCCATCGATCAGAAAGCCCCCGAAAACATAGATGCTTATGCGTGCCTGGGGAATGCGCCTAGTGTCGCGGCGGGTCGTGTCTCCTACCTGTTTGGCTTCCATGGTCCGACACTTGCCCTGGACACTTCCTGCTCCTCGTCGCTGCTCTCCGTGCATCTGGCCTGCAACAGCCTGCGTTCCGGCGAGTCGACAATGGCCCTGGCCGGAGGGGTCAACCTGATCCTGGCGCCGGAAAACAGCATCGGCTTATCCCGGATGCAAGCCTTGTCCCATCATGGCCTGTGTCGCACTTTCGATGCAGAGGCCGACGGCTACGTGCGTGGCGAGGGTTGCGGTGTCGTCGTATTGAAGACGCTGACGCAAGCTCGCAAGGACGGCGACCATATCTACGCGGTCATCCGCGGTTCGGCCGTTAACCATGACGGCGCCAGCAATGGACTGACGGCCCCCAATGGTCGCATGCAGCAAGAAGTGATCGAACGGGCGCTGAAAGACGCCCGAGTCAGCGCCGCCCGTATTCACTATGTCGAAACCCATGGCACGGGTACCCCGCTGGGCGACCCGATTGAAGCCAACGCCCTGTCGCGCGCCTTGCGCCGAGACCTGTCCGATATTCCACTGGTCATCGGTTCGGTCAAGACCAACATCGGCCATCTGGAATCGGCCGCCGGCATCGCCGCGCTGATCAAGTTGACGCTCTCGCTCAAGCACAATCTAATTGTGCCCCACCTGCACTTTTCCAAGCCCAACCCCCATATCAATTGGGGCGATAACACGCTCGTGGTTCCCACGCAAAGTCGTGCCTGGCCACAAACCGACGAGCTCAATTACGCCGGTGTCAGTGCATTCGGGTTAAGCGGCACCAATGTCCACATGATCCTGTCATCGGCCGAGGAAAACACCGATACCGGCGAAGCGGATCCCGCCTCGGGCGTACTCACCTTTGCCGCCTCCACGGCTGAAACCGTGAAGCAAACGAGTCGCCGATGGAGCGAGTTCCTGCTTGAGAGCCCGCTGCCTTTTGCTGATGTCTGCAATAGCAGCAACGCCTATCGTCAGTCCGGAAAACACCAGCTCGCGGTGGTAGCCGAAACAGCAGACCATGCACGTGAACTACTTGCGCAATTTGCCGCGGGAGAATTATCCGAGCATGTTCACCATGGCATCACCCCGCTGCGCCGCCCGGCCGTTGCCATGCTGTTCTCGGGTCAAGGAGCCCAGTACGCCGGGATGGGAGAACGTCTTTACGCCACCCAGACTGTCTTCCGGGCAGCCCTCGATCAGTGCGACACGCTCTACATCGCCGAGGTCGGCCACAGTATTAAAGACATTCTGTGGGGCAGTCGCACGACAGAACTGAGCCAGACCGATTACACCCAACCCGCGATCTTCTGCCTTCAGTACGCGCTGACCCGACTCTGGGCAAGCATCGACGTCAAACCCGCCGCGGTGATCGGCCATAGTCTGGGCGAGTACGCCGCAGCCTGTGCCGCCGGTGTTTTCTCCCTTGAAGACGGCCTGCAGCTGATCATCAAGCGAGGTCAGCTGATGACCGCACTGACGTCGCCCGGTGACATGCTGGCGGTGCACGCCGAGCGGCAGGCTGTGGAGCTGATGCTCGCGCCGTTTGCCGGCCAGGTTTCGCTGGCGGCCCAGAACACCCTCAATGACGTGGTCATTTCCGGTGACGCCTCGGTGGTTGCGCAGCTCAAAGCCAGTCTCGATCAACAAGGCATCCGTAACACCGCTTTGTCGGTCTCCCGGGCATTCCACTCGGCGCTCATGCAGCCCATGCTCGAAGCGTTTCGTCGTTATGCCGAGCAGATCCGCTACAGCGCTCCCACCGTGTCGTTCTACTCCACCGTCCTGGGCCGGCGTGTCGAAAACGAGGTGTGCGAAGCCGCCTACTGGGTCAATCAGGTGGCCGCGCCGGTGGAGTTTCACGCCGCCCTGCAAGCGTTGCTTCACGAACACGACCATTTGCTGCTGGAAATCGGACCGAGCGCGACCCTGGTGGATTTGGCCAGCCGCAGCCTGCCGCCAGGCGATGCACGTGCAACGCTGTATTCTCTGCGCAAGGGGCACGAAGACAACCGGGTGCTGCGCAACAATCTGGCCCGACTCTACGTGCAAGGTGTGCTCTCGCGCATTCCCGCCAACAACGTCGTTGCACGCAAGCTCGCGCTGCCGTTCGAGGTACTCGATGAACAACCCTACTGGATCGGCGGCGGAGCAAAACCACCGCTCAAGAGCAAGAAACGCCCTGCGACGCGCCTGCACTCGAATCAGCGCCTGAGTCTCTACCGGCAATGGCACGACACCGGCAGTTTCCGCGGGCACCCACAACCGTTGATCGGTCGCTGGTTGCTGATCAGTGAGTCGGCCGACTTTCTGGCCGCCGTTCAGGACACCGCCTTCACTAAAGTGCTCCCCGCTGAACTGGATGCGAGCCTGCACGAAACCGGCCTCTCGTTTGACGGTGTCCTATATGTCGCGACCCCTACCAGTGCTGACGTTGCCCGGGCCGCCATGGCGCACATCGAGCGCTTCGTCTCGCTCAGCACCCGGATCTGCGCGGCAGAATGCCTGGTGCCCGGGGCGCGTTTTGTCGTCGCCCATTACAACCAGGGCCCGACCTCACGACTCATTCACAGCGGTGGTGTCGGACTGACCAAGACACTCGCGCAGGAATACAGCCACCTGCAATTTGCCCAACTCGACTTGTCGTCATCCGGTTCGTTGGCCGAAGACGCCCAACGCCTGCTCGATTGGCTCGCGGCCCCTGTTACAACCGGAGTGCCGTTCGAAGTGCACCTCGAACGGGACAATGCCTACGAATGCCGACTGGAGAACGCGGTTTGCGCCGGGCAGTCAGTGCCGATCGCAATCAAGGCCGACCGTAGCTATCTGATCACTGGTGGCCTCGGCGCACTCGGGTTGATGATCGCCCAGGCCCTGGCCCACAAGGGTGCCGGTCAGTTGCTGTTGATCTCACGGCGTACCACCCTGGATGAGCGGCAACAAACCCTCATCACCAGTCTGCGGGAACACGGTTGTGACATCAGGATCTTGTCGCTGGATGTCAACGACATCGATGCCCTGCGCGACCTCATCACCGAGTGCGACCAGTCGCTGCTGCCCCTGGCCGGCGTCGTGCATGCCGCCGGTGCGCTCAGCGACTGCCGGCTCGACAGCCTGGCACCCGGGGCGTCTGAACCCGTCGTTTCGCCGAAAGTGCTGGGTGGCTGGCACTTGCATGAACTGACTGCCCAGCTGAATCTGGATTTCTTCGCCCTCTTCTCTTCCGCCTCGGCGGTATTCGGCAATTACGGCCAAGGGATTTACTGCGCGGGCAACAGCTTCCTTGATGAGTTGGCGATCTTCCGCAACGCTCAAGGTCTGACCGCCACCAGCTACGCTTGGGGTCCGTGGGCCGGGTCCGGCATGGCGAGTGCAGACGCCGTCACCTCCGCGGCGCTGCACGCCCAGGGCCTGGCGCTTCTCGACCCCGTCGAAGGACTTGAGTCGTTCTTCAGCCTGCTCTCGGGTGCCTCGCCCACTCCGGTGGTGCTCGACCTGCAACCCAAGGCTCTGGAAGCCCTGCGGCACAACCCCGCCAGCCCGGCGCTGATGAGGCTCTATGGCCAACAGGTGTTGTCGGCGGCGTTGGCACAGGACGCAGAAACCATCATCTCCCCCCTGCGTGCCTACGTCGAAAGAATGCGCCCGCTGGCGCCGGAAAAAGCCATAGAACGCTTGCTGCGTGACAGCATCGCCGAAGTCTCGGGCACCGAAGTCAAAGGTGACTACAGCGCCGACTCGCCGCTGATAGAAATGGGCCTGGATTCGCTGATGGCGGTGCAGTTGCGTAATCGGCTGTCGAAAATGACCGGTGAAATCCTGCCCGTCAGTCTGTTGTTCGACTACCCGAGCCTTGCTCAACTCGGCGCCTACCTGGTATCGCTGCTCAAGGACCACGCCTCCGTCGCCGCGATGAGCGACGCGATCCCGGCGACCGCGTCCTCCGTCGAACAGGACATCGCGATCATCGGCATCGGTTGTCGCTACCCGGGTGGTGTGAATCACAGCGCGTCTTTTTGGGCGATGCTGGTCGAGGGTGTCGATGCCATTGGTGAAGTCGGCAATGCACGCTGGAACAGCGATGAGTACTTTGATGCAGACCCGGATGCGCCCGGAAAAATGTACAGCCGCTGGGGCGGTTTGCTCGATGATGTCAGCGGCTTTGATAACAGCTTCTTCAACATCAGCGCGCAAGAAGCTATCAGCATGGATCCGCAGCAACGGCTGTTGCTGGAAGTCGGTTGGGAGGCGCTGGAACACGCCGGTGTAACACCCTCGGCGGTAGAGAAAGGCGGGATCTTTGTCGGTTGCGGTCCCAATGAATACAGCCACGTCCTCAATGCGCAGGGCGGGCCCGAGACCAGTGCCTATTTCGCTACCGGGAACTCGATCAGTGTCAATGCCGGTCGCCTCGCCTATTTCCTGGGCTGGGAAGGCCCGGCCATCGCCATTGATACTGCCTGTTCGTCAAGCTTGGTCAGTGTGGCACTGGCCTGTCAGAGCCTGCGCAGTGGCGAGTGTTCGGTGGCGTTGGCCGGGGGCGTGAACCTGACCCTGTCGCCGCACACGAACGTGGCCCTGTCCAAGGCGCATATGTTGTCGCCTGATGGTCGTTGCAAGACATTCGACCAAAGTGCGGACGGTTATGTGCGCTCCGAAGGCTGTGGTCTGGTTCTGCTCAAACCGCTGAACGATGCCTTGCGTGATGGCGACAACGTACTGGGGGTGATCAAGGGCAGTAGCATCAATCAGGATGGACGCAGCCAAGGCTTGACCGCGCCAAACGGCCCGGCCCAGGAGCGCGTCATGCGTGCGGCGCTCACTCGCGCCGGGGTCGAACCCCATCGTGTGCAATACCTTGAGGCGCATGGCACCGGCACACCGCTGGGCGACCCGATAGAAATGCGCTCCATCGAGGCGGTCTACGGCGAACGTGGCACCCACCACCCCCTCTACGTAGGGTCGGTCAAAACCAACATCGGTCACACCGAGGCCGCGGCCGGCGTCGCCAGCCTGATCAAGCTGTCGTTGATGCTGCAACACCGCACCATCACCCGCAACCTGCACCTGAAAAACCTCAATCGGCACTTCAGCTCAAATGTCCTGGGTGAAACCCCCAGCGTCATTGTCGCCGATCAACTGCGTCCGTGGCCGTCGACGGATGGCAAGCCCATCGGCGCCGTCAGTTCGTTCGGTTTCAGCGGGACCAACGCTCACTTGTTGCTGGCCGCAGGCCCCGACTCACCCACCCATGCCGTCCCCGACGACGCAGGCGGGGCTTATCTGCTCCCGCTGTCTGCGCGAAACATGGCTTCGTTGACTGAACTGAAGCACAAGTACATCGAACAGCTTCAGAGTAATGAGCCCGATCTGGCCAGCCTGTGCCATAGCGCCAGTACCACTCGCTCGCATTTCGAGGTCCGTCAGGCGTTCGTCGCCACCACAGCGCAGCAGCTGTGCCAGCAGTTGCAGCTGCCAGCGGACGACACACCGCGGCCCAACAGTAACAGCCCGGCCACCGTCGCCTTTCTGTTCACAGGCCAGGGCAGTCAGTACCTGGGCATGGGACGCGCGCTCTATCTGCAGGCCCCGGTGTTCAAACAGGTTCTGGATCAGTGTGAGCAGCTTATGCGTCCTTATCTGGCGGGTTCGATCCTGGATGTGCTGTGGGCCAACAGTGCCGAACAGTTGAACGACACGTACTACACGCAACCGGCGCTTTTCGCCCTGCAATATGCCTTGGGCAAACAGTGGATGGCCTGGGGTGTCATGCCTGACTACGTCCTGGGGCACAGCGTTGGTGAATACGCCGCCGCCTGTCTGTGCGGCGTAATGACCCTCGAGGAAGCAACCAGGCTCATCTGTGCCCGCGCACGGTTGATGGTCGAGCACTGTGAAAAAGGCTCGATGCTGGTGGTCTATGCCGATTGCCCCGGCACTCAGGCACTGCTGGACACTCTTGGCGATGTCACGCACAAACTGTCGATCGCAGCCCATAACGGCCCGACCAACACCGTGGTTTCGGGCTGCTCTGAAGCGATGGCGCAGTTGATCGAGTTGTGCGCCGAACGCGGGATTGACGCACAGTCACTGCGGGTCTCTCACGGTTTCCATTCGCCCTTGATGGCACCGATGCTGGAGGCATTTCGCAGTGTGGCGCAAGGCATCCGCTTCAAGCCTGCGTCCATGACCTTTGTGTCGACGGTCACCGGGACGGTCCTAGGCGACGAATGCGCCTGCGCAGATTATTGGGTTCAACACGTGCAAGCCCCCGTGCTGTTCGATGCGGCGCTGACCACGCTGGCAGCGCTGGCGCCGCAGGTCGGGCTGGAAATCGGGCCGGCCACGCAATTGATCGGCATGGCCAGGCGCTGTGTGTCGGATGCGCCAATCTGCTGGCTGTCTTCCCTCAAGGCGAAAACCGACGATCAATCGCAAATGCTCACGTCCCTCGGTGAGCTTTACAGCCGCCAAATAACACCTGTCTGGTCAGCGTTGTTTGTGCCCACCCGCACCTATCAACGGGTCACTCTGCCGACCTACGCCTTTCAACGGCGTCACTTCTGGCCACTACAGAACGGCCCACAGCTATTCCCTTCCCGTCAGCCCCACTCCGTGGCGCAGCGCGCCGAGCTGCCGAAGCTGGGAGAGAAAACCATCAGCGCCACCGGCGATGTGATCTACCAAACCCGCTTCGGCGCCGACATGCCGTTCCCGATTACCGATCACCAACTCTACGGGACCATTGTCATCGCCGGTGCCACCCACCTGGCCATGACGGCCCTGATTGCCGAGAACCTGAACATCGCGCTCGGCTACGAGCTGAGCGACATCACCTTCCCCGGTGCGATGGTGTTCGAACCGGACGAAACCAAGCACTTCCAGTACATCGTCTCGCAACAGCAGGACGCGTGTGTGGCCGTCGCCGGGTACAGCCGGACGGAAGGTGATAAAGGCCCATGGCAGCAGAACTTCGCCTGCACCCTGAACCCGCAGACGAACCAGCAACCCGTCGGCGAGCAAACGATAGACCCGCAACACCTGAGCCAGGCACTGCACCAGCAGTTGGACGGCCCGACGTTCTATCGCGAAATGTCCCAGGCCGGTTATGAGCTCAATGGCGGCTTCCGTTGGGTAGAGCACGTGTGGCGGCGCCCGGGAGAAGCGCTTTCGCGCTTGCGTAAGCCCGAGACCGGTGAAAGCGATTACATCGTCGCACCCGGTTTGATGGACGCGTTCTTCCAGACCACTGCGGCGGCTTCCTACGAAGCGCAATTCAGCCTGTCCGGACGCGACACGATTTACATCCCGTTTGCCGTCGACGCAATGCGCGTACTCAAACAGGTCAAGGGCCCACTGTGGTGTCATGTCGAATGCTTGTCTCCGGCACCGATCGACGCCAGCGCTGCCGAACTTGAAGCGTACAGCCATCGGATCTCGGTCTACGACGAACACGGCGAGCGCGTGGTGACGGTCGAAGCGTTGCGCAGCAAGCGTGCGCCCAAATCCGTGCTGATCGACTCGCTCAAGCGCAAACAGGCGCTGACCTATCAGATCGACTGGATACCCTGCTCTACACCCACCGACCATCGGCGCTTGACGGCCCTTGACGCCGACCAACTCTGGGTCATCCTGGCTGACAGAAGTGGCCATGCCGCACGCCTGCAACAACGTTTGCACAGCATTGGCATTCGTTGCCTGTGCCTGGGCACTGATCTCGACAGCGACCTCGCTTCGTATGCTCGCTACGACATCGCGCATTTGCCGGACGGCCTCGCTGCGCTGATCGATCCATTGACCGAGGAACACTCGATTCAGCAGGTGATCGACCTCCAGGGCCTCGATACGCCGGCGGCTGACGATCACGATCTGGAGACGCAGCAACGCGATCTTTTACTGCCGGTGCTCGCCCTTCAACAGTACTGCCTCGTCAAAGGCGTCGAACCGGACTGGACCTTTGCCATGCCGGACGATTACGCATCAAGGAATGAGGCTCCTGTCTGGGCAATGCTGCGCGGACTGGCCAAAGTCATGGGTGAAGAACATCCCCAGTCGCGCATCAAGCAAGTCGCCGTTGCCGCGAATGATCCGTCAGCCTGCGTCGACACCCTGTTTGCCGAGCTCGAATTGGATGACGATGAAGGCGACATCCGCTACGTCAACGGTTCACGCCAGATCGCCCGGTTGGCGCCGATGGACTGCGATCCGGTCGACAAGACGCCCCCAGTGTTTCGTCAGGACCGGAGCTACCTGATCACCGGCGGGTTGGGCGCGATCGGGCTGAGTCTGGCGGATTTGCTTATAGAACGAGGCGCTCGACACCTGGTACTCGTAGCCCGAACCGTCAATACGGAAAAGCTCGACCCCTACCTTGCACGCTGGAACGCCGTGGGCGCATCAGTACTGATCAAGCCCTGCGATATCACGGTACGTGCGCAGCTGACTGACCTGCTCAATGAAATCGACCTCACGCAGCCAACGCTCGATGGCGTTTTTCATTGCGCGGGGATCTTGCGGGACGGCTTGCTCGGTTCCCAGTCCTGGCAAGACTTCCAGGCCCCGCTCGCGGCGAAAGCCAATGGCGCCTGGTGGCTGCACCAAGCCACCCGGGAGCGCCAACTGAGCTGGTTTGTGCTGTTCTCCTCGGCGGCGACCGTGTTCGGTTCACCGGGTCAGGGCAACTATGCCGCCGCCAACGCTTTCCTTGATGAACTGGCCGTTTCCCGGCGCGCCATGGGCTTATCCGGGCTGAGCGTCAACTGGGGCCCTTGGGACGGACAAGGCATGGCCAACACCACCGGACGCGCGGCGAACTTCCAACGCGCACCGGGAGTGGATTTGCTGCCGCCTCAAACGGCCCTTGAGCTGTTATTGAGCCTGGCCCGCACCGAGCAACCTAACCCTACCGTGATCAATATCGACTGGACCCGGATTCACGGTTCGGTCAGCGAGCGTGCGCAACGCTCGTTACTGTCCAATCTCATCAGAAAAACCGCCGCGAGCGCCGAATACCTGACGGACCTGGGCACGTTGCGCAGTGACTGCGATCAACTCGCCCCGATGGAGCGCCAGACCTACATCGAGCAGTTCGTGCTCAGGGTGGCCAGAGACATCATGGCACTCAACGAACGCCAGTTGCTGGACGTCAGCGAGCCGCTGCAATCTGAAGGCCTGGACTCGCTGATGGCGCTGGAGTTGCGCAACAAACTGGCCAGCATCGTCGGCCGCAAGTTACCCGCCACGCTGCTGTTCGACTACCCGACCGTTCGCGCTATGAGCACCTTCATTATCGATCAACTGTATCCGTCGACTGCGGCAAACGCAGAAGACTTCGCACACCTGTCGCCCCCCTCGGCACCCGCCGAAGCACCCGACAACTTCAGCAATTTGAGCGACGACGAACTCTCTGCCCTCCTGGCGGATGAAGCACTTTGAGCCGACACAACCGCACGCGAAAGGGAATGCAAGCATGACGCAACAAAACGATAGCCGCGCGCTCATGGAAAACGCGCTAAGAAAAATCCAGCGGCTCAACAGTGACATCAAAGAACTTGAGAACCGCCAGCACGAGCCCATTGCCATTGTTGGGATCGGGTGCCGATACCCTGGCGCCGACGACGGTGTCGAGCAGTTCTGGAGCAACCTGTGCGCGGGCGTGAACAGTGTCTCGCCACTGACAGACCAGCGCTGGAACCAGGCGCGCTATTTCGACCCGCAAAGCCCGGTGCCCGGGAAAACCTATTCGCCCAATGCCGGCCTGCTCGATGACGTCCTGCGCTTCGACGCCGAGCTGTTCGGCATTACACCCCGCGAAGCCGAATGCATGGACCCGCAGCAACGACTGCTGTTGGAGGTGACATGGCAGGCGCTGGAAAACGCCAGCATGGCCCCGGATAAAGTGCGCGGTTCAAATGCCGGCGTTTTTACAGGAATAATGAACAAGGACCATTCCGACCTGCTGGTCCGCCACCTGAACCTGGATGAAATCGCGGCGCACATGAACGCCGGTAATCATGAAAGCGTCCATTCGGGAAGAGTGTCGTATACCTTCGATTTCAAGGGCCCTTGCGTCACGCTCAATACGGCCTGTTCGTCGTCGCTGGTCACCGTGCACCTGGCCTGCCAGAGCCTGCGCCAGAACGAGTGCGACTTTGCCCTGGCCGGCGGTTGCAACGTCATGCTCGCACCGACCACCTCGATCGCCCAATCCCAGGCCATGATGCATTCGCCCGAGGGGCTGTGTAAGGCCTTCGATGCATCGGCCAATGGCTACGTCCGCGCCGAAGGCTGTGGTGTGCTGGTGCTTAAACGCCTGTCCCGGGCGGTGGCCGACGGTGACCATATTTATGCGCTGATCCGCGGCTCGGCGGTCAACCAGGATGGTCTGAGCCAAGGCATCATGGCGCCGAACGGCCCTTCGCAGGTCAGGGTCATTCGCAGCGCCCTGGACAATGCCCGCGTCAACGCCAAAGACGTCAGTTATGTCGAAGCCCACGGTACCGGGACCAAGCTCGGTGACCCGATTGAGCTGCAAACGCTGGGCGCGGTCTACGGACGGGCAACAGGCCGTGCCGCGCCGTTGCTGGTGGGCTCCGTCAAAACCAACATCGGCCATTGTGAATCCGCGGCGGGTGTTGCCGGCATCATCAAGGTCGCCAAAGCGCTGCAGCACGGCAAGATCCCTGCTCAGTTGCACTTCGACACCCCCAATCCGTTTGTCGATCTCAACGTCGAGAACATCGAAATATGCACGGACCCAAGAGCCTGGCCGGCCTTCAGCACGCCGGCGCCAGCAGCCGGCGTACCAGCGTCGCGTCTGGCGGCGGTCAGCTCGTTCGGTTTCAGTGGCACCAACGCCCACATCATCCTGGAGTCCTACACCCCTGCGACTCACCGTGAGCCCGGCGTTGAACACCCGCAGCAACTGTTGTTCATCAGTGCCCGCGAACAGTCGGCGCTTAAAGCGTACATCCCCAGGCTGATTGATTTTCTCGAAAGCAGCGACGAGCAGGCATTGGCCGATATTTGCTTCTCGCAAAACACTGGCCGCCGTCAGTTCGAGCAACGAATCGCCGTCAGTGGCAAAAGCCGCCGTGACCTGATTCAAGCGCTGCATCAATCGCTGACCGCTGAACGTCTCGTGACCCGGCATGACCCTCGAGGCCCGCAAATCGGTTTCGTCATGGGCAAGCTCGATCCCCAGAGCAGAGCCCGGTTGCGCCCGCTACTGGAAGCCAGCCTGCTGTTTCAAAAAGCATCGACCGAGTACCTGGACACTGCCACACAAACCCTTGGCCGCGACGTTTCCGCAGCCTTGTGGAACGCGGCAGCGAATGAACAGGACCAGGACCTGATCGACGGCGCGCTGCTCTATGGGTTCGCCATGATGTGGCGCGCACTGGGCGTCTTGCCCCGCTGGATTATCGCGTACGGTCCTGCGCACCCGGTGGCCGCCGCCCTAGTCGGCGCGCTCTCGCTGGAGCAGACGATCCTGGCGATTGCCGGCCTGGGCGCTCAGGACAAAGCCCTCGCCTACCTCTACCGGAACAAGTCCGATCGCCATCAACCGCTGCAGCTGAATATGGATCCGGAGGGGCTAGACCAGGCGCTACAGGCGGATGCCGTCAACGTCATCATTGCCATGGGGGACGCCAGCTTCATCGACGGATACCTGACACGTCACGTCAATATCACATCGGTGCAGATACCCGCGAAGTCCGGGGCCGATGTCTGGGCCGATATCGGCGCGACCCTTGTCACCTTGTATGAAGCTGGAACGCCGCTCATTGCCGCGGCGTGGGACAACCGCCCGCAACGCAAAAAAATGCCACTGCCCACCTATGCCTTCCAGGGCCGTCGTTATTGGCTCGAACGGCTGAACGCGTTGAATGACGAGCAGTCCAACGCCAACGTCCAACCTGTAGCGAACCTGGTGCTTGCCGACCCTTCCAGCATGAGCGCTCGGGAGTACGTGAAGTACCTGATTCGACAACTGGCCAAGCTGGAAGACTACAGCCTCTCTGACGAAAGCTTGTTGATCGACGACGTGGGTTTCGACTCATTGATGCTGGCGGAACTGCGTACCCGCGTCGAGAAGGCCTACCCCACCCTCGGCAAGATCCCGCTCGACCTGCTTCATACCGGCCAGCTTGGCGAACTGCTGGACTTCGTCCACACCGCCGTCGGCAAAACCCAGCCGAGCCTGGCAACGCCAGACGCCCTGAGCGGCCGGGATTTCGCCATGGCCTGGCTGACGCAGTGGAACGCCTCCGGGAACGTGGACAACGTTGGTCGAATGAACAAAAGGCATGTCCACAAGTCCAGCGAACGCAATGTGTTGCTGGGCGCTATCGCCGCCATTGAAGACACGGGCTGGTACGCCGCAGAACTGTTTCACGACCAGACCCACCCGTTCTTCTATGAGCACGCACAGGACCATATTCCCGGCTTGTACCTGATTGAAGCCGTGCGTCAATTCGGGATTGCCTGCACACACTTGTTCCAGGGCGTGCCTCACGACTTCCCGTTCGTCCTGGACGACATGCACATTCAGTTCGACTCCTTTGCCGAGCACGACAGCCCAGTGTTTCTGATCGCCGAATACATCGACCTGATGTTCAAGGATGGCCACCTGCATCGCAGCCACAGCCGCTGCCACATCGTGCAGAACGGCAGGGCCCTGGGCACCGTTGAAGGTCGCGGGCTCATTCTCCAGCCCGCGGACTATCAAACGGCCCGTTCCCTGGAAGCCACCATTTAACGCGTCAATCCATGACAGCAAGGATCACCTGTGCCTACTCAACCTAACGATAAACCGGTCATCGCCGTCTTTGACTTTGACCGCACGCTCACCGACCGCCATACCTTCTGGCGCTTTTTGCGACGGCTGATCGGCCGTCCGCGTTTCACCCTCGTCGCCATCAGCCTGATTCCCACGGCGATCCTGTTGGCGCTAAAGGTCATTCCATTGATGGCTGCTCGTGAAGTCATGATCCGTCGCTGCATGACCGGTATCAGTGTCGAAAAATACCGCACCCTGGGCGTGCTGTTCGCCCAGCAGGACATTCCCGACTGGCTGAAGCCCGAAGCTCTTGCACGGCTCAAGTGGCACCAAGCTCAAGGGCACCGTTGCCTGCTGATCAGCAACTCGGCCGATGTCTACCTGGAACCCTGGGGCAAAGCCGCGGGTTTCGACGCCGTCAGCGGTTCGCGCTTCAAGGAACGCAATGGTCGGCTGACCGGCGAACTGGATGGGCCGCACTGTCAGGCGGAAGAGAAAGTCATCCGGGTCCAGCAAATCATCGGAAACCCGCGCGACTACGTGATTCACGCCTATGGCGATAGCGAGGGCGACCGCAATCTGCTGGATATCGCCGAGTACCCCTACTACCGGTCTTTTGAACACTGCACTCAGTGACCAGGGAGGTCTGAAATGAGCCACCAAGCGAAAGGCACTACCCCCGTTCTTATTGTCGGTGCCGGCCCGGTCGGATTGCTGCTGGGTCTACAACTGCAACGCTTCGGCATCCCCCACAGGCTGATCGACAAGCGCCCGCAACGCCAGACCTTTTCCAAGGCATTCGCCATTCATTCTCGCTCAATGGAAGTGCTTGAGGACTTGGGTTTGCTGGAGCAACTGCTCGCCCGAGCTGTTCGGGTCGAGCAAATGAACATCTACAGCAATCGCAAGCGGCTGATCACCTACAACCTCGGGCAACTGGATGTGCCCTACCCGTTCACGGCCAGCATTCCACAAAACTGCGTCGAAGAAATACTGGAAACCCGCTATCTGGAGTCAGGCGGCCGCATCGAACGCGGGATCGAATTGCACAGCCTCATCCAGAACGAACACGCGGCCCACGCGACCCTTAATGACGAGCGCGGCAACCGGCAATCTCTGGAATGCACCTTGGTGGCTGGCTGCGATGGCGGGTTTAGTCACGTGCGCAAAGCATCGGGGATTGCCTTCGACGGCGCACCCTACAAGCGGCCCTACATCATTGCCGACGGCACGTTGTCGTGGAAAGGCGAGAACAGCAGCGGTCATGTGTTCACTTCAGGTGATGGTTACATGATGTTGTTCCCGCTCCCTGGCGGCAAACACAGAGTCGTCATCGATTGCGAAGACAGCACGTTGACGACCGCGGACCTGAACATCGAGCGGGTCAACGCCCGGCTGCATGAGCGAGGCTTCGAAGACATCACTCTCAGTGATCCGGTGTGGCTGTCGGTCACGACTTTTCAACATCGCCTGGCGGAGCAGTATCGGGTTGGCCGGTTTTTTCTGGCCGGGGACGCCTGTCATGTCCACAGCCCCATTGGTGGCCAGGGGCTCAACACCGGATTGCAGGACGCCTATAACCTGTCCTGGAAAATCGCCCATGTGCTCAATCACGACGCCAGCCAGACGCTGCTTGACAGCTATCAGGCAGAAAGAAGGCCCGTGGCGCAAACCGTGCTGAAAAACACCCAACAACAAATGCACATGCTGAACATGAAACATCCGTTGCTGCGTTTGTTGCGCGATGCCCTGGTGCCGACGCTCGCGACGACCCGTCGCTTCCAGAACAGGATCATGAAACAGGTCACGGGTTTTCAAATCGATTACGCGACAACGTTACTCGCGCCCCAGGCCCGGCAAACAGTCGAACAGGGGCCGCTCACCGGCCAGCGGATGCCCGACGGCACGGTGCTCGAACAAAACGGTGATGCCCGGCGTCTCTTCGAACTGCTCAAAGGCATCCACTATTCGTTGTTTGTCTTCGAGGACAACACACCGGACAGCGAAGCTCACTGTCAACAAATCGCCCACGCCCTGAGCGCTGCTCGTTGGCCGGCCAACTTCTTGCGGGCCTACCTGATACGCATCCCTGCCTCGACAGACTCAACGATCAGCGCTGGTTTCGAGGCTCGATATGACATGACGGATGTATTGCGCGAGCAACTGGGTGTCAAGAACGGAGGTCTGTTCCTGGTCAGGCCGGACGGGTATCTGGCGCTACGGTGTGACCTTGAGCAAGGTGCACAACTGAACAGTTACTTCGAGCGTTTCTACCCGGCGTTCACCGCAGCGAAACGCTTATACAGCGTGCCGACGGCATTGCCGGTCACCGGCTGATCCGCGCCCTATTCACCTGAAAAATTTTTATCAAAAACAAGGAACAGTTCAGTGACGTCCTTTTCTCAGCGCTACGCCAGTTTCATATTGAGGCACAAGAAGGCCACCCTTGGGGTCCTGGCCCTGACAACGATATTTTTCTGCTTGCAGTTGTTATCGCTGCAAGTCAACCCGTCACTGTTTCTGCTCGGCAAGGACTTCAAGGGTCGTGTGCTGATGGCCGAAGCGCGCCAGCATTTCAGCGGCTCCGGCGAGCAAATTCTGGTCGGCGTCGTTACCCAGGAAGATTCCATCTTCAATCCCGCGTCGCTGGCATCGATCAAAACGCTGACACAACAGTTCGCCAAACTGACGCTGATTGACGAAGACGATAACGAGCGACTCCAGTCGGCGGCGCTCGATGCCCAAAGCAAGGGCATGGTTGAGCAAATACTGGCCGGAGGTATCGACGCACTCGACAAAAACACGCTGAAGGCCTTGTCGTCTTACCTGGCAACGCTCGCTGATTGCCCGCAGAACGTTAAAGACTACGTCGCGGACCTCACCGTACGTGCAGCGCCTGTCGTTAAAGTCAGAAGCCTGGCCGATGTGGAAAACATCGAACTCGATGGCGACGCACTCGACGTTCACGACCTGATGACCGACGTACCGTCAGACACCCAGGCGCTGAACAACCTGTCGGAGGAAGTCTTTGGCAACGAGATGTTCAGCAACTCCTTGATCTCCCCCCAAGGCAAGGCCTCGATGATTCAGATCGAGCTAGCCGTGGATGAGGAAGACTCCCGGAACCTGCAGCGCGCTTACACCGAGGTGTTAAGACAGGTCAATGAAATCCCTTCCGAAGACTCATTCCACATTGGCGGCACGGCCACCTACTACGCGGCCATCACCGACATCGTCGAGAAGGACAACAACAAGTTCCTGCCCTTCGTCGTGCTGGTTATTTCATTGTTGCTGTACATCAGTTTCCGCCGCTGGCAGGGCGTATGGATTCCGTTGCTGATCGCCATCCTGTCGTTGATCTGGACCATGGGCCTGGTGAGCCTGACTGGGTTCAAACTGAACATCATCACCAACATGATTCCGGTTTTCATCATCTCAATCGCGGTCGCCGATTCCATCCACTTCATCAGCGCCTATTACGAACGCGTGGTCGAAAGCGATGCCGAGACGGCCATAAGAAACACGGCGCATTACCTGCTTGGCCCAATGCTCATCTGGTCGTTCACCACATTTGTCGGCTTTATTGCGATGGCGTTCACCAACCTGACGTTCATCCGCGAGTTCGGCATTTTCGTCGCCATCGGTGTTGCATTCGCCTTTGTGATTACCATTACCTTGCTGCCCGCCCTTCTCCCTTACCTGAAGTTGCCAAAACAGCAAATCCAGCAAAGCAACGACAATGGATTCATGCTGTTCGTCGACCGCTTCAGTCACGCGGCGAATCGTCTGTCACGCAACAATCCCTGGCGGTTGCTGAGCGTGAGCCTGCTTATTTTGGTGGGGGCCACGTACCTGAGTCTTCAGGTCAGGGTCGACAACGAAAACATATCGTCATTTTCAAAGTCCACCGCTGTGCGACAAGACAACGACGTGCTTAACAAATACTTCGGCGGAACCGTACCGGTCTCCATCTGGCTCAAGTCAGACACCCAGGACCGGGTCAAACAACCCGACTTTATCAATGCGCTGCGCCTGATCGAGCAACGGCTCAAGCGTCATGAGCAAATTGGCTACACCATTTCGCCTGTTGACTACTTGAATCGCATCAATGAGCTGATGTCCGACGATTCAAACTTCCGTCTACCGGCCGATGCCTCGCAAGAGCTGATCTCTCAATACTTCCTGCTTTATGAGTTTGGCAACGGCAGCGAGATAAAAGATGTGGTCGACTACACCTACAGCAGTGCCCGCATTATCGGCATGGCTTACACCGACCGAGGGACAACGTGGGAAGCCATCATTGATGACATACGCAGTTATGCCGCCACGGTGGTGCCTGAAGGCGTGACCGTCGAGGTATTCGGTACGGGGGAGCTGCAAGCAAGCAACATTCCGGAGATCGTTAAAAGCCAGGTTTATAGCTTCGTTTTCTCTTTCATCCTGATTGCCTCGATGATGATCGCGATATTCCGCTCGCTGAAATTCGGCATGGTCAGCATGGTGCCGCTCATCTTTACGCTGGCCTTTATCGGCGCACTCATGCAGGTCCTGGATATCTCGTTGGATATCGGCACCGCCATGATCTGTGGCATCTGCTTTGGCGTGGGGGTCGATTACACCATCCACTTCCTGAGCGTTTACAAGACCTACTCGAAAGTACCGGGCACGAACCATAACGAAGTGTTGGGCAAAACGGTCAACTCGGTTGCCCGGCCGATCATCATCAACTCGCTTTCATTGGCGTGCGGCTTTGCCATTCTCTGCCTTTCGAACTACGCGGCCATTGTGAATCTGGGTTTGCTGACCGCCGCATCGATGGTCGCCTGCGCGATTTTTACACTCATTCTGATACCGGCAACGCTGCGAGTCGCCGTCACTTTCGTCCCCGTAGAACAAGCGACCGGGACGCTGGAACCGATCGCCCATTAGTCACTGCGCGATGCCTGCAGCGTCACTTATTTCAAGGACTGTTTCAATGAGCCGGACATTCGTACCTTTCACCGAGCATCGCCAGGGCGCCCCCGTGCTCTTGTGTTTTGGACCCGCCGGGTGCGGCCCTAGCTTCTATCGTCGTTGGGCGAAGCTGCTCGACTCACCCACTCAATTGTTGGCAGTCCAGTTGCCTGGTCGCGAAGGGCGTCATCGGGAAGCGCGTGTTACTGACTTTTCGACGTTGACGGCTCAACTGGCAGACGAGATCAACAACCACATAAAAGGTGAGTTTTCGATCTTCGGTCATAGCCTGGGCGGTGCATTGGGGTTCGCGGTGGCTCAGGCGCTGGAGCAACGCCATGACCGTTGCGCAAAAACGGTCGTGATCTCCGCGCGCACGGTGCCGGACGAAACCCGTCTCACCGACATTGATCCGGAATCGTCGAACCGGGAACTGATCGACTTCCTGATCTCCCTGGGTTGCTTGCCTCCCCAACTGGCGGCCGACAGTGAAGCGATGGAGATGTATTTACCGATTATCCGGGACGACCTGCGCCTGAACGTTGATGCACAAAGGCACGCCTTCACCCGCGTCAACTCCCGGCTGGTGGCGCTTGCGGGCGACAAGGATGCCCTCGCGACACCTGCGCAGATGCAGCGGTGGTCGGAACACACGAATCAGGATTTTGCGCTGCACACCTGCCAGGGCGGGCATTTCTTCATCCTGGAACAGGAACCAAACATCATCGAACTATTGGCTCGTGTTGTGGAAGGGACCGACAGGCTGTCGCCCATTCTTTCACCCGGACAGGACGCTTAAGACAATGAAACGAACCGCATGGGTCGTGGGTGCGAGCGGACAAGTGGGCAGCGAATGTGTTGCCCTGATATGTCAGGACGCTCGTTATTCCAGCGTATTGGGGATTGTCCGTACCGCCACATCATTGCGCCATGAACAGTATCGTGAAGCGGTCATTGATTTTGACGATATTCAACGGTCTGGCGATTGGGGTAAATGCGACGACATTTATTTCGCACTTGGACAATCGAGCCGTGACAAGGCGCTTTTTCTCAAGGTGGATTGCCAGTACCCGGTATTACTTGCCCGGCATGCCCAACTGCACGGCGCGAGCCGCATCGGCTATGTCTCCAGCCTGGGGGCGAACCTGAACTCGTCCAATGACTACTTTCAGGTAAAGGCTCAAGCGGAAACCGAACTGTCCGGGTTGGGCTTTGAAACCGTTTGTTTCATCCGCCCTTCCATGATTTACGGAAGCAAGGATGACCGCCGCCCTTTTCAACGCCTCAGTCGCCACGCCTCCCGCTTCCTGGGCTGGGCGTTCGTTGGCGCGTTAAAAAAATACCGCCCCGTATCGGCAACCTGCGTCGCCGCCGCCTTGATTAATGCCGTTAACGGCCAGGTACGTGGCAACCATCCGATCGAGTCAAATGAAATCCCTCAGAAAGCGCCTCGCCAGGCGCTTTTCCAAACCCTTTAACTTCGCCAAATGGAATTGTATTTCAATGAAAAAGCTTAACCTCATAGCGCTCATTTTCAGTGCGGTAATCCCTTCTGCCTTCGCCCAGAGCTACACCGGCGAGCAGATTATGCTGCTCAACGAAGACTCCCGTAAAAGCCTCTCGGAGACCAGCGATGTCTTTATTACGATGACGGATGCGCAGGGCAATGTGCGCGAGCGAACATTAAAACTGCGAATTGACGATGGTGATAAAGCGGCGCGCAAATCCTATCTGGAGTTCGTGGAACCGAAAGATGTGAAAGGCACGCGCGTACTGGCACTGGAAAAATCCAACGCTGAAGAAGACCCGGATCGCTGGATCTATCTGCCGGCGCTGCGCAAAGTTCGGCGGATCGCCGGGGCGGATCAGACCCAAAGCTTTGTCGGCACGGACTTCACTTACGAGGACATGTCGATTACCGATGGCGTGGTCGGTGTCAAACACCACAGCTACAAAATCCTGCGTGAAGAAACGATCAAGGACAACAGTGGCGTCGAGCGTAAATGCTGGGTCGTTGAAGCGACGCCGACGACTAAAAAACAAATGGAGCAGGGTTTATACGGCAAAAGGATTATCTGGGTCGAACAGCAGTACTACACCGCAATCCAGGAGCAATATTTCAATAAAAGCGGGCAGCTATTCAAAATACGAACCAGCTCTGACATCCGTGAGTTTCCTGCGACGGCGGGCACCACCGAATGGCGCCCTAACCTGTTTTCGATGAAAAACCTGGAGACAGGGCACAGCACACAAGTTCGCTTCGAGCAGGTACTGGACCAACCCATAGACGCCAAGATATTTACTCGCCGCTTTATGGAAATCGGGCTGTAACAGCCCTTTCCAAAACCGAAAAGTATCCGCCGGGTCGATCCGGCGGGTATCGTGCAGTGCTTTCAAAATATGCCGCATGACTGTGAAAGGCTCCGTCGGCCTAACAAGTAAAACTGATAAACAATCTGTCGAAGCCCCGTAAGCGAAGAGCGGCGTGGGTACTCAAAGTGCCAAGAATAGTCGGCAACGTGCTACTAAAGACCGTGCCATAAAGCGCTAAAGCTGGCGTTGGATTACAAAAAAGCCACGAGAATTCCACCCAGAGCCAGTGGTTTTGTAGGGGTAAAAACGACCAAAAATAAAAAAGGGTCGCGAGATAAAATCTCGCAACCCTTTGAATTATATGGTCGGGACGGAGTGATTCGAACACTCGACCCCTAGCACCCCATGCTAGTGCGCTACCGGACTGCGCTACGCCCCGACTAGGCGTTGAATCTGTCCCTCATCTCGAGGAACGCTCAAGAATATATCGCAAGCTTTTGAAAACTGGAAGTATTTAAAAGCAGGAATTTATTTCTTGAGCACCACCAGAACATCTTCCAGCTCGGCGATCATCTGGCGGATCATTTGTTTGTATTGGGTGGTGTCGTCTTTGGCTTCATCGCCGGACAAACGCAAGCGTGCGCCGCCGATGGTAAACCCCTGATCGTAAAGAAGCGCGCGGATCTGCCGGATCATCAGCACGTCCTGGCGCTGATAATACCGGCGGTTTCCGCGGCGTTTGACGGGGTTGAGTTGAGGAAACTCCTGCTCCCAGTAGCGCAGCACGTGCGGTTTTACGGCACATAGCTCGCTGACTTCACCAATGGTGAAGTAGCGTTTGCCCGGGATGACGGGTAGCTCGTCGTTATGACTTGGTTCCAGCATAAGCCTCAACTCGGGCCTTCAACTTCTGCCCTGGACGAAAGGTGACCACACGGCGAGCCGTGATCGGGATTTCTTCTCCCGTTTTCGGATTGCGGCCAGGCCGCTGGCGTTTGTCCCGAAGGTCAAAATTGCCGAAACCGGACAATTTGACTTGTTCGTTGTCTTCAAGAGCGTGCCTGATTTCTTCAAAAAACAGTTCGACCAATTCCTTGGCCTCCCGCTTGTTCAGGCCCAGCTCTTCATACAGACGTTCCGCCATCTCAGCTTTCGTCAAAGCCCCCATACGTCACTTCCTTAACGTGGCGTTCAACCTTTGTTCGAGCGAGGTGAGGATGTTTTGCGTCGTGGTATTCACCTCATCGTCATTAAGAGTGCGCGATGGATGCTGCCAGGTCAAGCCAACTGCAAGGCTTTTTCTATGCGGATCAATGCCTTTACCCTGATACACGTCAAATAGCCTGAGGTCTGTCAGCCATTCACCTGCATTTTCACGGATTACGTCCAGTACGGCAGTGGCCGCAACGTCTTTATCCGCCAGCAGTGCAAGGTCACGACGCACTTCAGGAAAGCGCGATAACTCCTGGAATTTAGGCATTTTGCCCAACGCCACTTCGGCCAGAACCAGCTCGAATACGAAGACCGGACGGTCGAGACCGAGGGTTTTCGACAATTCAGGGTGGATCGCGCCAACGAAACCTACCAAACGGCCTTCACGTTCGATGCGCGCGGTTTGACCCGGGTGCAATGCTGGGTGTTTGCCCGGCACGAAAGTGAACGAGTCCAGTGCGCCGGCGAAGCCCAGTACCGCTTCCACATCGGCTTTGACGTCGAAGAAGTCCACGACATCGCGACCTTGTGCCCAGCCTTCCGGCAGACGGCTACCGCACACCACACCCGCCAGCATCGGCTCTTGCTTCAGGCCTTCCAGCTGACCAACGAAACGCAGGCCGCTTTCGAACAGACGCACGCGATCCTGTTGACGGTTCAGGTTGTGCTGAAGCGCCTTGACCAGACCAGGCCACAGGGACGAACGCATGGCAGCCATGTCGTTGGAAATCGGGTTGGCCAACAGCAGCGGCTCAACACCCGGATTAAACAACTCGAATTGTTTCGGATCGATGAAGCTGTAAGTGATCGCTTCCTGATAACCACGAGCCACCAGCAGGCGACGCAGTTCAGGCAGATCGCTGCGCGCTTCGGCCTTGGCTTGCGGCGCCAGACGGGCTTGCGGGTAGCGAACCGGCAGACGGTTGTAACCGTACAGACGGGCCAGCTCTTCGATCAGGTCGATTTCCAGGCTGATATCGAAGCGGAAGCTTGGCACTTCTACGCGCCACTGCCCTGCCCCATCGGCGGTAATGGTCAGGCCCAAGGCGCTGAGCAGACGCTCGACTTCGGCCGAATCCATCTCCATGCCCAGCATCTGGGTGATGCGCTGGGCACGCAGGGTGATCGGCGCGATCGACGGCAGGTGCTGCTCGCTGACGGTTTCGATGATCGGACCGGCTTCGCCACCGGTGATTTCCAGCAGCAGGCCAGTGGCACGCTCCATGGCTTCACGGGCCAGTTTCCAGTCCACGCCACGCTCGTAGCGGTGCGAGGCATCGGTGTGCAGGCCGTAGGAACGAGCCTTGCCAGCGACAGCAATCTGGTCGAAGAACGCGCTTTCCAAGAAAATATCGCGAGTGGTCGCGGTGTTGACGCCGCTGTGCTCGCCACCCATGACGCCGGCGATAGCCAAGGCACGGGTATGGTCTGCAATCACCAGCGTATCGCTACGCAGGCTGACTTCCTGACCGTCGAGCAGCACCAGCTTCTCGCCTTCTTCGGCCATGCGTACGCGGATGCCGCCATTGATTTCGGCGAGGTCGAACGCGTGCAGCGGTTGGCCCAGTTCCAGCATCACGTAGTTGGTGATGTCGACGGCTGCGTCGATGCTGCGCACGTCGGCACGACGCAGACGCTCGACCATCCACAGCGGCGTAGGCTTGGACAGGTCGACGTTACGGATCACACGACCCAGGTAACGCGGGCACGCGGCCGGTGCCAGTACTTCAATCGAACGCACTTCATCATGCACGGCCGGAACGTTGGCAATCACCGGGCGCACGACTTGGGCAGCATAAAGCGCGCCTACTTCGCGTGCCAGACCGGCCAGCGACAGGCAGTCACCGCGGTTCGGGGTCAGATCGACCTCGATGCTGGCGTCATCAAGGCTCAGGTACTCACGAATGTCCTGACCGACCGGCGCATCGGCCGGCAATTCCATCAGACCATCGTTGCCTTCGCCGATTTGCAGCTCAGCCTGGGAGCACAGCATGCCGTTGGATTCAACGCCACGCAGCTTGGCTTTCTTGATTTTGAAGTCGCCTGGCAGTTCGGCACCGATCATGGCGAACGGGATCTTCAGGCCCGGGCGCACGTTTGGCGCACCGCATACGACCTGGAAAGTCTCCGAGCCATTGCTGACCTGGCAAACGCGCAACTTGTCGGCGTCCGGGTGTTGCTCGGTGCTCAGCACCTCGCCCACCACCACGCCACTGAATTCACCGGCGGCCGGCGTAACGCTATCGACCTCAAGACCGGCCATCGACAGACGAGCAACCAGCTCGTCGCGACTTACCTGCGGGCTTACCCAGCCACGCAGCCATTGTTCACTGAATTTCATCCTGCTCTCCTAAGAATTCGTTACGACTAGCGAAATTGCGCGAGGAACCGCAAGTCGTTGTCGAAGAACAGACGCAAGTCGTTCACGCCGTAACGCAGCATGGCCAGACGCTCAACGCCCATGCCGAAGGCAAAGCCCGAAAACTCTTCCGGGTCGATCCCGGACATGCGCAGCACGTTCGGGTGAACCATGCCGCAGCCCATGACTTCCAGCCAGCCAGTCTGCTTGCAGACACGGCAACCTTTACCGCTGCACATCACGCATTCCATGTCGACTTCAGCGGATGGCTCGGTGAACGGGAAGTACGAAGGACGGAAACGCACGGCCAGTTCTTTTTCGAAGAACACGCGCAGGAACTCTTCGATGGTGCCTTTCAGGTCGGCGAAATTGATATCGCGATCGACCAGCAGGCCTTCGACCTGGTGGAACATCGGGGAGTGAGTGATATCGGAGTCGCTACGGTACACACGGCCTGGGCAGACGATGCGGATCGGCGGCTGTTTCGATTCCATGGTGCGGACCTGTACCGGAGAGGTATGGGTGCGCAGCAACATGTTGGCATTGAAATAGAAGGTGTCATGCATCGACCGGGCCGGGTGATGGCCTGGGATGTTGAGCGCTTCGAAGTTGTGATAGTCGTCTTCGACCTCAGGGCCTTCGGCAATGCCGTAGCCTATGTGGGTGAAGAACTGTTCGATACGTTCCAGAGTGCGCGTAACCGGATGCAGACCACCGGAGGTCTGGCCACGGCCAGGCAGGGTCACGTCAATGGACTCGGCGGACAGTTTGGCGGCCAGGTCGGCCTCTTCAAACAGTGCCTTGCGGGCATTGAGAACCTCTGTGACACGCTCCTTGGCAACGTTGATCAGCGCGCCGACTTGTGGGCGCTCTTCTGCCGGCAAATTCCCCAGGGTCTTCATCACCTGAGTCAATTCGCCCTTTTTGCCAAGGTAGTGAACCCGGATTTGCTCCAGGGCATTGATATCTTCAGCGCTTTGCACAGCCTCTAGTGCTTGAGAGACGAGCGCATCCAGGTTTTCCATGTACAGACTCCAGATACAAAATAGGGGAAGAGCTTGAAGGCTCTTCCCCTATTTATGACGTTTAACACCTGGCCCCACAGAGGTGAGGCCGGGTGACTGTCGGGGGTACTTAAGCCAAGGTGGCTTTAGCTTTCTCGACAATCGCAGCAAACGCCGCTTTTTCGTTCACTGCCAGATCAGCCAGAACCTTACGGTCGATCTCGATGGACGCTTTTTTCAGGCCGGCGATGAAACGGCTGTAGGACAGACCGTTGATACGTGCACCAGCGTTGATACGAGCGATCCACAGAGCGCGGAACTGACGTTTTTTCTGACGACGGTCACGGTAGGCGTATTGGCCTGCCTTGATTACCGCTTGCTTGGCAACACGGAATACGCGCGAGCGAGCGCCGTAGTAGCCTTTAGCAAGTTTCAGAATTTTTTTGTGACGTTTACGGGCAATGACGCCACGCTTTACACGAGCCATGAGTTACTTCCTCTATTCTTGACTAAAATTAACGAAGGCGCAGCATGCGCTCGACTTTTGCCACGTCAGACGGATGCAGCAAGCTGCTACCGCGCAGTTGACGCTTACGCTTGGTCGACATTTTAGTCAGGATGTGGCTCTTGAAAGCGTGCTTGTGCTTGATACCGTTAGCAGTTTTCAAAAACCGCTTAGCAGCACCACTTTTAGTTTTCATTTTTGGCATGTTCGGATACTCCGCATTCAGTTGATAAACATAATCAGAAGGCCTGCCGTGCCCTATTGATTACTTCTTCTTTTTCGGGGCGATGACCATGATCAGCTGGCGTCCTTCCATCTTAGGATGCTGTTCGACCGAACCGTACTCGAGCAAGTCACCTTCAACTCGCTTGAGGAGTTCCATCCCCAGCTCCTGGTGGGCCATCTCACGGCCGCGGAATCGCAAGGATACCTTGGCCCTGTCCCCATCACTCAGGAAACGTACCAGGTTGCGCAGTTTTACCTGGTAATCCCCTTCCTCCGTCCCTGGACGAAACTTGATTTCTTTAACCTGAATCTGCTTCTGGTTTTTCTTGGCCGCGGCAATCTGCTTCTTCTTCTCGAAGATCGATTTGCCGTAGTCCATCAGTTTGCAAACAGGGGGTACTGCATCGGCGGAAATTTCCACCAAATCCAGTTTGGCCTCTTCAGCCTTAAGAAGCGCGTCTTCAATTGACACAATCCCAAGCTGTTCACCTTCAGCTCCAATTAACCGAACCTCGCGTGCCGAGATATTCTCGTTGATCGGGGCTTTCGGTGCAGCTCGTTTATCTTGTCTCATTTCACGCTTAATAATAATTACTCCGAATCTGGGCGACCACGCCGGGAAACCGCTTGCGCGAGAAACTCAGCGAACTGGGCGACGGGCATCGAGCCCAGGTCAGCACCTTCACGAGTACGCACAGCGACAGTCTGCATCTCGACTTCCCGATCTCCGATAACCAAGAGATAGGGAACCTTGAGCAAAGTATGCTCGCGGATTTTAAAGCCGATCTTTTCATTTCTCAAGTCAGACTTGGCACGAAATCCGCTTTCATTGAGGGTTTTTTCAACCTCAGCGGCAAAATCAGCCTGTTTATCAGTGATATTCATGATCACTGCCTGGGTCGGAGCCAGCCACGCGGGGAATGCACCCTCGTAGTGCTCGATCAGGATTCCGACGAAACGCTCGAAGGAGCCCAGGATCGCCCGGTGCAACATAACCGGGTGCTTGCGACTGTTGTCTTCAGAGACGTATTCGGCTCCCAGACGGACAGGCAGGTTAAAATCGAGCTGAAGGGTACCACATTGCCAGACGCGGCCGAGGCAATCTTTCAGCGAGAACTCGATCTTCGGACCGTAGAACGCACCCTCGCCCGGTTGCAGATCGTATGGCAAGCCAGCGCTATCAAGGGCTGCAGCCAGTGCAGCTTCGGCGCGATCCCACAGTTCGTCGGAACCGACGCGTTTTTCCGGACGAGTGGACAGCTTCATCTCGACGTCTTTGAAACCGAAGTCGGCATAGACGTCCATGGTCAGCTTGATGAACGCAGCGGATTCGGCCTGCATCTGCTCTTCAGTACAGAAGATGTGAGCATCGTCCTGAGTGAAGGCGCGAACGCGCATGATGCCGTGCAGTGCACCCGACGGCTCGTTACGGTGGCAGGCACCGAACTCGGCCAGACGCATCGGCAGCTCGCGGTAGCTTTTCAGGCCCTGATTGAACACCTGCACGTGGCACGGGCAGTTCATCGGCTTGATGGCGTAGTCGCGGTTTTCCGACTGAGTGGTAAACATGTTGTCGGCGTAGTTGGCCCAGTGCCCGGATTTCTCCCACAGGCTGCGGTCAACGACTTGTGGAGTTTTGATCTCCAGATAGCCGTTGTCGCGCTGAACCTTGCGCATGTACTGCTCGAGCACCTGGTACAGAGTCCAGCCGTTCGGGTGCCAGAACACCATGCCCGGCGACTCTTCCTGGGTGTGGAACAGGCCCAGGCGCTTGCCGATCTTGCGGTGATCGCGCTTTTCAGCTTCTTCGATGCGCTGGATGTAAGCCGCCAGCTGCTTTTTGTCTGCCCATGCGGTGCCGTAAACGCGCTGCAATTGCTCGTTCTTGGCATCGCCACGCCAGTAGGCGCCGGACAGCTTGGTCAGCTTGAAGGATTTCAGGAAGCGGGTATTCGGCACGTGCGGACCGCGGCACATGTCGACGTATTCTTCGTGATAGTACAGGCCCATGGCCTGCTCGTTCGGCATGTCTTCGACCAGACGCAGCTTGTAGTCTTCGCCGCGGGCCTTGAACACTTCGATCACTTCGGCGCGCGGAGTGACTTTCTTGATCACATCGTAATCTTTCTCGATCAGCTGCTGCATGCGCTGTTCGATCGCAGCCAGGTCGTCCGGCGTGAAAGGACGCTCGAAGGCGATGTCGTAATAGAAGCCTTCGTCGATGACCGGACCGATGACCATCTTCGCAGTCGGGTACAGCTGCTTGACCGCATGCCCCACCAGGTGGGCACAAGAGTGGCGAATGATCTCCAGCCCCTCTTCATCCTTTGGCGTAATGATTTGCAGCGAGGAATCGCTATCGATGATGTCGCTGGCGTCGACCAGCTTGCCATTGACTTTGCCGGCCACGGTGGCCTTGGCCAGACCGGCACCGATGGATGCGGCGACCTCGGCTACGGAAACCGGGTGATCGAATGAGCGTTGACTGCCGTCGGGAAGAGTAATAGTTGGCATGGCGCCTCCTCTCCTAGTGGTGACCCCTACCAAAGGTCACGTGGGTTGGGATGAGCCAGTACAAGATCCGATCCAGGCCATTCAATGACGAACGCCTGCCTTACAGCGGCAGGAGCCTTGCGGCCAACCGGAAAACCGAACCAGAGTGACTGGGATTCAAATCAGGGTTATTCGAGCCGCTGCCGCTGCCGGGACTGAAGGTCATCCGGAGCTTGCAAACGCCCGAGCGAGGCATGCTAGCACAGATGAACGGTCGTCGCGGTGGCAAGGTTTTCTGCCGGGGCAAATCACGCATTTTTATGCCAGAGTGATGAACTTGAACCCTGCTTTACCCCTCAGATAACAAGACATTGACCCAAAAGGAGCATCCCAGCATGCGTCTGAATCGTTTATTCGCCATCGTCGCACCCGTCGTCCTGTTGCTGCCGCTGGCTGCCCATGCCGATTGGCCAAAGGGCGAGCGCGAGAAATACATGGCTCAGTGCACTCAGGCGGCCACTCCGCAGATCGGCGCTGCGGCAGCCAAGTCACACTGCGCATGTGGTGCCGACGCTATCAAATCGTACCCGGCCAGCGACATTCAGTCGTTGATGGACAACAAGGCCAGCCCGGAACTGCAACAGAAGGCACTGGGCCAGATCGCCAAATGCAAGGCCAATGCACCGGCGAAAAAGTGAGAAAAAAGTCCTTGTGACTCGGCCCATCGCTGATAAAAAGGGCCGGATTTAAGCTTTTTCGTACGATTTATGCAGGTTTTACAGCTTTTTTTATTGTCTTTACTTTCGGCTGAAAGCCTTTTAAACCGGGGCTTTCAGCCATACGAAGCAACAAAGCAAACGCTACTGAAGGGCAAACAGCACACCCGGGGGGCTCCCAAAGCGAACATTTCGACTATGATACTCCGGTGTGCCCAGTTGGCCTGAGCAGCACAGTACTACTGAAAATATATGTTTCTTGGAGATACACCATGTCTAATCGCCAAACCGGCACCGTTAAATGGTTCAACGATGAAAAAGGCTTCGGCTTCATCACTCCTCAAGGTGGCGGTGACGACCTGTTCGTACACTTCAAAGCTATCGAAAGCGACGGTTTCAAAAGCCTGAAAGAAGGCCAGACCGTTTCCTTCGTGGCTGAGAAAGGCCAAAAGGGTATGCAAGCTGCACAAGTCCGCGCTGAGTAATTTTCAGCCGCACTAAAAAAACCCCGTCCATGTGACGGGGTTTTTTATGGGCGAAACAAAAGCCTGAAGTAATCAGCCGCAGTTGACGCGGGTGACCACCAGATTGTTATCGGTGTTCAGGTTCAAGCGATCGGAGCGGTACTCCAGGGTCACCATGTCATCAGGCTTGAGGAACCGGGCATTCTGCGCGCCTGAGCGGGTGCGTGCCTGCTCCAGCAATTGGGGCGACGCCTTTTTGCCAATGGTGAATTCGGCAGCTTTGGCTTCACAACGGCTGTGGCCGGTATCGGTCGTCACGGGGTCCTTTGCCGACTCGGTGGACGTACTGCTGCAACCGGTCAGCAGAGTGGCGGCCAACAAAGTACCCAATGACGCGAGCTTCCAAGGCATGAAGCCTCCTTTTTTCAATAGTTAAGCTGAGATCGTGCGACCGCCATCTCGGCGTTTGGTTTCAAGATGAGTACCATCGCCCCGCCCTCGATCCGGACAGTGGCGAGTTTGCCTGAGCATCACCCTGCCGTTCATCATTCAATCGTGACTGAATATGAACAGCGATCAATAGACGTCGATGTAGTCGAAAGGCGGTTTCGGCCAGTTCTCCTTGAGCGCATTGAAGATCTGCATGACCCAGACCTCGTCGCTGGCCGCGACCAATCCGACATAACCGGAGCCCTTGGCCCAGGTTTCCAGGCGAAACAGCAACCCGTCGATGTCCGTACCGCCCACAATACCCGACGAAATGTAGGCGATGCCGCCCTTGGTGACCCGCAACTGAGTGTGTTCATCGTCGCTGGCAGAGGCCAGCAACTGACGCACCGCTTCGAGGGTCAAGCCGTCAGGAGTGTTCAAATCGATCTGCACAGCACGGTCCTTGAAAATTCGTCAAAGACCAAGTGTCGCATAGCCCTCCCCTCATGCCTAAGTCGGAGTGCCAAACGCCGCGCAAAATGGTTAACTCGATACTCAGCCTTTCCGACTTCACGAGCGCCATCATGACCACCGTAAGCATCGACGCCGACATCAAAGCCAAGTGGCCACAAGGCCACAGCTCTTACAGCCCGGGTAGCCCGGAAGAGCTGGCAATCATTGGTATCGATTTGCTGGTCAAGGAACTGGGAACACAAGCCGCACAGACATTCATCAAACAGGTTCTGGAGAAGTACCCCGCCGACTATAAGGGCGCAACAGAGACCGAGTAGCGCAAAAACCCGCAGGCTGACACCTGCGGGCCTATGACTTACTTCAAACGAGACAGACGCTGGGTCAACAGGTCGAAGAAGCCCTGAGCGTCGCCGCTTTCAACCCAGAAGGCATTTTTCGGCGCCTTCAGCCCGTCATACCAGTCGACAATGGTCTGGCCGAAGGTCGGCCCTTCGCGACTATCAACCACTACGTTGACCGAACGCCCGGTGAACAGCTCCGGCTTGAGCAGGTAAGCGATGACTGTAGCGTCATGCACCGGGCCACCCGGAATGCCGTAGTGCTCCATGTCGCCTTTGACGTACTCGTTGAGAATATCGCCCACCAGCTTGCTGGCATTGTTGTTCAGTGCGGCGATCTGCTTCAGGCGCGCTTCACTGGTCAGAATCTTGTGGGTCACGTCCAGCGGCAGGTAGGTCAGCTTGACGCCACTTTTCAGCACCACTTCTGCAGCCTGAGGGTCGGCGAACAGGTTGAATTCGGCCACCGGGGTAATGTTGCCGCCATTGAAATGCGCACCGCCCATGATCACCACTTCCTTGATGCCCTGAACGATTTCAGGCTCCTGGATCAGCGCCAGCGCCAGGTTGGTCTGTGGACCGAGCATGGCGATGGTGATGCTGTGGGGTTTGGCGGTCTTCAGGGTATCGATCAGATAATTCACCGCATTGCCTTCGGCCAGGCCTTTCTTCGGTTCGTGCACCGTGACACCCGACAGGCCTTCCTTGCCGTGGATGTTCTCGGCATAAATCGGCGTGCGCATCATTGGTTTCGGCGCGCCCGCGTAAACAGGCACCTCCTCGCGCCCTGCCCACTCGCGGGCGAGACGCGCATTACGCGAAGTCTTGTCCAGACGCACGTTGCCCGCAACGGTGGTCAGCGCACGAATATTCAACTCCTCCGGCGATGCCAGGGCAAACAGCAAGGCGACCACGTCATCAGCACCCGGATCGGTGTCGATGATCAAGTCGATCTTTTCCGCCGCGTGGGCGCTTGTTGCGGTAATCAGGGACAAAAGCAGCAGACTCCGAAGCAGATGGTGCAGTTTCTGAGCATAGCGGTGCATAGCGCACTCCTTGTGCGTGGGAAGAACGGAACGTTAAAACGTTACTCCAGCCACCAGTACGATGTTGCAGTACGGCTGACATTCGCCTGTACGAATAATCGCCCGTGCTTGTCGGCTGAGTGCTTTGAATTGGTCGTGACTGAGCAGTTCGCGCCGGCCCAGCGCACCTTCGGCATTCAGTTCATCCAGCGTGCCCAAGGCCGACGGTTTCTTGTCCAGAATCTCATGGGCCAGCACATGGCTTTCGACCTGCATTTCGCTCAGTACGACCTTCAAGGTACTGATGAAATCCGGAATGCCGTGAGTCAAGGCCAGGTCGATCAATTCGACGCCGGGTGGAACCGGCAGGCCGGCATCGCCGATCACCACCGTGTCGCCATGGCCCAGGGAGGCGATCAGCCGCGACAGCGCGACGTTGAGCAAAGGAGTCTTTTTCATGGTGCTTTAAAGGCCTGTACGTCGGACAAGGTGGGAATCGAAGGTTGCGCGCCAGCCCGGGTGACCGACAGCGCTGCGGCGACCTGGCCGAAACGGATCGCATCGGCCTCGCGCTTGCCGGCCGCCAACGCCGCGGCGAAACCACCGACGAACGTGTCGCCGGCTGCGGTGGTATCGACCGCCTTCACTTTCGCTGCCGGGAAATGCTCGAAGCGTTGGCCATCGGCGAACAGTGATCCTTGAGAACCCAGGGTGATGATCACTTTGCCGGCGCCCATGGCGATCAAGCGGGTGGCGGCAGTTTCGGCGGTGCTCAGGGAGTCCACCGGCAAACCGCTCAGGGCCGAGGCTTCGCTTTCGTTGGGGATCAGGTAATCGATGGCCGCATACCAATCCGCCGGCAGCGGGCGGCTGGCCGGCGCCGGATTGAGAATCACGGTTTTACCCAGCTCACGACCGCGCTTCAGAGCATGGCCGACCGTGGCATCCGGTACTTCCAGCTGACAGATGATGACATCCGCCGCTTGTAACACCGCGTCAAAACGGTCGATCACTTCGGGCGTGAGCGCACCGTTGGCACCGGCAACAATCACGATCGAGTTCTGACTGTTGTCATCGACCACGATCAACGCTACGCCACTGGAATCTTCGACCGTGCTGACCGCCTGGCAATCGATCTGCTCGGCCAACAACGCCCCGCGCAGCGCTTCGCCATAGGCGTCGTTGCCGACACAACCGACCATCGACACTTGCGCCCCCAGCCGAGCCGCAGCCACGGCCTGGTTCGCGCCCTTGCCGCCGGAAACCGTGGCAAACGATTCGCCGATCAGCGTTTCACCACCACGGGGCAGCCGTGGCGCCCGGGTTACCAGGTCCATGTTCAGGCTGCCTATTACCACTACTTTTGCTGGCATACATCACTACTCGTCAATTCTGTTTCTGCGGTACTTTCGGTTTCAGCGGTACTTTTTGTTTAGCGGAAGTGGGCAAACACACTGGCCAGCGGCGCAGTCGATTCGCGCAGGACAATATTGGGCGTCACGATGCGCTGATCGGTTGCCAGATCCGGCGTGGCAATCCTGCGCAACAGCACTTCGGCCGCCATCTCGCCAAGCTGCAGGATCGATTGACCAACGGTGGTCAGCGCCGGATAGACGTAACGGCTCATCTGGATGTCGTCGAAGCCGATCACCGACAACTCGGTGGGCACACGAATATTGCGCTCGGCAGCGGCGCGCAACACACCGATGCCAATCATGTCGTTACCGGCGAAGATCGCGCTGGGCGGGTTGTTTTCCAGCAGTATCGCGGCGGCGTTGTAACCACCAGTGCTGGTGAAGTCGCTTTCCAGCATGCGCTCGCGCGGCACTTCGACGCCTGCCTCTTTCAAGGCGCGGCAATAACCGGCCAGACGCATCTGCGCCACGCTGGTACTCGCCGGCCCGCCAATCGTGGCGATGTCCCGATGCCCCAGATCCAGCAGGTGCCGGGTCGCCAGGTAGGCACCGTATTCATGATCGATGCGCACCAGATCGGCATCGAGACCTTCGAGCCCACGGTCGACGATTACCATCGGCGTACGCACACCCGCCAGACCTTCGGCCAGACCGCTATCACCCCCGGCTGAGGCAACGATCAGGCCGTCAATGCGTTTTTCCAGCAACACGCGAAGGTAACTGCGTTGCTTGTCCGGGTTGTCGTCGGAGTTGCAGAGGATGACGCAATAGCCGTTGCGCTCGCAGTAATCCTCGATGCCACGGGCCAATTCAGCGAAGTACGGGTTGAGGCTGTTGGGCACCAGCAGGCCGATGGTCGCGGTGGTTTTCGCTTTCAACGACCGGGCCACGGCACTGGGCACGTAGTCGAGGCTTTTGATCGCCGCCTCGACCTTGACCCGTACTTCCTCACTGACCGGCCGCGTCTTGTTCACCACATGGGAAACCGTGGTGTAGGAGATGCCCGCGAGTGCCGCTACATCCTTGATTGTTGCCATGACTCAGGTCCGCCGGCTTGCGCGCTGACTGCGATAAGTATCAAGCACCACCGCCACCACGATCACCGCACCGGTGATGATGCGTTTGGTGGGTTCGGTCGCGCCGATCTGCGCCAGACCGGCCGCCAGTACCGAGATAATAAGGACGCCAAAGAATGTACTGATGACCGAGCCGCGCCCGCCCATCAGGCTGGTGCCGCCGATCACGACCGCGGCGATCACCTGCAGCTCCAGACCGGAGCCGGCGTTCGGGTCCGCCGCTTCCAGGCGAGAAATCTGAAACAACGCGGCGATACCGGCCAGCAGCCCCATCAGACTGAAGACCAGGATCTTGTAAGGTTTCGGATTGATCCCCGCCAGACGCACCGCCTCTTCGTTGGTGCCGATGCCGATCAGGTAACGACCGAACACCGTACGCGTCAGCACAGCCTGGGCGATGAAGATAATCAGCAAGGCAATGATGAACGACGGCGAGATGCCGAAGGCGATCGGGTTGGACAGCCAGGCGAAGGCATCACCGATGTAGGCGGTGCGCGAACCGGTCATTTGGTACGCCAGGCCCCGCGCCATTTCCAGCACACCGAGGGACACGATGAACGACGGAATCCGCCAGGCCACGGTGATCGAGCCGGTGATGGTCCCGGCCAATGCCGCCACCGCCATGCCGAGCAAGGCCGCAGGCAAGACGCTCCAGCCCCAACCGAGAATCGCCACGCTGACCGCCGAGGCCGCGAGCGCCAGTACCGACCCCACCGACAAGTCGATACCGCCGATGATCAATACGAAGGTCATGCCGACCGCCAGTACCATCAAATCGGGAATCTGGTTGGCCAGAGTGCTGAAGGTGTCGTAAGACAGGAAATGGCTGCTCAGGACCGAGAACAGCGCGACCATCGCCAGCAAGGCACCGGCCAGGCCCAGATATGTGCCGAGTCCGTAAAAATTGCCACTACGTTTGCCGGCCAAAGATGCAGTATTCATGGAAGATCCCTAGGCGCTGCTTCGTTGAGCAACGCATCACGTTTTTGGTAGCCGGCGAAAGCGGCGGCAAGCAAATCATCCTGGGTCCAGCTGTCACGCTCGAAGGTGTCAATCAGACGCCCTGCGGACAGCACACCGATGCGATCGCAGATCAGCATCAGTTCGCGCAGGTCGCTGGACACCACTACCAGCGCTTTGCCCTGACGGGTCAACTCACCGAGTAATGCGTAGATATCGAACTTGGCGCCGACGTCGATGCCACGGGTCGGCTCGTCGAACAGCATCACCGTGCAGTCGCGCTCGAGCCAGCGGCCGATCACGACTTTCTGCTGATTACCGCCGGACAGTTCCGATACCAGTTGCGTCGGGCTGGAACTGCGAATGCGCATGGCGTTGATCTGACGCTGGGCCAGAGACATCTCGTCACCGTTGTTGACGAAGCCGCCGCTGGAAATCACCGGCATATTGCCCAAGGCAATGTTGGCGCTGATCGATTGTGTCAGCAGCAGGCCTTCGCCTTTGCGGTCTTCGGTGATCAGGGCGATGCCGTGACCAACCGCGTCGGCCGGCGAACGAATATTCACCACCTGGGCCGACGCGCCCAGCGCGACGGTGCCGCTGTCGGCTGTATCGGCGCCGAAGATCAAGCGCAGCAACTCGGTGCGCCCTGCCCCGATCAAACCGGAAATCCCGAAAATCTCGCCGGCGCGCACTTCGAAAGACACGTCGCGGACCTTGTCAGAACGGGTCAGCCCTTTGACCGTCAAAGCCGGCGCGCCGATCTTGCGCGGCCCCATGTCGATGTGCTCGCCCAATTCACGGCCGACCATCAAGGTGACCAGTTGCTCGCTGTTGTAATTGGCCATCGGCTCGACGCAGACCAGGTTGCCGTCGCGCAATACCGCGATGCGCTGGGCCACCCTTGCCAGTTCTTCGAGGCGGTGGGAAATGTAGATGATCGACACACCACGAGCCTGCAGGCGAGTGATCTGCTCGAACAGCATTTCGACTTCACGGGCCGTGAGCATTGCTGTCGGCTCGTCGAGAATCAGTACGTGGCAATCGCCGATCAGGTTGCGAGCGATCTCGACCATTTGCTGATGACCAATACCTAGCTCACCAACCAAAGTATCTGGATCGATGGCGTCCAAGCCGACCTGGGCCATGGCCTCGATCGCCGCCTTGCGCAATTGCTTGCGGCTGATCCAGCCACCGTGACTGGGCAGGTTGTCGAGAAACAGGTTTTCCGCCACCGACAACGTCGGCAACAGATTGAGTTCTTGCATGACCATACGGATGCCCAGCTCTTCGGCCTGGCTCCGGCTGCCTGGACGGTAATCCTGCCCCTGGAATTGCATCTGGCCGGTGGTCGGCGTGACCAGTCCGCCAATGATTTTCGACAGCGTGCTTTTGCCGGCACCATTCTCACCGGTCAGCGCCAGCACTTCACCGCGCATCAGCGTCAGGTCGATACCGGTGAGGACAGGTTGGGCATAGGTTTTACCGATACCGCTGACCGAGAGGACAGCGTTCGGGGCGCAAACGGACATAAAAACTCTCCATGTGCTCGCCCCAAGAGGCGAGCACCGTTGTGTCGCCAGAAAGACTACTTGGTAACCAGCTCTACCGGAGTTTCGATGACGCCATTGACGCCGCTATCGACTGTCTCGCCCTTGATGATCTTCAGCGCAGTCTCAATGCCGAACACCGCTTGCCGGGCAGCAAACTGGTCGGCGGTGGCCAGGACGCGGCCATCCTTGAGCATTGGCTTGATGGCGTTGATGTTGTCATAACCAACCACCTGCACCTTGCCGGCCTTGCCCGCCGCGCGCACGGCAGAGACTGCGCCGACGGCCATGCTGTCGTTGCCGGCCAACAGGGCCTTGATGTTCGGGTATTCGCTGAGCATCGACGAGGCAACCTTGCCGCCCTTGTCGATTTCCCAATCGCCGGACTGCAGGGACACGACTTTGATCTGCGCCGCCTCCATCGCATCCTTGAAGCCAGCCGTACGCTGCTGGGCGTTGGTGGTGGTGGAAACGCCTTCGATGATGCCGACTTCGTCACCAGCCTTCAGCTGTTTGGCCAGGTACTCACCCACCAGACGCGCGCCTTTGCGGTTGTCCGGGCCTACGAACGGAACGGTGATGTTTTTGCTTTTGACCACGGCCGGGTCCAGCTGATTATCGATGTTGATCACGGTGATGCCGGCATCGACTGCCTTCTTGATGACCGGGACCATGGCCTTGGAGTCTGCCGGAGCGATGACCAATGCGTTGACTTTGGACAAAATCATTTGCTCGACGATGCGCGTCTGGCCGGCCGTGTCCGTCTCGTCCTTGATGCCGTTGGAGATCAGCTCGAAGTCGCCGGAGTGGTCTTTCTGGTAAGCCTTGGCGCCGTCTTCCATGGTCAGGAAGAATTCGTTGGCCAGGGATTTCATGACCAATGCGACTTTAGGTTTTTCAGGGGTTTCGGCGAAAGCCGAAGAGACTGGCAACGCGGCGGATGCGGCAGCCAGCATTGCGACAGCGAGAAGACGTCCAGCGAATGGCAGCTTCATGGGTTCACTCCGATCTTATGATTATTCTGAGCAATGCTTGCGCTGGACTCTGCCCTTACGGGATCAAGCCATCAAGGGCGACCGCGCAAACGTTTGCGTAGACCGAACTATGCGAACCCTATCGAGATTTGTCAACGACCCGTTCTGTGTCTCGGTTGGCAAAAGCCAACCCTTTTACATCACGCTGTGGTGCTGACCAGACTGCCACTGCTGGAACCCTTGGCCAGCTCTTTGACCAGATTGCCTGTCACTTGCGCGAGCGCACCGCTGGTATCGGCGATTTGCCCCTGAATCGACATGACCGCGGTGGCTTTGGCTTCCGGGGTCGGATAATTCGCTGCCTGAGCGGCCGCCAGTTGTTGCTGCTGTTCGCGCAGTTGCTGCTGAAGTTCCTGCATGCGTTTGAGCAGTACCTGCACCGCAATACTTTGATTGCTGCTTTTTTCGGATTTGCTTTCGCTCTGAGTCTGCGCACCGCCACCGGTTCTGACTTGGTTGTCACTACCCGCCTCTTCACCCAGCGCTTGGGCTGAGGCGTCGGACGTCGCTTCACTCAAGGCGTTGATGGTCGCCGGGGACTTGCCCGCGATAGTGATGGCACCTGCATTTGGAAAACCGACAGTAAACGACATATGAACTCCTGGAAAAGATCCCTTTAAAGGAGCATCGACCTGCACGGGGGTTTCTTTAGCACTGATTTCCGATTTTGCAAGTCGACTGTCTCAATGAGGGTCGGAGAGCCGAACGTAAAAGCTACACATGTTCGGAAACCCGGACACCCAAGTGTGAATACTTTTCCAGACGTTTCAATAATTCATATAAAAATCATATGGTTAAAAGATCTTATTGTTGAATATCAGGCTGGTACAGATCCTGCTCTTCTCCTACACCCCCGGCGTTCAGATCTGCTTGGGGGCGTGTCTAGATGAACCTGCATCCGCAACGTTTCACTACGAGAGAAAACAATAATGAAATCTGCCTTCAACACTTTTATTCCGGGCGCTTTGGCCCTGCTATTGCTTCTGCCCACCGCCCTTCAGGCAAAAGAAGTCGAAACCCAACAGAAATTGGCAAACGTGGTGATCCTGGCCACTGGCGGCACCATTGCCGGCGCGGGAGCCAGTGCCGCGAATAGCGCCACCTATCAAGCGGCGAAAGTCGGTATCGAACAGCTGATCGCAGGGGTTCCGGAACTAAGCCAATTGGCCAACGTTCGCGGCGAACAGGTCATGCAGATCGCATCCGAAAGCATCACCAACGACAACCTGCTGCAACTGGGCCGTCGCGTGGCTGAACTGGCCGACAGCAAAGACGTCGATGGCATTGTCATCACCCACGGCACCGACACGCTGGAAGAAACCGCTTACTTCCTCAATCTGGTGGAAAAAACCGACAAGCCGATCATCGTCGTAGGCTCCATGCGCCCTGGCACCGCCATGTCGGCCGACGGCATGCTGAACCTGTACAACGCCGTCGCCGTGGCCAGCAGCAAAGACGCGCGCGGCAAAGGCGTACTGGTGACCATGAACGATGAAATCCAGTCGGGTCGCGATGTCAGCAAAATGATCAACATCAAGACCGAGGCGTTCAAAAGTGCCTGGGGCCCACTGGGCATGGTGGTCGAAGGCAAATCCTACTGGTTCCGCTTGCCAGCCAAGCGCCACACCATGGATTCGGAATTCGACATCAAAACCATCAAGAGCCTGGCTGACGTCGAAATCGCCTATTCCTATGGCAACGTCAGCGACACCGCCTACAAAGCCCTGGCTCAATCGGGCGCCAAAGCCATCATCCACGCCGGTACCGGCAATGGCTCGGTCTCGTCCCGCGTGGTTCCCGCCCTGCAAGCCCTGCGCAAGGACGGCGTACAAATCATTCGTTCTTCCCACGTCAACGCCGGTGGTTTCGTGCTGCGTAACGCCGAACAGCCTGACGACAAGTACGACTGGGTTGTGGCTAACGACCTGAACCCGCAAAAAGCCCGCATCCTGGCCATGGTCGCGCTGACCAAGACCAACGACAGCAAAGAGCTGCAACGGATGTTCTGGGAATACTGATCCACCCTCGCCCGACCTGTTCTGGTCGGGCATCGCTGCCACCACTCGCCAGCCTTGGTGAGTGGTTCACGACCTATTCCGATAAAAAATTTCCCATCGTCCTACACCAAACGGAAAAAACTACTGTCAGAGGATTTTCTTGAATTTTAAGCAGTTGCGAAAATGCTTACAGTTAAATACTGTATGCCCGTACAGCTTAATAAGGATAATTCCGTGGCCACTACCTCTGTCTCTCCTGATACCTATGAACGCCTGGGTATGCGCATTCAGAAAATCATCAATTCCCCCACAGCCCAAAAAGCCAAAGCGGCACTGATCTTCCGTCTTCCAGATGAACCGGTGGATGAGTGGGAACGCTTGCTCGAAGAAATCGACGAGAACGATAACGTCACCCTCGCCCATCGCGACGATGGCGGTGTGCAGATTTTCTGGGTTGTGCCAAAGGAAGACTGAGTCAATGAGTGTCCGCTGGTTTGCTTTACTGCTGCTGCTCATCACCCTCGGCGCCCAGGCTGGCGCCCCACGCACCTTCAACGAAGCAAAGAAAGTCGCGTGGAAGTTGTACGCCCCGCAATCCACCGAGTTTTATTGCGGCTGCAAATACACCGGCAACCGCGTGGACTTGGCCGCCTGCGGCTATGTGCCGCGCAAAAACGCCAAACGCGCCTCGCGCATCGAGTGGGAGCACATTGTCCCGGCCTGGCAGATCGGCCATCTGCGCGAATGCTGGCAACAAGGCGGTCGCAAGAACTGCACACGGTACGACCCGACCTATCAGAAAGCCGAGGCCGATCTGCACAATCTGGTGCCGAGCATCGGCGAAGTGAATGGCGATCGCAGCAACTTCAGCTTCGGCTGGTTGCCCGTGCAAACCGGTCAATACGGTTCGTGCCTGACACAGGTCGACTTCAAGGCGAAGAAGGTCATGCCCCGCCCTTCCATTCGCGGCATGATCGCCCGGACTTATTTCTACATGAGTAAGCAATACGGCTTGCGCCTGTCAAAACAGGATCGGCAACTGTATGAAGCCTGGAATAAAACCTATCCGGTACAAACCTGGGAACGTCAACGCAATCAGAGCGTTGCGTGCGTGATGGGGCGCGGCAACGAGTTTGTCGGCCCGGTGGACATGAAAACCTGCGGCTGACCGGCCGCTGAAAACACAAAGGCCTGGGGCGTTACACCCCAGGCCTTTGTTCGTTTCTAAACGCCGTTTTTTGTTTATTGAGCCGTCGGATGTTCGACCACCAGCGACTCGATATTCCTTTTCTTTGCCCGGGTGAGCGCTGCCGTCACCTCAGCTTGCTTGGCTTCTGCCTCGGTTTTCGAATTAAACGGCCCTATCAGGATCCGAACCTTTCCATTCTCCCTGATGACGCTGGAAACGAAGCTATGCTCAATCAGCCAGCCGCTCAGGTCGCTGACCGCCTGGGGGGTTTCGCCGCGCACCTCGACGTCCCATTGCGGACCGGTTGTCGCCGCGGGTGCGGAAGCGACTGTCGGTTGCGGCTTTTGCGCGTTAACCCCCTTACCCTCATCGCACCCGGCCAACGTCAATACTGCGATTACCAAGGCCACTTTGCGCACAACGCTTCCCTCTGAATGCTGAAAGCAGCGATTTTAACACTCATGGATCCTGCTCGAGCGCCGCAAAATGGGCGCAAAACAACGAGAATGATGGTTGCGGCCTCTGTATAGTTACGCCTTGGGAATTAATGCAGCATCTGCGCGTCAGAAAGAGGCACCCAAACTGCGAGACTTCGCACTAATCTATACCTATACCGACCTCTGCACTGTCCGAATCAGGTGCCCTACAAAGCAATCAAGGAGAAAACCATGCTGATACTCACCCGCAAAGTCGGTGAAAGCATAAACATCGGTGACAACATTACGATCACCATTCTGGGCGTTAGCGGCCAGCAAGTCCGGATTGGCATCAACGCCCCGAAAGACGTTGCGGTGCATCGCGAAGAAATCTATCAACGCATTCAGGCCGGCCTGACCGCCCCAGACAAACCGCAAACACCCTGAATCCTGCTGTGGTCAGTAGCCAGCCCATTCTGCCTCGAATAACGGCTGGCTAAAGATTCAAGCACCGCATCGCTCTCCGCCCAGCCTCTCTTTGCTATGCCTTCGCAACGTGGAGCCGATACTAGCGCCCTCGCCTCATGCCTGACTGTCAGACGTTTCGGATTTGCTGCGAGAAAGGGCTTCCTCCTTCCCGGCTAGCCAAACGCGACCCCACGCGCCATGCCCGTGGCGGCCACAACCATCAGCACCAGCAGCAGCGCCTCGATATGACTGATACGAGCAAATAGCGTTGCGCGCCCGGTATCGATCGCCGCCCCACGACCCAACGCAATCCGCCATTTGATCAGCGCCACCATCGGTGCAATTTCAAGCAGCAGGATAAGGACGAAGAGCGTCATTTTGAGGTGAAACAGCGGCTGGTGAAGGTAGTAATCAGTGCCTTTTTCATACCCACCAAAAGCTCGCATCCCTCCCGTGACCAAGAGAATGACTGCAGAGATCCCCCACAGATTATCCGCCACCAGAACGCTGCGCGCCTCCCCCGTCCCGGCAATCAGACGACGTAAAGCCGTACCGCGGGTCAGTACCGCCCAGAAGCCCAGTGCAAAGGCCAAAAGGTGAATCGCCGCCAGAAACCAGTGAGCCAGCATCGACATACTCCTTATAGACGAAGTTGAAACAGCCCTACAGTAGTAGTCCATCGGAGGATATTTGCCCAAAGCTCGTGGCTCCGCTGATACACCGCCATCGACATGAGGTCACTATGCGTAAGGATTACCTGGCTTTCTTTATCTCGCTGTTCCTGTCCCGGCTGGCTGACCAGATCCTGCTGTTCATCGTCCCGCTGATTGTCTTTCAGACCACCAACAGTGTCTCTTTGGCCGGCCTGGCTTTTTTTGCCGAGTCGTTGCCGCGCTTTCTGGCATTTCCCGTATGCGGTGCACTGTGCGACAAGTTTTCGCCCATTCGCATCCTGCACATCAGCCAGGTCTACCGTGCAGCGGCCTGCGTCGCAGCCGTGGCACTGTATGGCGTGTTTGATGGCATCTACTGGATCGTGATTCTGTCCGTGCTGTGCGGCGTGCTGACCACCCAGGGCATCATGGCCCGCGAAGTGGTCATGCCCTACATTTTCAAGCAATACACCTACACCAAGACCCTCTCCTATTCGCAGATCGCCGATCAGACCGGGCTGGTGCTCGGCCCACTGGTCGCGGCACTGATGCTGGAAATCTGGGCGTGGCACTGGGTGGTGCTGGGGATTGCCGGGCTGTTTCTGCTGGCTGATCTGGCGATGCTGATCTGGCAACGCACCAGCTCGATCACTCTGGAGTCGTTCGAGCAACATCAGGACATCTGGCTGCAACCGCTGCGCATTGCATTCGGGCATATTCGCGACCTGGCGGAACTGCAGAAGGTGATCAGCCTGGCGGTGGGCGTGAACCTGATCATCGGTATCACCCTGGCCACATCAGCAGCCATGGTGATCGGCCAATACAGCGCCAGCAAAGACTTTTATGCAGGGCTGCAAGCCGCCGGGGCGGTGACCACCATCGTCATTCTGTTCTTCCTGGCGCGGGTGACCTTACCGATGAGAGTACTGGGAGTCGTTTCTTATACGATGATTGCCACCGGCGCTCTGACCACTGCCTTCAGTCCGAACGCTTGGGGGTATGCCATCGGCTTCCTGCTGATTGTCGGTTTCGACAAGATGTTCAACGTATACATCCGCAGCATCCGCCAGCGGGTAATTCCGCCCAAGGACTTCGGCAAGACCGTGGGCGTCATTACCTTGCTGAACAATCTTTCTCAACCATTGGCCGGATTACTGATCGCCTTGTTGGCCGCCCCTCTGGGAGCACAGAAAGTCATTCTGCTGCTGGCGGTGATCACTGGCTTGATCGGGGTGGGCGTGGCGCTTTTTGCCAGGGCGAGCAATGCAACTGCCGTCCCTGTGCCCGATTCAATTGGCAAATAGCGGGCGCAAAAAAGCCGGGCTCCTGACGGATACCCGGCTTTTGAGAATTTTGGACTTAATCTGTTCTTTTTGAAGTCGAAGTGCGAGCGTTGCTTAATCCTTTCGCATTATGATCACCGGGCGTGGAGGTCGAAATGGCAGAAGCCTTCGTTACTCCTCGCGTATCCCGGGAATTCGCAATACCCGAAGTCACAGAACCATGGCCGCTATCACCATTACGATCGTTACCGTAGTGGTTGCCACTGAGACCACGGTCGCGAACAGCTTTGCCTGCGTGATCACTGCTCAAACCATTGCCGTGGCCATTGCTGACGCCGCCGGAATGGCCGGAACTACCGTGGCCACCGCCGTTACCGCCGCCATTGCCACCACCGTTACCACCACCATTGCCGCCGCCGTTACCACCACCACCACCACCACCCTTCGCATAGGCGGAACTCATGATGGACAGGTCAGCAGGCAATAATGGGGCGGCTGCGAGCATCATCACGCATGACATGACGGCTGCAAAACTCTTGTTTTTTAATAACATGGGGAGATTCCGTATGGTTGATTGCACGGAGTAATTGACTGTTTCGGCGGCACACAGTTCAAAAGCCGACGACCAGCGGGCAGGCAATGTGCAGTTATCGAACAATGCACATTGCTTCCCGTGATTTACAGGTCGTTATGCTGCGAGGACGCGATTGAATTGGTCGGTTTCATATCAATCGAATGCGCCATTGAGAACCTCGTAGATGATCCCGGTAGCGATCGCCACCAATATCAAGTCAGTGCCAGCCTGGCGCCACTCGTAGCCATCGTAATGCGGAAGCCTGCCGAGCAATCGGCCATCGAGTTTTTTGGCGATCCCCGGCGGTAGCGGTTTTCCACGGGCGAGGTTTTTTTGAATGCCGGGTGGCAAGGCGGGCCCGGGGCTCCAGTAGTCGCGATAACCACCCAGGATACCGAGGACACTTCCGTGGTTGATGCTCGGGCCGTGACTCCAATCGTCCCCCCCTGAACCTTTGCCTTTGTTTCCATGGCTGGCGTTGCCATGGTCCTGGATGTTTTGTGGATTTCCCTTGCCGCTTCCCTGGCCCTTCCCGTTTCCCGGGTCGGCCAATGCAGTCATTGAACCGGACGCCAAGGCAAGACACGTCATAGCGGCAATCAACGAGCGAGATCTAAACATATCCGTTCTCTCAGAAAGGGGATGCCCCCTGCAATGTAGACGGTTATGGCTGTGTTAGTTCAGAAACTCTGTTCGCTGAAGGTGGCGACAGGCCAGACGGGAAAAACCGAACGATTGGAGAGCAAAGCTGGCCCAGTCAGTTGATAACCGGGAAAAGAAAATCGAGCACCTGGAGGTGGGCGCCGAGTTGGCGTTTTAAGTGGGGTTTTGCAAAAGTTTTGCAAATCGCAGACAACAAAAAAGGGCCCACCTTTCGGTGAGCCCTTCTAGACCGCCCAGCAGAGCGGATTTTGTTTGGTAGGCGCGATTGGACTCGAACCAACGACCCCCACCATGTCAAGGTGACCTTGAAGCCGTTGTAACCTATTGAAATCAAAGGAAAACATGGCATCTTAAAAGACTTCAAAAACCGACAGATCATCCTATAAGAATCAATAACTTAGCGTTGTATATTCCTACAGTAGTCACCCCTTTCTCCCGGCGTCCTGCCGCCCGAAACACAATCAAACCTCCCGGCAATACCAAGACTGCGCATACAGAACACCGTCGACTTCCTCCAGGCCGCTTAACGTAAAACCGAGCGTTGCCATACTGGTCAGGCGAGCATCAAGAAGCGGTCGAAGCGGTGGCACATCACCCGGCCAGGCACCATGCCGCAGAGATGCAGTGCTGGACGTTCTTTTGAGGATGTCAGATGGTGAGCTGGCGAAAATGATATCGCCCCTCACTGGCTCAGCACTGGCGATATCCCTTTTCGCTCTGGCGACACCGCGCTCTCTCATGGTCACAATCAGGAATTGCATTGCTCGCTCAATACTGGATAAAAAAACAGTATCGACAATCCGCCGAGCGATTTTCAACGTTGCGCTGATCGGCGGTCAGCGGTTCAGCTCTCTGACATAAGCCTGACACGCAGTCAACGCAATCAATCCTTGATCGCCGTCGTCGGTGATGGCGACAATTCGTTGAGCATGCGCTGGGTCAAGTCGGGCACGCGCTCTTCCATGAACCACGCTGCCGGCTTCGGTACCGGCTGGCATTGAGCAGCCACCGGCTGAATCCTCGGCGTCAAGAATGACTGACAACCGCAGATTAGAAGTGGCAAGGCGATCGCGCAGGCGATCCTGATTCTTTTGAGCATCGCTCAGTTCCTTGTAGTGTGATTGTTCGCTGATCGATAAGCGCTGCTCGAGCGCGAGTCGCTTGTTCTGATCGGCGCTGACCTGGGCTGCGGCCGCGTTGCTGATGGCGGTCAGGTCGTCCTGATGCAGGCCGGCCTGTTCGGCGAGCTGCTTGCCATAGCGCCAGTCCTGCACCTTCCACGCCCCCCCGACAGTGACGAGCATCAGCACCAGCACACCGCCAAATTTCCACGCCGCAGGACTCATGGCACATCCTTGAAGAAGATGTGGTGGCCGAGCTTCAGTGTCTGTTTCGCACCCATAGTCCAGATCGGAGCCTTCGGCATGGTGGTCGCGTAGTAGTGCGTGGCGCCGTCGGTAGGATCTGGTTCCGCGCCAGACATCACCAGGTCGGCAGCCTTCTGCGCTTGAGCGAACTGTCCGGACGGGATCGGCTTCGCGCCGCTGAGGTAGGCGAAGTTCGGGTCATTCTTGTTCCAGCAGCTGAACTGGTAAGGCTTCAAGCACACTCCGGTGTAGCCCTCCCCCCACCACGACTGGGCCTTGCCGTCGTTCACACGGTTGCGGATGGTCCAGGCCACGGCGATCTGGCCGGCCAGGCTTTCACCACGCGCCTCACCCCACAGCGTCCGCGCCAAAATATCGCGGTCTTTCTCGATTGCAGTCATTACTTTTCTCCAGACGAAAAAAAGCCCGCTTAGCGGCGGGCTGTGGGTCTACAACAGTTGCTGCCAGTTGATGGGCAGAGATTCTGACAAAATGTCGAAAAACAACCCAAAATATGGTACATATCCGCCCTTTATATTCGGTCAATAAATGTGCGCAGGGAAGAACGAATGGGAACTAAGACTATTGGCCAGTTAATTTTTGAAAAAGGCCACTCGAACAACATCCTGTTACTTAGGTTGCTAGCGGCAACCCTCGTGATCTTTGGTCATTCCTATAGACTTTCAGAAGTATGCAACTCTTGCGTGGAGCCGTTCCTATCAGCTACTGGCTACCGACAGGCTGCAAAAGTTGGACTAGATATATTCTTCGTACTGAGTGGTCTACTTGTTTTCGCCAGCTTCAAAAACAGAACCAATCTTTTGGATTTTCTCCGTTCAAGGGCTCTGCGAATATTTCCAGGCATCATCGTTTGCTGCCTTATCATGGCATTCATTGTTGGCCCGCTACTGACAACACTGCCTATCTCTACTTACCTGACAAGCAGCGAAACGGCTAAATTCTTCCTTACCAACGCATCGCTTCTTGGGTACGTTCCGAGCCTGCCGGGCGTTACGTTCACTGGCACAGAATTCGCAAGCGTCGCCAATGGTAGCCTTTGGACGATATCGGTTGAGGGCAGGCTTTATTTGCTGGTAGCGCTAATTGGTGCGGCAGGCCTGATCACATCAAGGGCGGCATCGAACGTTTCCATAATTGCGTTGGTAGCAGCCTCCTTTTTCCCAAATTATTTCCCGATGATTGGCCAAGACCCGAACGCACTCTGGGTTTCCGGGATGTTTGCCGCAGGTGCATTGGCCTACAACAACAAAGAATTCATCCCTCACAGCATTGGATTTTTAGCTCTACTGATCTTGATATCGTTCCTTTCACATGGAACTCCTGCATACATATTTGTCTGCGCAGCCACAGCATTCTACGCGTGCATTTATTTCGCATATGCCAAAACAATCAAGCTTCCAGCCTATATAGAGGATTTTTCTTACGGGATATACCTGTACGGATTCCTTATCCAGCAGTTGATTGTTAAAGCCATGCCAGGAACAACACCGCATCAACTAATTATGATCTCCATACCGCTGGCATGGATTGCAGGAGCGGCATCGTGGCACCTGGTAGAGAAGCGCTTCCTTGCGTTTAAAAAGAACCCTGCGAAGCAAGAAGCATCTACTGAAGCTAGGCGCGTCGCTGTTTAAATAGCGATCGGAGCGACCGGCCACACTGGCGAGGCTTGCGTGAGGTCAACCGCTTGAAGTGCGCGGTAATAGGCCTGCCAAGCCTTGGCGGTTGTCGTCTCAGCATCGGTAGCGTCTCCGAGCTGCAGCGAAACAAGGACTGGCGCCATGGCTTGGGACGCTTGGGACAGCAGAGATGCCTGCTGATATTGATTGCTGGCCAGGATATCAGTAGGCGAAGGGGCCACTTCTGGTGGCGGAGAAAACACCCCGTCGGCATAGCTCCACCCAATTGCGGCAATGTTCGACTGGACTGCCGCGCAACCATCCGGCGGCGCCCATGGCGGCTCGCCATCCCAGACAATGGTATTGACCACAATCCCCGAGGCGGTGTCGATCACTGCATAGTTCTGCACTTCACCCATCATGCGTACTCCTCAATGATGATGCCGCCAGGCAGCCCGGCTAGGCCGTTCTTAGCCGCAGAGGAGACATCGTTGCTGGATCCGGATGTGCCGGCGCCAAATCCCGTACCTTGAACGCCTGCCCCGCCAATACCTACGGCGGGGCCGCCAATACCAATAGGATTGCTACCGCCGACACCAGTTATGAGGCCGCCGCCAGCGAGGCTATTTCCGCCAGGCTGCCCCTTCAAATTCACCACTGACCCGCCAGTTGCTATTGCCCCCGGGCTGGCTCCGGCGATCTGCATAATTGTCGTGGTTGCTGTGGCAGCGCCGACGCTAGATCCAAGGCCACCAGGTGCGCTCATCAACGAACCAAGCGACGTAGCTCCGCCAGCACCAGCTGCTGCCCCTCCCGCTACGCCGGCTGTACCAGCCCCTCCAATGGTGACAACTTGGCTTGCTCCAATTTGAGCGGCAGTAAACCAGCCCTCTGCATAACTGCCAGATGCACTTCCTGGTCCACTAGCCTGCTGGGAAGCAGTTGTGGTCTGTACTGCACCGGTACCGCCTGATCCACCTGCCATTCGGACACGACATTTAGTCATACCTGACGTCGGGGTATAGGCCCCTGTCGAAGTGATGATTTGTGTGTTAATCAGTCGGCCAGGAGCGACTTTCTTTATGGAGTCCAGCAGATCCGCGGCACGCCCCTTTGTTGGCGCTACTCCAGCAGCAACTAATACAGCCATGATGTTCTCCTGAACATCATTCAGCCAGTCATCGGTAACTAGAGTGGCCTCAACCCCGCCGACTGGATCCCCATCAGTGAACTTGTTATCAACTGTGGCCCCCGGGCCGTCAATTCTATGCATCGATTATTCTCCGTACGCGAAGATCGCGATCGTGTGAGCCGGTTTAAGCTGATTCAATTTGCATTCAAGGGTGTCATTGCCCCATGTGCGTAAGCGCTCTCCTGCGGCCGAAAGACCAGCCCTAAAGTCGGTGACGCTTACCTCGGGCGCTCGAACAAGCCAAGTAAACACCCATGCACCATTTGTCAGAGCGTCGCCCGCAGATGACCATCCAGCACGAAAGGGCCGGTATTCTGAGATGGTCACGGTATAGCCGAGTGATGCGGCGAGTTCGATGAAGTAGGCCGGGGATTGCCCGCCCGTGCTGGTTAGTTTCGTGAGCAACGACTTTTTCCGTCCCTGCAGCGTTTGCTCGAGCATCCCTGAACACTTGTCAGGAAGCCCCGCAACTCGCTCCCAATCGGTCAACAGCTCATTGGTCGTTGATGGATTGGCCTCTGATGGAAGCGTTTCACTTCTCAAATCCAGGCGCGCAAATTCGATGGACATACCATCCAGTAAATCGTGAAGCGTCGTACCTGGATCGCGCGGGAATGCCTGCCCAGGTGGGAGCAGCGCTTTCAGCTGCTCCCTGTATTCAGCAGCTGTTCGCATCAAACCTCCTACAGGTTGGAGAATGTCAGGGTGCCAAGTACTGCCATGTGGCCGGTGGCATGAGGGACATCCGCTGCTGGGGTGACGATCTCGTTGTTGTCCTCGCCGGCCGCAAGCGACACCGCTTCGCGCAGACGACTGATCAGTGTTGCGACACCTGGCCGAGAATCGCGGTCAATCAGATCTTGAAGCTCGGCGCGGACGGCGGCCTGAACGGCGGCGGTATTCGGCGCCAACTTGATAGTCATATCCAGAGGATCAGGAACCGGTGCGGCAACAAACACCTCAGCCGTCACTGGCCGTCTCGCCTCGATGTAAGCCTGAACCTCGGCCACCTTTGGGGTTGTCGGTATGATGTCTGGCAGTCCGTCGCAGACGAACAACACGGTCACAGTCCCGGCTCCCATTTGCATGGGGTAGACCCAAACACGTGTTACGCCAGCGACCTCCAGAGCCCAGAGTTCATAGTCAGATTCTGAGCCGCCATGGGGTGGCTTCTGAATGCGGGCAAGAAGTCGCGCCAACAGCTGCGGGTCGGTTTCGACGTCAACGCCACCAGAAAGCTCGGATGTGGTGGTCCCGGTGGACTGGACGCCAGCGATTGGAGAAAGCAGGAGCACAGGTAGACCTGTGCCAAAGTTACCGTTCGCCCCCGCCTCCAGCGCCAGCACTGGGATGATCAGAGGTCCGGCGGCGAATACGCCGTCGCCCATCGTCTTGTACTGCACACCATCCTGCCGCTGAACGATAGTCCCGCCAGGAATGACACTACCTGTCGCACCCGATAGGGCGATCTGCCCACTGGCGAAACCGGCGGTTTTGCGGATCACTTTCCAGATTGCCGCCCAGCGCTCCAGATATTCCTTCTCGGCGGTGTCAATGATTGTTTGTTTGGCGATCCAGTCGAGGTATCCGTACAGCATATGCACGGCGCCAGCTTCAGACTGGCCGACAATGCCCAGCAACGACCGGCGAAGCACTGCGCTTTCAACACCAGTCACCCGGCTGCTGATGTCTGTGATCACACGATCTATAAGCTCGGTCAGAGAAGGTCGAGCAAATGGCATCAGGTATACCCCTTCGCGGCTTGAGCCGCCCATTCGTAGTTGAACCGGTAACGAACTGGCGAGCCAGTCGGCCGGTAAATATCGACGAGAATCAGCATCCAGCCACGAGCGGCGAACTCAGCAGTCACCTCAACGCGGGTTGCGATCAGGTCTTCGACCATCCAAGCCAAAGCCTCGCGGCAATACTGCTGCGCCCTGCTCAGGACTTGCGGGAGTTGTTTTTCCCGGGCCAGCAACCAGAGCAGCGAACCGGTTTGGTCAGACGGAGTGGCGTTGCTGATATCTCCCCAGTAGCCGCGCAGGTCGTCCTGCGGCAGTTCCACGGGGATCTGTTCGGGGCTGGCCCGGCGATCCGTGAACAAGCTAATGATCACAGCAGTTTGAAGACCATCGTCGCGGGCCAGGTCAAACCCAGCCAGCATCAGATCACCGCCGTTTTCGGTCATTATCATTGCGGCATCGGCCATCAGACAGGCACTCCTGAAGAACCAGACCCAGCTGTAACGCCGCCATGTTTGTGGGTGCTGCCGATTTCCTTGCCATTGTGTTTGAACGTGGCACCATTGATCGCGAGATCGTTGATGTTGAGCTCCCCCATTGGCGCGTCGATCTGCAATTTGGTAATGGCCGTGACCTTAACCATGTCGCGCAGCAACTCGATCTTGTTTCCAAGGTCGTCATAGATAGCGACCTCGCCAGGCTGAAGAGCAAGCCGGAACCGGCGGTCATCGACCACCAGCACAATGCCTTGCTCGCGATTGCCGCCCAGAAAGGCCACGGCGCAGTCACCACCAGTCGCATGACTGGTGAATCCGTAGTTCTGCATGTGTTCCACGTCGTCGCGAACCTCTCCTTTGAGGAGTTCGACCTGGACCTGTTGTCTAGGCCCGTCGTCCTTGGTGCCGCGCAGCACACCGCGGCCGAACATCATCATGACTCGGCTCAATAGTTCGCTCATTTAGGTGGATCCTCTTCGCCGATGGCTTCTCGCCAGATGTTGCGGCCTGATGCTTTGCCCTTCTTGGCGTCCTTGCTTTTGCTGTCCGGTGGCTCTGGTGCGAAGGCCTGCGGGCTGACAATGTCGAGCTTGCTGGTGGTGCCGCCCTCTCCGCGCTCATACGTGACTTGTCGGATGATCATTTCCCCATCACACCGCAACCACGGCGACCGCACATAGACCAGCATCCCTGGCTCCCATAGCGGACCACCCGGGCGCTGACGCCAACCCTGAACTTTCACACTTGCGGAGGCGGACTTGCCGATTCGGCTGTTGGCCTCCCAGGTGGCGCGCTCTTGTAAGCCCGCAGCGGTACCGCCGGTTTCCGCCACAATCAGCATCGGCCGATAGCGCGCGATGCCGCTGTCGGTGACAGAGCCCTCTATATGAGCCTCGGTTTCGCCTGTGCTGTCAGGGCTGTAGCTGGCCTGACCTTTGATCAGATAGCTGCTGAAGCGCTGGCTATGATCGATGGTTCCCTCGGCGCTGAGGATGTTCTCCCCCTGCACCAGACCCACAATCGCTCGGCGACCGCCAGCCCGAGTGATGAGCAGGCCGCCGGCGCCATCAGGCATCAACAAGACCCGACGCTGCCGGGCGTAACGCTCGATCGCCTTGAACGCGGTTTCACCCTGCTGCAGTTTGCATACTGGGAATGGGGCCCCTACATCGACATCGGCAACAACCTTTACGCCGAATGGTCTGGCCAGCGCTTGCGCGAACCGCAACAGGTCGACGTTCTTCCACTCGTCCGGCGAGTGGACAGCGCTGCAGTCGACCAGATCCTCGTTTTTGTCCCGGCCTTGGATGTTGATCGTGTGATCAGTTGAACTGAAGGACGGTTTGAAGATATCGACGTAGCCGTTCACCATCGACACCCCAGCCAGGCGCACTTCGCAAACATCCCCTGGCACGATTGGCCAAGGCTCGATCTGTGCCGGTGTGGACTCTCCACCCTCCCACCGCTCCGTCAATGTGACAGTGAAAGCCGTGGTTGCCGCATCGATTGCCCGAGTTACACCGATAGACGTCCAGCCTGAATAGTTCATGCCGTTGACCAACAGCTCCAGGTCATCCATCTGCCAGTACCTCGAGCGGAGTGCCGCCGATCAAGAACCCAGGGTGACGCGGGCTGTTGCGCGCTGCGATCTCATCGGAACGACCCGCATCTCCATAAAGTCGATAGGCCACCAGCAGCGCCGGGAGTGTCTCGCGCGGTGAGTACTGAACGATCCGGGCCAAGTCCTGATCGGGGCTCGGCACAGCTTGAACCACGCTGGTGCGCAGGTCGGACAATGCAACGTAAAGCTCATCGTTTGGAGTCGTTTCGCTTTCAGTGTCGATGCGCTCCACTAGGTCATCGCGAACCTTAATCGCGGACTGGTAGCTGTCATACACCGTTGGCTTCGTGCTGATCTGCGTCAGGCCGCCCGCAGTTACGACCGGTACCTGCGTCACGACAGCGGCTTTCGCCGCCTCGGCGATCGCCGCTTGACGCACATAAGCATTCATCGCCGTAAAGTTGGTCGCCTGCTGTCGGCGGCTGGGGGTTGCTGTACTGCCGGTGTAGCTTGTGGTGGATCGGTCGAACAGCCCGGTCAGCATATTCAGGGAGTTGTTGCCGAACGCCGAGCGAACCGAGCCGATCAGGCTCTGAATTCTGCTGACCATCTGCAATGGCTGCTGAACCAACGAGAATGCATCTGAAGCAAGGTCTTTGGCTTGCTGATAAAAATCGGATGCCGCTTGCAGCTCACCCCCAAGGCTGATGCCCGGTGCGGACATGAACTCTCCGATGTCGGCAAGACCGCTTGCGGCAGCCTCAGCAACATAGGCTGGGAAACCCGTCGTCAGGAAGTCTGACACCAACCCTTTCCCCGCGGCGTCGGTGACGGCGTTGCCCTTGGCGCTGATGGCATTGACCGTATCGACCTTCGCTGTCGGGTACGACGCCTCCCCCGCCTCAAGGAACGTGAGGGTCACCATGCACATGCCGCCGTCAGCAGCGCTTTCCCCAACACCCAGACCACGACATTCGACGGTCATTTCGCCGCGATACGGATGGACAAGCACGCCTGGACCGGCGGTTTCGCAAGCCTTGATCAGTTCATCGCGCTGGGTCTGATACTCCAGACCGATCAGGTAACCAGATACGGAGAACTCCCGTGCCTTGCGACCTAGATCTTCGGTGTAAGGAACATCGCGCTGCGCGTGCTCATGCACAGCCTGACGGCGACCGTGGGTGCTATCTGCTTTTTCAACAAAAAAAACTGCGCCGCGAAAACTTGCGGGGCGGTAGTTATCTCGCCAGGTCATGTCCTCGCTCCGGCAAAGCCCGGGCGTCTGCCGGGCTGGTGAAGTTCAAATGCACGTCCGCACAAACAACGAGAAGCCATTTATGATGAGGCGAATTCACAGAAGGGATTGCGTTATGAAAAAGCTTGGAGCTGTTGTTGTTTTGCTGTTGGCAGGCGTCGCCCACGCCGAGGAACGCCTTCAGACCGTTCAGGTTGCCGGTTTGTCTGTGCCCGGTACTCCCGCCGCCGGCAAAGAGCTTGGGTTCACACAATGCGAGGACAAGTACAGCTATTACGAGTGCAAGCGAAACAAGCCCACGGTGATTTACGGCGCGAAGGCCGACAGCGCTTCGGTGTTTTTCAATGGCAAAGACAACTTTTCCAGTAAAACCGATTCCCGCACCGAGCCGAAGATATCGACAGTGCCTCCTGAGAAATTGTCTTACAGGTCTATTCGCCTGGACTTCCATCTCACCGAGCGTGAAGTGTTGGAGCAGGCATTACTTGCTGACGGCTGGCTGAAAAGCGGGGCTGGCAATTCCCGGGCTTACTACAAGGAAGGGGTTGCCGCTACGTTCAGCATTCACCGGTCACTGACAGTTCTCGAACCTGTCGGGTTGATTGAGGTTAATACACAGATCGATGCGCTGAAGGCCAAGGCTGCCGAAACAGCCAAGGCAGAGGCCAGCTCGAGCTCGTTTATCGAGGCCATGAAAAAATAACTCAAGCGGGCGAAGCCATTGAATAGCCAAGGTTGGTATCGAACTTCGCACCTTGGCTGCCTTCCGTTTTCACCTGCACGCCCCTCGGCATGTTGGCAAAGTCGACCTTCACCCTGACCTCTGCAGGTTGCGGCGATGCTGCTGCCTGCTTTGCCGTCTCATTCCCAACCTGGGCGGCGCGGCGACCGACGTCTGCAAGGTCTTTCTCCCTACCCGGTGTCGCGGCGCCAGCGGCCGGTGGTTGGTCAGTGGTCGTGCCCGATGGCGTACCGGACTCACTTACGTTTTCCTGGGCTGCTGACGACGAATCGCCAGCCGTTATCTCAATGCCCAGCATTTCGGCTGCCCAGTCCGGGATTGCGCGCTTCATTGCACCGATTGCCGCGCTGACTTTCTCGCCAAGAATCGCACCGAGATCCCAACCCGTCAGATATTTCACAAGGCCGTTGAAAGCCTCCATCATCAGTGTGACCGGGTTGTACTCCGTCCAGACTTTGACGATCCCGTTGATGATTCCGTCGCTGAACGCTGCCTTAACCCCAGCCCACTTCTCTTCGAAAAACGCGACGATATTGTCCCAGTTTTTGTAGATGACGAAAGCCGCGCCCCCCACCGCCGCAATTGCCGCAAGGAACCAGCCGACCGGTGTTGTTAGGATGGCAACGCCAAGCCCCTTGAAAGCCATCGCCAGATTGAAAATGCTGACGATGAGCCCGCCACCGATGTACGCGCCCAGCGCGGCAAACACCACATTGGCGCCGCCGAACGTGTCGGATAGCCAGCCGATAGCGGTGATGACTGGCTGGATTCCGTCATACAGATCACCGAGGAAACCGACGATCCTTTCGATGTTGCCCGGCAAGTCCCGAGCGAAGGCCATGGCAAACGCTTCAATTTGTGGCCGATATTTGACGATCGACTCAGTCAACCAAGTGGACATCTTGCTGAGCTCAGGAACCAGCGCGGTGCCGATGATGTTACCGACGCCGCCGACAGCTGCCTTGAGTGTGTCCAAGATGTCGCCGAAAGCCTCACCATCCCGAACAGCATCGTCGGACAGAACGATCCCGAGACGCCGAGCCTCGCCGGCCATTTCCTTGATACCGGCACCGCCACTCCTTATCAGTGGCAAAAGCTCAGTCGCGCTTTTACCGAAAATCTTCACTGCGGCCTGAGCCTGCAGCGCTGGATTTTTGATCTTGGAAATACGGTCAACAAACATGTCGAACTGCTGGTCGGTACTTTTTAAGCTGCCGTCGGTGTTCTTCAGCTTGATGCCAAGACCGGTAAACATGTCCTGGAGCTCTTTCGAACCTTTGGTCGCTGCGCCGACGTTGATGTTCATCTTCTGTAGTGCGCCGGCCAATGCTTCCGAAGAAGATCCGGTGAGCTTGGCGGCGAAGCCAAGTTCCTGGAATCGTTCGCGGCTGATACCGGTTCGTTCGGCGGTGTCACCAATCAAACCCGTGGCATCTGCATAGCCATTCACGAATAAACCAATTGCCGCAGAGGTGATGCCCAGCGTTGCCCCTAGCCCAAGTAGCCTGTCCCGGCTTTGCCCAACGGCGGTACCAACACCGCCGATCGCGCTCCCCACGTTCTTCAGGCTGTTGGTGAATACTGGAAGCCCAGCGCGGTCCAGTGACTTACTGATTCCCGCGCTGATCGCTTGCACCTTGCCCAACATCCCGCGCAGTGGAGCGGTCAACCGGTCAACAGCACCGATGATTACGCTTAATCTGTAGCCTTTGTCTGCCACCCCGTCCACTCCTCTGCCCGCTCAAGCCACCAGTTCAACTCGTCGAAATCCATCTCCATGACCTCGGACGGTTGAACTCCCATTATTTTGACGATCGCGGTTACACCGGATTCCCAGCCCCCAGGCGCTCGAACAAAAAATCTCGGGCCTCCTGCATAAGCGCACCCTGATCCTCTTCCCCCATCTCTTCAACGAACGCCGCCGAACGACCGGCCATTTTTGCACCAAGATCAATCAGCGTTGCGAAGTCGAGATCGACGGCGCCATTGCCTTTACTATCCGATGTCACGCGCATCGAGTAACCGCGCAGGTACTTCAACTTGCGCGAAATCGTCAGTTCAGCAACGGTTTCGCTACCGAACTCGACAGGCTCAATGAGAACCAGCGTTTTTTCCTTCGCCATTACTTGACCTCCTCGGCCGACATGCCTTCAAAACGCACTGGAATGGCGCCTTCCTCGGTGTTTCCTGTGCCTTCATTTGCGTACCAGGCTTCACGCAGGACGATGACTTTGCCGTTCGCCAACTCCAGGGTGATCGTGGCGTCGGCGATATCGAGCAGCGACTCCAGACTCATTTCGGCGCGATCTGTGATCTCTCCCTCGACGAAGGGAATCTGAGGGGTTTCCTTGTAACCGTGGACACGGTCACTTCCGACAACACCCTCTTTTTTCGGTCGACCGAGGTTGTAAGTGAAGGCACCCTTGGCGAAATACATATCGCCATCGATCTTCAAGCTGATGATGCCGCCAACGCGTTTATTGCCAGCCATGTGATGGTTCTCCTGAAGCCCGCCTTACAGACGGAACTGAATTTTGTTGGCGACGATGCGCAGTTGGTTGACCAGATCTGGCGGCAGCAGCATATCGAGCCGGTTCGGATCACTGACATTACGTTCGGCGATGAGGTTGGCCTTGAAGTCGTCGATGTTCTCGACCAACCCCAGATCCTCCCACTCGCGAAACTTGGCGATGGCTTCAGCCTTCATCACGTTCGGCGTGACGACGGCCTGCCCAATACCGTACCGAGTGCCGTTGTCGGCCAGCTTGTGGCGCGGGTACTTGCGCAGGATGTAGTCGCGCCAGTCGTGGCGGATAAACATCAAGGTGAACAGTGTTTCGCTGTCCAGGTAACTGATGTCGGACGCGCCGGCGGCGTTGGTTTTGTAAGTGGTGATCAAGCGCTCAACGAGCATGGTGCCGTCGGTGGACACCTTGCTGGTGGCAATGCCGTCGAACAGCAGCAGGTTGCGCTCTTCGTTGGTGAAGCGATCAGCCGCGGCCGGCGGCAAGCACCAGGCATAAGCCAGGTTCTGAATCGGACGAGCCGGATCGATGGCAGCGTAGTACGCGGCGAGTGCCATCGTTTCAGCAGCCTTTTCGTAAGCTGGCATTGGCTCGTCGTTGGCCATGATGATGGTGAGGTGCTGGTTGTTGTGGCTGTCACCGATCGCGCCCAGACTTCCCTGCGTACCGCGAGCGGCCGCGAAGGCGTGAGCCTCGATCTCACGATTCCAGGCGAAGCGGCTGTTCAGTTCGGTCTTGATGCTGGCCAGACTTGCCGCGTCGCTGTACGGGACAGCCCAGGTATGCAGCCATTCATCACCAAGAGCAGCCAGAGCAGTGTCCAGGACAGGGTTGCCTGCGCCATTTGTGAACGCGGTGACGGTCACGCCGACGCCCGCGGGCAATGCTTGGCCTGCGTAGTAGTTCACCCGGGCATTGAGGCTATTGCCCGCCTCGCCTTTGTGGCGGCTGGTCAGGGTGACAGTGCCAGTTACGGCAGCCGCAGTGACCGGCATGTCGGAAGCAGCAGTAATCGCAGCGGCAGCAGCGGCGCCAATCGCAGTGGCGGAGTCACCACTGATAACCCCGACCGGCACGCGTCGCCCGGCGATCATCAGCTCAACAGTGCCAGAAGCGGTGGCTGGGCCGGTGAATACCAGCGTACCCGAAGCGGCCACGCCAGCGGCATTGTCGATCAGCGGCATTACCAGCAGTTCGGTGTAGGTGTCGATGGCCAGGGCCGCCCGCACCATACCGGCCAGCATGGAGCCCGCACCGAACTGCGCATCAGCCTGGGGAGCGCTGGTCACACGGATTAAGGTGTTTGCTACGGCGAGGCCGCCAGCCAACTTCTGGCCGACCAGCAGGCGACGATAGGTGACCGACTGCGGACCGCTGACAGCTTGGCTGTTATCAATCTCACTGTAGACGCCCGGCTTGCGTAGCGATCCAGGCCCAGGAATGGTGTCGTATCCGATAGCCATTATTTCTCACCTTTTGGGGTTGGGGCCTGTCCTGCAGGCTGTTCAGTTTCAAACACGACATCACCAGCCGCAGCCTTGCGGATCCAGTAGCTGTTGATTTCCAGCGCCTTGCCGTCGGCCGACAGCGCTTCATAGGTGCCAGGGATCCGCACCAGGCGACCCTCGACGGGTTTAACCAGCACTCGGGTGGTCATGGGTTCAGGTCCTCAATGATCGTTTGGGCACGATCCGCTGGATTGGGTTGGGCGTTGTCCAGGCTGTACTCGGTCGAAACCGTGTTCAGATCCGGTAGGCTTTCGTTAAAGAGATCGTCCGGGTGGCGATCGAAGTACTCAGCCTCGAAGATGAGGCGGCAGGCGCCGGTCAGCTGCTCCGACTGATCAAGCAAAACCATGCGCGAGCGCACGTATTGCAAGTCGTTCACGGTATCGCCGAGAGTGTCGTCCATGAGAAGCAGGCGTTCGACTTGCCGCGCCAGTGTGTCAAGGGTGTCATCCAGCGCTACGTTGCCTTCAGCGTGGATCTCCACCACCAACTCCACCCGGCGCCGGTACTCGCGAGGCGCCTGGTTAAAGATCTCGCCTGACTCGTCCATCGTGTAAACGATGATTGCGGGGAGCTCGCTCTGCCAACCGTTGGAAATCAACGGCGCTACGCGGCTGGCATACACACTCGCCCCTGCATTAGTGGCACCCAGCAGCACCGCAACGGCCTGCTTGCGGATCAGTTCGCGCGGATGGGCCATGGCTCAAGCCTTTCGGAGAATGATCGTGACGCCAGCCACACCATCGGGCTGGACGTCGCTAATCGTGAACAGCTCGCCCCGGGCCATGACGCGGTCACGGTTCGTTGGTTTGTTCGGCAAATCGATCAATCGAACGCCGAGGACGGGGTTTTGGCTCGATACTGGCGCACCAGTTTCTGGATCTACGGAAACATGAGCGGTATCGAACACGGCCTGGGCCAGTGGCACGCCGGGCGCTACTCCATCAGTCAGCCAGTACACGGCGCCATCGGGATCGATGGACGCCGATGGCTCACTGAAGGTGCGAATCGAAACGCCAAGCATGCGCTGGGCCATTGAGGCCCAGCCCACTTATGGCACCCCTACGGGAGCAGAGACGCCGTTGAGGCGGCACGCGCCGGTTGCACTTGGGTTCGCCGCCACTTCGGTGGCCAAGCCGACCAACACCAGGCCAGTAGCAGAGACGTTCGTCAGAACACGGGTTGTGGTGTTCATGAACAGAACGTCGCCGACGGCCCAGGCTTGAGCGCTGGTTTTCGCCAGGTCGAAGACACCGCCGGTTTTAAGAACGACCAGATCGCCGGCCACTTCGGTAGTCGCGGCAACACCAATGATCGCGCCGACTTTGTACAGGCCGCCCGAAACGGTACCGCCACTTGGTGCGACAACGGTCAGGTTGTCACCCGCTTGGATGTAATTTTTCATGCTTCACCTATTGAGGCTGGAGAAAGAAAGGGGCACTGGGCGCCGCTTGACGCCCAGAGGGATCAGGCGCCAGGGTTCTTGTAGCCCGCGCGGTAATCGATCCAGCCAGCGCCAAACACCAAGCGAGCCTTGATCTCCATGCCATCCACTTCGAAGCCCTCGCGGGTTTCGGTGAACACGCCCTGTTCGCCTTCTAGGTACGCGTACTCGAAGGTGTCGACGACACCCGGCGAGGCGTACAGATACCACTGGTTACCGGTGATGCGAGCATCAACAATCACAGTCAGCGCGGCGTTGCGGCTGTCGTTGATGTCAGCGTTCTTGGCTGGCACGTAGTTGGAACTGGTGAACTGATACGCCTCCAGCTCTTTGTCTGGGCCGACCACCAAGAACTCTGGGGCCAGGTTCAGGAAAGCGCCGCCCTTGGTTTTCTGTTTCCGCATCGAAGCCCGTGCGGCCGCCAGCGTGGTGGTATTGATCGCACCGCCAGATGCCGCAAGGTTTCCGTGGTTGGCATGGAAGATCGCAACGCCATCGGTGTAGTTCGGGTTACCCAGCAGCAGCGACCACACCACATCCGATTCGGTTTGCGCGGCGGCATTACCCAGGGCTTGAGGGACACGGGTGAACGCGCCCAGGTCATCGTTAACGATCGCTTCCCAGGTGATGGCGATGATCTTGCCGAACTTGGCGACCTTGATTGGCGCACCGTCTTCTTCGAGGGTGCCGTATTGGTACTCGCCGTGTTCCTTGATTTGTTCCAGTGCCGCGATGTCGCCGAGCGCTGCCCGGGTTACAGCGCGGAAGTCCGGCACAGTGGTCTGGCGACCGAGTGGGCGCCAGGTCTGTGGGGCAACTTCGTACGCCGCACGGAGGGTGCGGTTGACGGTATTACCCAGCAGCAGTGGGAAGTCGCTGGTGGAGTGCATGCCCGCCGAGCGCATTGCCTGACGATCGCAACCCAGTGCAGCCTTGGCGATTTCCGCCGGCATCAAGCCGCGGGTGCTACCACCGACCATCTCGACGCATTCACGCGCCATGTCCACCAGGCGCATGCCTCGGAACTCGCGGCCCGCTTCTTCAAGCTTGATGGTGTTGGGTGCACAACGGTGATCCAGGGCGTTCATCATCGCGAAACGCTTGGCCACCAACACGGTGGTATCAACGCCACCTGTTACGGTCGGCTGGCTGTTACGCGTTTGTGGTTGATTACCGGCTTGCCGCTCGGCCACTTTGTCGATCAGCGCGGAACTGGCATCGGCGATCGAGACGCCGCGAGCAATCAGGTCATCAGCGACATCGTCGCCAAGCTCAACCTTCTTCGCCATCTGGCGAATGGTCAAGCTACGTTTGCGCTCAGCCTCTTCCGCTTGTTTGCGGATCAGCTCCTCGGCCGCGCGCTTTTCTTCTTCAGTCATCGGGGTTTCCTCGGTGGTGTTGGCCACGGCGGCCGGTTGGTCGTGAGGCTGTTGCGCCTCGCGAACTTCGAAAATGGTGTTGAAGCGTTGGCCCTGATAGTCAGCGGCGGTTTTGGCGCTGCGGATCTTCGCGCCGTCATCAAAGCCGATCGGAACCAATGACAATTCCAGAGGCTCCCAATCGACAGCGCGGTAGGTCGGCAACTTGTCGTCTTCCTCCTCGATCACCTCGTAGCGGTGAACCGCGTAGCCAACGCTGATGTTCCGCAAGATCCCGTCTTGCACATCACGGAAGATGCCTTCGACATCCTCGCGCTGGCTGAATCGAACAAGGGCTCGCCCTTCTTCGCCTTCAATCCACGCCTTCTCTACAACGCCAATGACGTCGGAGAGTTCGTATGAACTGTGGGCATTTAGGAACGGAGCTCCGTTATTCAGGCGATCAAGGCGCAGCGCCTTGGCACTGACCTCAAGTTCTTCCATGTAGCTACCGATATCCCACGACCAGCGGCGGCCTTTCGATCCAGTGGTCCAGGTCAGTTCTACCGTGCGTTGCTCGACATCAACCGAACCTTCGCGCACGGCCGCGCGCAGGCTGAGCATCGGCGTCTCATGCGTCTTGTTGATCGTCGGTTGGTTCGGGGTTGGCATCGTCTGAATTCTCTTCGTTGGTTTTCGCCGGGGCATCGCTGACTTCGGTTGAAGGAATAACGGTGCCTTCTGGTCGAGCCTGGGTCAGCCCAGCGCCGGACACCTTTCGAGCGTCGTAATCGAACACCAACCCCAGCGCATCAATCTTGCTGAAGTGCTCGGCATAACGGCGCATCACATCGTCCGGGTTGGTGTAGCCCATCTCGCGCAACGCATCGTCAGGGGGCAGCAAGCCGTTGCGCATTCTGTCTTTGATGACGTTCAACTCAGCCGCCGGGTCCACCATGTCGCGGCGTGGGGGGACCCACTCGGCCAGAACTGCTTCGGCAACACCGCCAGGCAGAAGCACCTGGGCTTCCATGAACCAGCGCCAGACCTGATCGCAAAGTTGGGGAATCAACATTCGCCATTGCCAGACATCCACGCGGCGAGCGAAGTGCAGCCAACCCATGCGACCGCTGGAGAAGTTGACCCCTTTCAGATCGGCAGCGAGTAGCTCGTACGGAATGCCAAGTCCCACGGCGATTGCATGCAACACCTGCCATGCGTACGTGGTGTATCCATTGAAGGTTGGCGGCGTAGCGAAACTTACCGCCTCACCCATTGAAAGCTCCTGAATGATCCCAGGCTCTATCCGTTCAATCAGTGGAGGTCGGGCGGTAGAGGAGTTTCCCTTGGCTTCATCCTTGGTTACGAACGCTGCGAAGCAGGCCGCAATCTTGGCCTGCTCCATGATCGCGTCTTCCATTTCATCGAAGCTGCGAAGCCGTTGCATAACCGGAGACAGCCAGCTGTAGCCGCGAGCTTGGCCAGGGCGCTTACCCAGAAACACATGGATCACGTCTTCAGCAGGAACTCGATGGGAAGTCAGCGAACTCCATGCGCTGTTAGCGCCTGGGTGCTCATCGAAAAGCCAGTAAGCTGCGCGCTTGCCAGCAGCATCAAACTCAACGCCCTGAATAATTCTGTTTTTGTTTAAGCTGCCGTCCTTGGTTTCATCCAAGAAGTCTGCTTCCAACACTTGCAGCTGAACCGGAACCGGAAGGCCATCCGAACTGAATCGACGGTGGCGGCGGATCAGGCACTCACCATCCGTTACGATAGCTTCCATAATCTTGTGCTGCAGACCATAGAAATTCTCAAGGCCGTCGGCATCGCATGCCGCCGTCTCACCCCACGCACGCCAGAGTTCGCCAAGCCGTTCGTTGTCTCGATCACGTTTTGCCTTGGGTCGAGGAACAACCCCGGCGCCGACGACGTTGTCGGCGATGCCTGTTATTGCCCGCTCTGCGTATGGATTGTTCCTTCGAAGATCGCGCGCACGGTTCCGCAAACGAGCAAGGGCTGGTGCGTTTTCCACATTGGAATCGCTGCCAGCGCTGCGCCATCCGTCATTACGACGACCACCAGCAGCCCCTTCAAACCGTCGCTCCAACGTGCCGATCATCATGTCTGTGCGAAGTTTGCTCAGCTTGTGCTGGGCGCGTTTCGCAGCGATGCCTGGAAACAGGTCACTGATTACACCCATTTCAATACCCCTTCGAGAATGATGCGTAGCGACGACCGCCGTCGTTGTGGGCATTCAGGCCAAGCTCAGTGGCCATCAGTTTGAGCAAGCGCAACATCTCGTCGAGCGATCGGTAGGTGACGCTCTTGTCTGCATATCGAACCGAAAGCGCACCCTCGGCCACAGCGGCCTTGAGCGATTCGTATTGCTCCAGGGTGAAGGCCATCAGTCTCACTTCCAGTATTTGGATTTCGCCCGCGGGCGTTCCACGTTGTCGGTCGCGGCACCGCCGCCCAATGCTGATTCAAACAAGTCGAGGTTCAGACCAAAGCGCTGTTGGCAGATGCGCAACGCAGCGAGCGCGTAAACGAAACAGTCGAGCGCTTCGTTGCGGCGGCCGCCGGCGTCCCAGCGCATCTCACGCTTGCCTTTGGAGATGACCGCTTTCTTCTTCTCGGAGGTGAGCTGTTTCACCTCCGACTCATCGCAGATCACATCGTTGGCTGGCAGGTGGACGACACCTGGCTGAGACTCGGCCGCCTGCGATTTGGCGGTGTCGATCGGCATCTTCATGCGTGCGTACAGCAGCTCTTTGGCGTTGTCGGTGCCAATCTCTGTGAGGTAAACCTTGTTGAGTTTGTTCTTGGTGCGCGGCATGTTCGCGATTGGCTTGCCGTAGGTATTGGCACCGCGAATTGGAATGACCCACTGAGGGCCATGCTTGCGACTCTCGGCGTACACCTCGTCGGTGTAGTGACCGCCGGAGTCCCACGTCCACCGTTCGACCTTCATGATCTGACCGTCTGATCTGGTGAACTGACGGTGCAACTCGAGGCCTACCTTGCGCCGCAGTTCCTCGCTTGCCGGGTCACCCATCAGGATGAAGCGGTGAACCAGCCACGCTTCCTCACCTGGACCGAACGCCCAGACACGACCCTCGTAGCGGTCGTCCTGTGTATCAATGCCGCCGACGAGGACAAGTCCAAGCGCCGGCACCTGCGGATAAACCTCGCGACGTCCGTACAGAACTTCAGAGTCGAGCTTCTCCCCTTGGTCGTCGTCCCATGTTTCACCACGCGTGGTGTTGATGAAAGTGATCAGCTTCTGAACGTCGCCTTTGACCTTCAGCCATTCATCCACCAACTTCAGCCAGGTGTTCCACGTACTGTAGATCGCCCAGATGCTGAAGCTCACGGAGCGCGGCGTGCGGATCAGTTCGTCATCAACGCCAAACCAGTCCATCCCGTCGCGGGTCCAGATGCCGGTGTTATCGCAAACCCACCGCCCGGTCTTCGCCGCTTCAACCATGTCCTGGTGCCAGATGACACAGGCAGCGTGCTCGCACAGATACCAAGCCTTGGTCGCTTCACCGAGGTTGTTCTTTTCCCACTTGAGTCCGAAGTCACAGTCCTTGCCGCCCCACTTCAGCGTTTGCTCTTTGTGGCAATGCGGACAGTTGATGTGAAAGCGCAGCAGGTACGGCGACTCTTCAACCGCCTTCGTGACCTGGCAAGACCCAGCACGTTTCGGAGTCGAGCCCCGAATTGATTTAGGGTAGGTGGCGCCGTCCAGTCGTTTGTCACCAAGACTGATCGGCGCACCCTCGCCTTCGACGCTGGCGTCAAAGTTCGACAGTTCGTCGTAGATCACTTCGTCGCAAGACTTCTCCCGGTAGTTACGGGATGCCTTGCCACCGCGGCACCAGAGGGTGCGGCGGTTGGAGAACACCTTCTGATCCAGCGTATTATCGCTGTGCTTGCGACCGAACCACGGCGCCAGATCGCGAACCGAAGGTACGTCGCGAATCATGCCTGTGACGTGAGTGCGTGACACATCCTCGGCGTCAGGATCCGTCGGGCACCACATCATTATGTTGCGGCGCTTGTGCTGGATCTTGTAACCAATGTTCGCCATCAACAGCTTGGTGTATCCGATCCGCGCCGACTTGATGAAGTTGACGACACTGATCAGGTCGTTCCCCATGCTGTTGAGGATCGCAACCTGGAACGGTTCGGTCGTCCACTTGCCCTCGTGATAAGAGGACTCGGCCGACATATAGAAATTTTTATCCGCCCACTCGACTGCTGTCTGCGGCGGTTCTTTATAGAGCGCTTGGAGTCCGAGCTTGATCGACTTGCGCAGATCGTTAAGCCATGGACTCGACATACTCATCTAATAATTCCGGAAGACGCTCGCCAAACTCGGCAGCGATATTTCGTGCCAGGGCCAGTTCGCGCTCCATCGATTCGACGACTCGAGGGTCAACCTCGGGGTGTCGGCGGGCTACCGTCTTGCCGACGGTGTCCAACTTCGAACCAATTTGAGCGGCGATTTTTGCGAGGGCGAAAGTGGCGAATGGGACCGGCACCAACTGCCGGTCATCCACCTGGTTCTTCTTCTCTTGTGAGGTGGCTTGTGCGGCAGTGAGGCGCAAGCGCTCGGCCATCAGTTTGTATTCCACCAACGGATCGATGCCTTCGGTCCCCTCACCCGTTGGTTGTTGTTTCCGCTGCGCATGTTCAACGCGGTTTTCGACCACGTTCTGTACGGTGTAGAACGCCTCACGACCGATGCGTGCGACAGGCGCAACTCCCCATTTGTCAAAGGCTTGCGGAGAAATCCCCAGGCTCGAAGCCATGTCGGATTTGTTCAACCATCCGCGCTGCTTGGTTGTTTCGTTTTTGGCCATGATTAAACAACAACCAACCTCTAAAAAAAGGTCATACATATTTGATGGGCGGGGCCCGAATTACCCGCAAGGGGTTGGGGTCCCGGGAAGGACCCAAAGGGGGGGTACCCCCTGCCCTGCCCGTCAGCCCCGGGCTGTCGACAGTGCCTGATCCATCGCGCTGGCGAATTCCTTCGCTCGGTTCGCCTTCACGATATTGTCTGCGATCTTGTAGAACGGGACGATCACTCGGTAGCCAGGCTCGCCCTCGCTGAAGATGAAGACAGGGCGAACAGCATCACCGAACGCAGTCTTCTTCCTCTCCCAGATACCCTGGGTACCATCGACATCACCTGCGAAATACTTCTGGGCGTTGCCTTTGCGCTTGCTGCGCTTACTGCCCGTGGCGTTGGCCTGCACACCGCTGACAGTCTCGGCCGCACCCAAGCCCGACAGGATCTTCATAATCGTGCCGCGCGGTACGTTGCCGAATTGATTGAGTGCTGATGCTGCTGGGATTGCGTACTGACCTGGCTTCATGATGCCTTTGCCGATCAGTGCTTTCTCGAAACGCTTATGTGGCCGGCGACCGCCTTTCACTGCCTGTTGCAGGTAGGTGTCCGCTGGCACACCTGAGGTCCATGCATCCTTAAAGAAGGTGCGCGCCTCTGGGTTGCCCTTCTTGGCAGCCTTCACATAGAGGCTGTTCATCGTGGTCGCAGTTGGCCTATCGAGACGAGCCCTCAACACTGAGAGCTCACCCTGCTTAACGAGCATGGCCAAGCGCGTGGCCATCAAGGCAAACGCAAAGGGTATCTGCTTGCTACCAACAGTGCGCAGAGCCTTAGAAAGCTCTTCCACATTGGTATGGACGTCGATCTTTATCATCGCCCCTCCAATCTATTCGGGCTGGGCAGGCTCATCTTTCGGTTCATGCAGCTTCGACTGCTGCACCACCCTGGCTACAGCCACTGCAATGCTGAGTCCCATGTTCACCACGGCAAAGACCAGAGGATCCACGGCGCCCTGAAACACCGACCATCCAGCCGCTGCGGCATTCAGAATCGCGCCGGCGATCGCCAATTGAACACTGGTCATTCGCCAGAACTTTCGCCATTCAGGGATTAGGGTCATTGGTTGTCTTCGCTGCAGGTAGTTGCTCAAGGCGTTCGGCGTAGCGCTTCCAATGATCTCGGCTTTTCAGGGCTTCGCGCAGCGCAGAGCTTTGATCGACACATTGATCGCTGACGTATCGGTAAATGGTCGTTCGGTAAACCTTTGGCTGCTCTTGGATCGTTTCTTTCTGCGCGCAACCAGTGAGCAACATGAGGACGATCAGCAAGAGCTTCACTTGGGTCTACCTGTCTGGACGAGAGTCTTGAGGCTTTCACCGACTTGGTTGATCTGAAATTCTTGCCGCTGGGTCGAGATGCGAAGGGAGTCGATCAGCTTGTCCGTCGACTCCCTGGACCGCTCCAGCGAGTCGACCCGCTGGCCGATGAGGGCCTGATTTGTTTGGTAATTGGCTAACTGGACCTGGAGTGATCCAAGCGAGCCGACGACGTAGACAAACGCACCAATGGCACCGGCCGACAGGATCGTTTGCAGTATCGGGACAGCGACCTTGAATGTGGTGCTGTCTGCAATGCGCGAGACTTCAGTCATGGGCGGTACCGTAATAAAAATGGCCTGCATTGGCCTGGGCGGAGCCCAAAACAAAAGCCCCGGAATTTGCCGAGGCGCTGGAAACTGGAGAATTTATTCCGCCAGGGTGAAATCGATGTAGTACGACTTACCTGGTTCGAGCTTGTCGGCCACGGACTTCACGATCTTGGCCTTGTACTCAGCGACAGGCGTGTACTTGCCAAATACAGCGTTCTCGCCTGGCGGATCTTTTGGAAGCGCACACACCGCACCGAATCTGACGTCACACAGCGGATCGTCGCGCTCTTGGTTGGCGTGACGAACATGGGTAACTTCGTGGCAGACCATTTTGCAACGCATTACTGGAGACATGATGTTTCCTCGGGTTATGAGCAGGAGGGCCTATCAGTCTTTCGCCTGCGGATTTGGGTCAGCTCCAGCAGCACTCCCAGCTCGGAGCAATGGGTGTGGTGGAGCCGAAAACGAAAAAGCCCCAGCAAATGCCGAGGCTCTGTGAACTGTAAAAAGCAAAAAGCCCAACTTCAGAGTCGGGCTTTGCTCGCGGAAAAACCGCAAAGTAACTGAAATCTATATATAGGCCCCGGTCCTGTCAAGCAGCCTCTCGACGAATATCTAAAGCCCCATCAATCCATGCGATTCCAGCCTTCCATAGCTGCCTGGTCTTCTCTTCCCCAAACCCCAATTTCTTACCCACATCTACCAGGGCCTTGTCCCGCGCGGTGTAGTACTTCATCAGCACATTCCCGCATTCCGGGTAGCGCTTCAGCAAGCGACCCATCAGACCATCGATCATCAGCGCATCGTCATCCGTGATCATTGGCGTATGCAGGGTGTTCTCGCGAGATGCGCAGCAGGACACACCTGAGCCCAGCACCACCCAGCGACCCCAATGCTCCAGCAGGTCTTCCGATGTGCGCTCGGTGAAGCTCTTCGTTCTGGCCATTGATCAATCCCCCGTGAAATTCGTGCCGCCGGCGCCGCGACGGTTGTTCTGTTCGTAGTACTCGATCACGTCGACCTGGTTGCCCCTGATCGTGCTCGCAGGGTTGCGGAGTTGTTCGATCTGTCCATGGGCGTGCTTCAAGTTGAAGCTCAGCTGGGTGACGAGATCCTGAAGCGCCAGAGGCTGATCGTTGTCCTCCCGAACCCATCCAGAAGCGTTGCACTGAATGCAATCGATCTGATGGAACACGCCCCTAATCACCGCTTTACCGTGGCATGTCAGGCATGGCTTGAGCGGGATCACCTGCCTATTGAAGGCGGGGCCATGAGTCTTTTTGTCCATTTTTAAACCTCGCCATTAACAAATTGTGGAATCACCTTGCAGGCCTCGCCGTTCGTGGCTTGCAGGGTGTTTTGCGATTCTTCATATCTAACGCCTGTCTGCCCGTGAATGGCCTTGAAGCCACGGCCATCTAACCAGTCGTGCCACTTCACCAACGCCAGTCGACGCTGCTCGGTGGCCTGGGTGTTGATGTAGGTGGAGGCGATCTTGCCCAGCGAGTGGTTAAGCAGCATCTCGCCGATGTGGCCGTCGATGCCGAGGTCTGTCCAGGCTGTACGGGCTACCTTGCGCAGGTCATGACTGGTCCACCCGCCCATGCCCAACCGGGTGAACACGGCACTCGCCTGGTTGTCGCTGAGTGCCAGCCCGCGGCGCGACGGGAACAGGTAGGCGCCTTGATAGCCGGCAGCCAACTGGACGGCGCGGTACCGGCGCAGCAGAGCGCATACCTGATCGGTCAGCGGCAGGCGGTGTTCGGTCCTGGTCTTGGTGTGCTCGGCCGGGATGAACCACTCACGCTCAGGCAGCGCGATATCAGCCCAGCGAGTCATGCGGGTTTCGCCGATGCGGGTGCCATGGCAGAGCATCATCAGGGCTAGCATGGCGTCTGCCGGAGCAGTCTCGAAACGCTCGATCAGCAAGGTTAGGACCTCAGGAATCTGCACGCCGCGTAGGCGGGCTGCCTTGGGCACGATTCGAGCGGTGGTGAAGTCAGCGAACTTCATGCCGGCCATCGGGTTGGTCGGGATCAGGTCCAGCTTGTGCGCCTGCCGGAACGCGGCGGACAGCAGGCGGTAGAGTTGCTGCACATAGGACAATGACAGGATGGCTTGCAGCGGCCACATCAGCATCTGATCGAGGGTCTGGGCACTCACGTCACGAATAGGCAGGTCTGCGAGGCGTGGCTTCAGATGACAGGCGATCGCTGTCTTGCCGCCGGCTTTACGCTTATCCGAAAGCGAGCGGTCCCGCGACATCCGATCACCGTACCAGTCGAGCAAATCGCCGACAGTGCTCCAGGCCTCGATGGCTGCACTCGCGTTCGGCTTGAGCACCAGACGCTGACGCAGCTCGGGCAGCACCGCCAACACGGCATTGGCCTTGAGGTCTGGATATCCGGCGATCCGGCGCCAAGAACGCTTCACCACCAAGTACCAGGAGCCGCGGGCCCTGCCCTCACTGAACCGGAAGTAGAGCCCCGGATGACGCGGATCACGCAGGGTGTGTACTGACGAATCAGCGGCCTGCCGGCGGATCTCGGCGTCGGAGAGATTGACCGCGGCGGTGCTCATGCGACCACCGAAGTCGGAGCCAGACGCAGGTAGGCGCGGATCTGCTCCATGGCGTCGAAATGGCCACGACACACCACCGCCAGATATCCCTGCTCGTTGAGTTTGCGGATACGTTCATGCTGGCTGGCCGAGATCGCGGCATCGTTCGGCGGCGTGGCTTTGAACTCGATGTACAGACCGAAGTAACCGCCGCGAGCCATGGTCAGCACAAGGTCGGGAATACCGGCCACCACGCCCTGTTGCTTAAGCTTTGCCGCCACCGACTTGAGGCGATGGCCGCCGTTGGGGACGTGATAAATCAGGTCGGCGACTTCCGGCATGCGGATGCGCAACTCAGTCATCAGCGCTGCCTGCTCCTGTCCTTCGCGGTCGATGGACTTGGCGCGAACGGGTTTCTGTTTGAACAGCTTGGGGCTTGGCAACTTCATGGGCGCTCACCCCGCGCCAGCCGCCTACGTCGGGCCAGCAGACGAATGCCGTGCAGCACCCCACCGGCAGCGATCAGCATGAAAATGAGCCATAGGTGAATCAGAATGTCGTTCAGGTAGGCACTCATACCTTCTCCCCGGTGATGACGTCGATGACTTCGAAGGTGCTCGGCCACATCAAACGGCCGAACTGCTGCGCAACGGCACGATGTTCGAACAGCGCAACCGCGCGATCTGGCTTGTCGGTGAGATCCAACTTGTAGCCGCAGCAGTGCACAGCGAATCGGTATTCGGTCGGATTGGTCGGTGCAAGGCGAGAGTCAGACACGGGCGGAACCTCCCGAGCGCATAGCGCGGAGAGCAGCCAGCGCCTGATTGCCAACCTCAGGGGTGCGTTCGGGTGCTGGACCGGCCAACTCCGCTACCGGCACCGGGCCGAGCTGCTCACCCATCCAGACCTTGCGAACCTGCTCCAGATACCGCTTCTCGAAGCTGATCAGGCCAAGCTCCCGGCTTAGCAGTGGCAGGCTGTTGAACCCGGCGGCGGCGGTCGCATGGTAGACGGCCGGATGAAACCACTTTGCAATGCCGTGCATCGTTGGGTGACAGTTCCGTAAAGCCTGCTTGTAAGCCGCCTCCACGCTCGGCAACGGTGGCTTGAGCATCTCCGGCGTGGGCACGCAACCTTGAATGAACTTGCCGACGCTGGGTATGAAGTCGGACGGTTCGGCGCGACAGCGGATCAGACCAATATCGATCTGCTCCTGGGTGCAGATGCCGTTTTCAATGAACGCTTGCAGCCAGGTAGCCTTCGATTCCATGTACGCCTTCTTGTCCGGCCAGGCCTGACGCCAGGCTGTCCGGATCGAACGCATCTGGCGAAACAGCTGGTTGATCACCTTCCCGGTTTCACGGGCCTGATCTTGCTGGGCCTGCAGCGAAACATCCGTGGCGGCTTCGATGAACTCGCCATAGCGGACCTTGGTCATGGCATTGGCCGCTACCGTGGAAACCGTTTTCATTTGGCACCCCCATTCATCCATTCGATATTGGTGTCGTCGAACTCGTCCGTCTGTGCACCGGCACCGGCGGCTCTGGTTTTGTCTCGCTTTGCCCACTTGACCAATTCAAAGCACCAACCAGCGGCGCTGTGAACTGACGTCGGACGGGCCACGTAGAAACCCATGAACGTTTCAAGCAGTTGGTCGGTGATGACTTCGGCGGGAAGCCTGGCGATCGCAAGCTGGTCGGTCAGTGCCTTCTCGCTCGGAGTCCAAGCAGCGAACATGGCGAAGCGTTGGCGGTCATCCAGTGCTTCGATAGCTGCCTGATCCTGTTCTGCAATCACGTCGACAATCGGCTGCCGCTGCTGCTGTTCGGTTCCTTGATGGTTAATTGATGTATTGGGTGCAGCCTCTGCACCCCGTTCTGTTCCAGGCTGCACCCCGTTCTGTTGTGAGTTGCACCCCGTGGCGTCATCTGCACCCCGTTTTGTACGGGGTGCAGGATTTGCACCCCGCGATAACTGAAGGTCGTAAACAACTGGCCGGCGGTCATGACGATCAATGTGCACAGCCGCGATTGCTTGGTTGCCCTTCTGGATCAGTCCGGACTTTTCCAGATCGTCGAGCTTGTAACGGACGGTACGCTCAGAGAGGCCGGTGTCTTGAGCTAGGGTGGAAGCAGACGGAAAGGCGCCAGCACCGTTCGAACCGGCGTAGTTGGCCAGGCACAGCAGCACATGACGCGCGCTTGAGTCTTTGAGGGATTGCGTGGGCAGAGAGAGCGCCCATGACATTGCTTGGACGCTCACAGCGCGGATCCTTGAAGTTGTTCTGCCAGCGCAACGATGCCCGATCGGGTCACCATCACTTGTTCGATGACCTTGATGTCTTGCCCTTCCCCGCCGCCGACCTTGACCAGCTTGTGCTTGAGAACTCCGGAGGTGAGGCGAGGCTGATACGCAACCCAGCTCGAGTGAGCGGTGCGGCGATGGATCCAGCGGTTTTGATTAAGCCAAGCAAAAAGCCGGGTCGGGCGAACGCCGAGCAGCTGCGCGGCGGTGGTGATGCAGACGTCGCTCTGAGTTTTGGCCAAGCGATTGAGTGCTTCGACTTTCGGGGCTTGCTTGTCGATCACCTGCTGGAGTTGGAGATTCTGTTCGGCTTGCAGCGCGGCGAACCGTAGGGCTTCAGGCAATGTTTTAGGAATCGTGACGGCCTGTCGTGACACGGTTTCAAGTTCATGCAAACGTGTCACGACACGAAACCGAAGCGGTGCGCTGTACCCGGCGAGCAAGGTGATGACCAGGTCCTGGCCGAGTACGTACTCGGTTTGCTGACGGTTCAGGCCATCGTGGTAGATGCGTCCAAAAGTGGACGCATCAAAACCAAGGTCCCCGAGCATGCGCTTGGTGTCGCGCATGACGTGCTGATGCTGTTTCCCCGTGAGCTCGGCGATCTCCCGACTCGACATGGTGACCGTATTGCTTGGAGCGACGATCGTGTTCATAATGGTCCCTCAAGTGTTTGTGTTGTGAAGAAGCCGGTCTAGCCACCGGCTTTTTTGTGTCTGCTGTTTAAGTACTGGATGAATCAACAGCTAATCCGGAGTGCTGCTTTTAATCGATTCGATCCCGGATAATTAGCGCAACGGTCAGGCTGCTTGGTCTGGGAGACTCGGCCTCAAATCACGAGCGAGGATCTTTCCGCCGGTGACGATCTCGGCAAGCAACGCGACTTCCGCCGAGCATCCATGAAGCCCCCGGACCCATCCGCTAACCGAGCCCTGTTTCACGTTTAGGGCGGCAGCGGTCGCTGACTGCGAACCGAAATGCTCAACGAGCTTTTTGAAATTGGTGTTCATCAAATCTCCGCCCATATAAAGGGATGCCTTTATGTTATGGAAAGGGATACCTTTTTGCAACTCTAAAGGCTGGCCTATAAATTGGCGGGTATGGAACTCAAAGACAGATTGAAACGCGCACGCAAAAACGCCGGCCTGACTCAGGTCGAGTTAGCGGAGCGCGCTGGTATAAAGCAGGCCTCCGTTTCGGAGATTGAACGCGGGCTCACCAGAACATCCGGGCATCTGATAAAGCTTGCCCAGATATGCGGTGTCGATCCTGTGTGGCTGTCGGAAGGGACGGGATCTCCTGAGGGTAAAACCTCAGCGATCACCGACAAGGAATACTCGACTGTCGAGTCAAATGCGGTCCTTCTCGGCCCTATTGATGTGTGGGACGATGACACACCGCTGGATGACGACGAGGTCTATGTGCCGTTTCTCAAGGAAGTTGAGCTGTCTGCAGGCGCCGGGATCACTGCCGTCCAGCAGTCAGTTAAGCAAAAGCTGCGCTTTGGCAAAATGACGTTACGCAGGCAGGGTGTTCAGCCATCAGAGGCGGTGTGCGTTACTGTTTCAGGAAACAGCATGGAGCCGGTACTTCCGGACGGTAGTACTGTCGGTGTTGATCGCGGAACGACGGCGATTACCGACGGGAAAATGTACGCACTGGATCATGGCGGGCAACTGCGAGTGAAGACACTTTACCGATTGCCAGGCGGCGGCATCCGTATGCGAAGTTTCAATCGTGACGAGCATCCGGATGAGGAGTACACGCCCCAGGAAATGCTTCAGAAAGAAATTGCCGTGCTTGGAAGAGTCTTCTGGTCGTCTGCTCTCTGGTAGTTTTCCGTCTGCTTTCTGAATGAATCCCGCCATTCGCGGGATTTTTTTTCGCCCACTCAAAAAAATAAAGGCATACCTGTTGACTCAAAATAAAGGCTACCCTATATTTTGCCCATCGCCGGATAACAACCGGCCAGATGGAAGGCAGCGATGAACCGGCCTCAACGGTTCAGAGGGTTGGCAACTGACCCGGGTGTGCAGCGTAAAGCACCGCAAACAGTTATCCGGCGGACTGAGTCGCGGCCGGAGAAACAACTTGAACGAGCCCGTACCGCGCCAGCAGCGCCGAAGGGACACGGAAATTTTCACTGATGCACCTGGTTGGCCGGGTGCATTGGGAAACCAACCGGGAGTCACGACGATGGAAGAGGCAATCATCAGCGGCGATTGGCGAGGTTATCTCGGACGCGGCCTGGCGCCCCGAGAGATTCAATTCCTGCTTCTGGTTGCCCAGGGACATACAGCTAAAGAGATCGCAAAAGACTTCGGATTAGCACCGAGCAGCGTGGCCAAGCGCCTTTCAAGTGTGATGTTCAAGCTCGGAGTGCATAGGCAGTCGGCAATGGTCGCCGAGGCTATGAAGCGCCAAATAATTTGCCCCGCTTGTGTCGTGCTCGCCGTCATTGCGGTCCGCACGATGATCGATGACCAATCAATGCGTCCGGAACGAAGGGTGTCAGATCGGCGAGTTCAGCACCTCAGTCAATAAAGCGTTCGACAAGCTGAAATTTGAAATCAACCGGGAATCACGACGATGGAAACAGAAATCGTAAATGGCACATGGAAGGGTCATCTCGGGCGCGGCCTGGCACCGCGAGAACTTCAGTTCCTTTTATGGGTTGCCTTGGGGCTGACCGCCAAGGAGATAGCACGGGAGGCCGGCATATCGCCGGGCACCGTCGCGAAACGTCTCACCAACGCAATGTTCAAGCTCGGTGTCACCCGCCGTGCCGCTCTGGTGGCCGAGGCAATGCGCCGACAGATCATCTCCCCCATGTGCTTTGTCCTGGCCGCGCTGCTGGCTATGAACGCCATGGCCAACATCCAGTCAGTCGAACCCGCACGCCGCGATCGCCGACCACCATCGGTTCGGATTGCCCAGATACGAATCACCCGTCGCGCCGAAACACTGGAGCGCGCCGCGTAACTCCAACAGAGAGAGAAATCATGATCGAGCTTGGACAGAAAGCTGAGGACAAGATTACCGGCTTCTACGGAGTCATCACCGCACGTGCCCAGCAACTAAATGGGCCAGATCAGTATCGGCTTCAGCCCCCTTGTGCGCTGAAAAACAACGTGCTGCTTCAGCCTGAATGGTTCGATGAAGATCGGGTTCGCATCCTGAAAGACCGGACTCGCGAGTAACGGACAGCATCGCTTCTGCACCTTGGCTACAGGGTGCAGCGGGATGCGGACGAAACCCCGGCTTATACCGGCCACCTGCACAAATCCACTGGAGACCAACATGCTCCATATCGTCCTGATCGGCGCCATGCTCAGCGACTCCCGGCCAGAACCGGATCGTATTGAAGCGGAAGCGACCGACCCCCAGCGCTGCATCCGTGAACGCTGGCGAACGACCATCGGGGCGACAGCGTTCTGGCGCTGAACGCCCCGCCAAAAACTTGGGTAGCGAAGAAAGCCTGAAGGCTTCGCTCAAGACTCTAGACAGGTAGCGGCATCTGGGCCGACGGTGTCACCGCGCACCGGCCGAGCAATCGGTAGGCCACCCCAGCGACAACACACCGATGACGATTCAAACCCAGGCCGTCGCCAGAAGCGGGCCTGGGAGGCGCTCACGTAGGGTGGTACCCGTGACGCAAACAAAAGCCCGGTTCCGATCGGGCTTTTTTACGCCTGCCTTTATCCGTCAGCACTCTCCCCTGCGCCCAACGGCAACCAGCAGATGGCCCGAGTGCTGACGAATACACGCAACCCAACACCGAGGATCTGCCATGCACCCATTAATGCAAGCGCGAGTCGAAGGCAACATTGCCCTCCACATCCGCGCGACGGCGGCCACCGCCGAGTTCTACGCGATGATCGGGAAAGACGCCCCGGTCAGCAAAATCCGCTTTCAGGTCGTGACCAAGGGCGTGAACGCTTACCACGTCATCGAGCGTGCGACCGGCAAGGTGAAGGGTTTTCGATTCACCTGGAAGGCGGCGGTCAACTTGGCGCAGGTGTTGGAGGCGCAGGCCGACGGAGCGAAGGTGAACATCGATGGGTGGGACAAATGATCGGAGCGCCAATGCCCAACCCACGGGACGAGATCATCTCGAACCTGAACCAGAAGCTGGATCAGTTCTTCGCCGCCGGCAAGACGGTGCAGCAGATCGCCGCAGGTGTCAGCACTGAAGTGCCGATGTTCACCACCACTCACAGCAACAAGCTGCGGGCTGAGCGGGACAAGATCGCACCCAGGCTGAAGGAGCTGGCCGAGGCCGGCACGCCAGTCGCCAAGGCCGCGAAAGAATGCGGCATGGAAGCCAAGCGCGCCCGGCTGATTGCTAGTGAAAACAACTTCACCTTCAAATCGTGAGGCGCCTCAACAACCAGGTGCGACAGCGCCGGCGACAGACTTGGCTGGATCTACCGGCCCACGGAATTGAAGAGGTAGGCCATGGCCACGAGCAACGCGGATATTCAGAAGGCCAAGCGCGCCAAGGAGCGTGCCCTGCTGGATCGGATCGGCGCCGAGAAGCGCACGCTGATTGTGTCGAAGGCGCTTGCTGATGCACTTGATGTGCTGGGCGAGCGTCATGACTTCGAGGAATGGCAGGAGACGGTAACGACTTTCATAATCAACCTCGCCGCCGCGCCGACCGAAGAATCAGCCCGCTTTGCCAACATGTCGCGACACGAAATCACGATCAGTGAAAACATGTCGCGAAAATTGGAGCTGGCCTACAACCGCGAAGCACTGCGCAGCGTCGACGATTAGCTCAACTTCAATTTCAGGTGCTGCAAGTAACTTGCTGCTTCGGTTTTTTCAGTTGTACCGGGCGGGCCGTCGCTTCCAAAGATGGACCCATGTGCCGACTCGAAAATAGATTCGGTTGGCAGCGTCATTGGGCTTTTCTTCAATACAGCAATAAGCAGGTGTTCCAAGGCATCTATTTGGGCTTGCTGACTCATGTCGAACTCCTTGATCCGGCCCCTTGCCGGTCACCCGTAATACCTCACCGCAACCAAAATTGCCACTGCCGCATCCGGTCACGGAGGGCGGCGCCTGCATTGGAGAACACCATGGATAGCAAGCCCACTCAGGCGCAGATCAGCCTGCTTTGGCACACCCTGGGTCTGCGGCCAGATTGCCGAGACAGTCGCCATGTATATCGAAACCGATTCCTTGCTGGACCAGGGCACGGCGACATGCCAGACCTTGAAGCCTTGGTAGCCCTGGGACTCATGGGAAGCCGCAAGCCCCCGGCGTTTTGCGACCAGAGCGAAGTCCTCTACTTCGCAACAGAAGAAGGCGAACGATTTGCCATCGCGGAAATGCCGCCCGCGCCGTTGCCGCCCAAGCGCACCAAGTTTGATGCCTATCTTGACGAGTGCGAGTGCTACGACGGCTTCGCCCACTTCCTCGGCATCAACCAGCCAATGTTCCAGCAGCGCGGCGAGTGGAGAAATCGAGAGTACCGGATGGTCCGCTACCCTCGCGGAAGCGCCTACCGGCAACATCGACGCCATTACAGCTTCTCGCAGTGGTCACCCTACGAAACGCTGGAAGTTGCCGGTGAGTGGGCTCCGACAATGAAGGCAGCCAAAGCTAGCTACAAGGTCGCTCTGAAGCAGTATCGCGAGCGCCAGCGCTACCCAGCCAACGACTTTGAGCGCGCATACCTAGCCTGACCAGCCTTCACCTATTGCGCCGCGCTCTCAGCCGTTTCCTCGGTCATACCAATCGGTGGCTTTCTTAAGCGCGAGCTGCTCAGCGTGCTCGATACTTTCAAAAGGGCCATCAATAGTGCATATCACCCTATCGCCATCATCGTTAATGGTCACATCTACCGAGACTGGAATCGGATTGGAATTCTCGCCCCACTTCGGCTGAGCCATTACTTCCTTATCCTTGCCTTTCCCGCTCTCAATTGTCAGAACATTTGTCCACGGGCGATCAACTAACGGCTTCATAACACCTCCTAATCCGGCTCCATGCCGGGCCGAACACAAATACCCCACTTCAACGAATCACGCCAGTTAGCTGGGCGGCTGGCTTCGTCGCCTACCGCACCAAAGGCTCAGCACCTCGGTCTATCGCCTTCCTGTAGGTGGCAAGCTCAATGATCTGCCGCAAGCAGATTACGACCTCAAGCTTCTGCTTATCATCGGGGAGCCCTATTCGCTTGAGCATCATTTGAGCGTCTTCCTCGATTGCCGCGAGTGCATCGATATCGCTTTGCAGTCTCATGTCTGCCTCCCTTCAGGCTGAGTTCGACATAAATAAATAACCCAACTTATTGAATCACGCCAGCCGGCGAGGATCTCCTATGTCCGCACAACAGAAGAAACACCCCTTCGATTTCAAAACTCAATACGGACTCGGCTTCAGCACTCAGGACGATGAGATCGTTGTCGACTTCTTCTGCGGTGGTGGCGGCGCCGGTACCGGGCTGGAGATGGGCCTGGGCCGTGCGGTGAATGTTGCAAAGAACCACAGCCCTCAGGCGATCAGCATGCACACCGTCAATCACCCGGGCGCTGTGCACTACACCACCGACGTGTTTGACGGTGATCCGGACACCGAATGCGGTGGCAAGGCGGTCGGCTGGTTTCACATGTCCCCGGACTGCACGCACCATAGCCAGGCCGCTGGCGGACAGCCGCGCAAGCGTGAGATTCGCAACCTGTCGTGGATTGGCCTGAAGTGGGCCGGCAAGAAGAAGCCCCGCGTCATCAGCCTCGAGAATGTGAAACAGATCCTCCAATGGGGGCCGCTGATCGCCAAGCGCTGCAAAGCCACCGGCCGCGTCGTGAAGTTGGGCGGTGGCATCGCCGAGCCAGGCGAGGTGGTCCCGGTCCACCAACAGTTCCTGGTGCCTGATCCGAAACGGCGCGGCCAGACCTGGGCCACATTCGTCTCTGAGCTGAAGCACCTGGGTTATGTCGTCGAATGGCGAGTGCTCAAGGCCTGCGACTTCGGCGCGCCGACCAGCCGGGAACGCCTATTCATGGTTGCCCGCTGTGACGGTGAGCCGGTTGTCTGGCCTGCGCCGACCCATGCCAAGCACCCAGCAAAGGGTCAGCAGAAATGGCGCACCGCCGCTGAGTGCATCGACTGGACCATCCCGAGTAAAAGCATTTTCGACCGGCCGAAGCCTCTGGCACCAGCCACGCTGCGGCGTATTGCCAAAGGCATGAAGAAGTTCGTCATCGATGCCGCTGACCCGTTCATCGTACCGATCGCGAACTGGTCCGGTGAAAGCGTGCAGTCAGCACACGATCCGTTGCGGACCGTGACGTCTTGGCCACGCGGTGGTTCGTTTGCCATGGCCAGCCCGATTATCGCGCCAGCCACGCATCAGGGCAGTGATCGCGTAAACGATCCCGCTGAGCCACTGCCGACAGTCACAAGCGCCAACCGCGGAGAATTGATGATGATCAGTCCGACCCTGATCCAAACCGGATATGGCGAGCGTGTCGGTCAAGAGCCGCGCGTGCCTGGACTTGATCAGCCGCTGGGCACAGTAGTTGCCGGCGGTGTTAAGCATGCGCTCGCCGCGGCGCACCTGGTGAAGTTCCGGTTTGCGGATGAAGGCAAGGCACTCAACGAGCCCCTGCCAACCATCACCAGCGGCGGCAACTATCAGCGACCGGCCGGCGCAGCACACGCAATGGGCATCTCGACGGTGTTCATGGCTCAGATGAACGGCGGCTTCAACACTACCGACGCCAAGAGCATCGACGACCCGATGACCACGGTGACCAATACCGGCAGCCAGCAGCAGCTGGTGACGGCGAATTTGGTACACCTGCGTGGCAACTGCGATGCACGGGACACCAATGATCCGCTGCACACCATCAGCGCCAGCGGCACTCACCACGGACTGGTGACTGCCTTCATGGAACGCCAGTTCGGCGCCAGCGTTGGCCAAGCCGTTGATGAGCCAGCACCGACCATCACGGCGGGTGGCGGTGGCAAAAGCTCGCTGGTCGAGTTTCAGCTCTCGCCAGAGGTTGAAGCCGGTGCATTGCGTGTGGCTGCCTTCTTGGTTACCTATTACGGGATGAGTGATGCCGGAAACATTGCCGAACCGGCCCCAACGATCACAACTCGCGATCGCCTGGCACTGGTAACGGTGACGATCAAGGGAACGCCCTACGTGATCGTCGACATCTGCCTGCGGATGCTGCAACCGGCCGAGTTGTACAAGGCACAGGGCTTCCCCGCCGACTACATCATTAGCCATGGAGCCGACGGCAAGCCGTTCACCAAGACTCAGCAAGTTCACATGTGTGGGAACAGCGTCAGCCCTCCCCCGATGGCGGCGCTCGCCCGTGCCAACGATCCTTGGAAGCAAGCTGTTCAACAGAAGGTGGCCGCATGAAGCGCATCTACCTCAGCGGGCCAATGACCGGCCTGCCCGGCCTCAACTTCCCCGCCTTCGCCACAATGACTGCCAACCTGCGCGACGCCGGCCACGCCGTCACCAACCCCGCCGAGCTCAATCCTGACGGCGGTTCCTGGAACGACTGCATGCGCCGCGACATCGCCGCCCTGATGGACTGCGACACCGTGGCCACGCTCCCGGGCTGGGAGCATTCAAAGGGCGCCCGCCTCGAAGTGCTGATAGCTGAGCGTCTCGGGATGACGGTTGTGAATGCCCATGATCTGGTATCGATGGAGATTACAGGATGAGCGATGTAGATCGATTTACGCGACAGGGTGTTGGGTCATCTGATCGGCCCGGCTTCTGGGTTCACGCCGACGACTTCAACCAGAAGATGGCTCAGGCGCGGGAGCGCGAGGCGTATTTAGAAGGGCAAATTGAAAAGTGGACGGCTCTCAGCGGGAAGAATTTCAAGCGCGCCGAGATCATGAAGCTGGAACGTGACGCCCTGCATGAGCGGCTGAACGCAGCGGATGAGGCTCTCAACAAAGCAGATGACGAATTTTCCCTGCTTAGCCTGGAAGCTGGCCAGCGGATGGATCTGCTGGAGGGGTTGTTGCGCCGAACCCTGGATTACTACACCGAATCATGCTTTCCAGAGGATCTGCTTGAAGAGTTCCAGATGGCACTCAAGCCAGCAAAGGTTGAGCAGTGCCACGAAATCCCCGGCACATCGGGCATACGCCTGAACATGCTGGCCAACCAGGGCGAATGACTATGACGGACTTCAGAAGGAAGCGTGATGGCTCGCTGTACTCGACCAACCAGGTTATTTGCCGGCGACCTGGCTTCGACCACTGGGGTGATTGCTACAAGCTCGTGCCAATCTGGGAAGGCCGGACGCATTACAAGACGGTCGCCGCGTTCAATCGCGAGTTCATCACTCTCGCCGGTGAAAAACCATGAAGCGGTTCTTCCGCCGCAAATTCGAAGCCTGGCTGATCCTGCTGGCAGCGAAAATCCTGATTGACCGCAACGTCCAACGCTCTGCCGTCGTCTCCCGCCGCGACAACAACGACATGGGGGGAATGGCCGAGCAGCTCGAAGCCATCGCCAAGCGCATCAGCCTCAACTACCCGTAACTCCCTCCCCCTTCAAAGTCAGCCGCTATAGCGGCAAGGACGAAGTCATGCCTGAAGAAAATGCAGTCCGCCTCAATCGCGCGGCTCGAGATGTTATCGCTGAGCGCCAGCGCCAAGTATCAGCCGAAGGTTATTCGCTGCAGCGTGATGACCTCTATGTGAAGGGCGAGCTCGCCGAGGCTGGCGCGACTTACGCAAGCCTTGCCGGGACGCCGCGTAGCCTCAGCCCGGCGTGGCCATGGGGCGCTGGAACGTTCAAGCCAAGCGCCGATCGACGCCGTGACATGATCAAGGCTGCCGCGCTGCTGCTGGCAGAGATAGAGCGTCTGGATCGTGTCGGCCTTATAAATTCTTGGCCGGTCAGACGGGATGAAAACGGAATGTTCCAACACCCTGACATGCCGGATTTCGAAGAGGGTGACGGCGACAAGTGCAAGGCCTGGATCGCTGAACAGGGCCTGGTCGTGGCAATGGTAAGCCTCGAATATGCAGACGAAGCGATTGCCAACCGCTACTTCGAATCCCACGACCCTGACTGCAGTTACTGGGATCCGGATCGCCCAGATGGCGAAGGCTGGTTCTGCCTGGCCATCCATGACACGGACGACGGCCCTGTCTGCTGGTGGGCACGCCGGGAGGTGACACCATGAGCCGCAGCGGATACAGCGATGATTGCGGCGGATGGAATCTGATCTGCGCGAGGGGCGCCGTTAAGTCGGCTCTCAAAGGAAAGCGCGGGCAGTCATTCTTGCTTGAGCTGAGAGACGCAATGGATGCCATGCCCGAGAAGCGACTGGTGACTGACACGCTCGAGGCGGACGGTCAGTTCTGCACTCTGGGCGTTATCGGCGCAAAACGAGGGATCGATATGGGCAGCATCGATTCGCACTGCCGGGAAAGCGTTTCCGAGGCTTTCGGGATAGCCGAAGCAATGGCAGCGGAGATCGTTTTCGAGAACGACGAGCATCCCAGGAGCCATGAATTGCAAGCTGATGGCTCGTACAAGTGGGTTGCTGAATCACCGGAGCGCCGCTGGCAGCGCATGCGCAAGTGGGTCGAGTCGAACATAAAGCAGGTGGCACCATGATCATTGATGACGTAATGACCGACAAAATCACGCTGCACGGCCTAGGCTTTGTTCAGGTGCAGCTGCAAGGTAATCAGCGACTGCACGTCTGGCACCCTGAGTTGCCGCGCCGAGCCTGCTTCGAGCACTCGGCAATCCACGACCACCGCTTCAACTTCATCTCCCGGGTGATCGTCGGCACGCAGATCAACGAAGAGTTCGGTCTTGTCCGGGATGATGCCGGCGACTTCGTCCTGTACCTCCATGAAGGCGCCCGAAATGCAGGCGGTGGTCGGCCATGGACGCCTGACGGTCGAGCCTTCCTGATCCCAATCGGCGCCGACTCAATATCGGCCGGCAATGACTACAACACCCAGGCATACGCCTATCACCGAACCCGGCCCGGTGGCGACGGTCGTGTGGCCACAATCATGGCGAAACGCGGCGACTATCCGGCAGGTGCTCACTCTACCTGCAGGTTTGGCATCCAACCCGACACCGACTTCGACCGATTCCAGTGGTCGCCAGCACAGCTCTGGGAAGTTGTCGCCGACGTCCTGATCGGCCAGCAGGTGGCAGCATGATCGCCCTCGCCTGGTTCGCCTACGTGTACTGCTACAAGGGACCGCGGTGATTTACTTTACCAGCCTCAAATACGGGCGCTCTTTAGGTGACAATAAAAACTCCCTGCGAGCGTCTTCAAGAACCAATTTCAAACGATCCAAATATATCTTACAAAGAACATCTACCGGCTGCTCCTTTAAATCGTCTGGAACCCCAACAGGAAGATCACTAAATATCTGCCTGACTTCAGCAAGTGGTTTTGGGATGCTCACATAATATTTTATAACTTCGCCGTTACCCAGATCCAAAGTCCAGCCCGAACCACCAGTGGCATCTCCCATAAAAAAAGAATCCGCCTTAAATGGGGGCTTTTCTAACTTAGCTATATCTGCAACATCGAACGAAGTTATCAATATTGAAACATCTAATCTTCCTTGCTTCTCTAGGTTATTCCTAGCTTCCACGAAATGCCGCATTAATGGATCAGACTTCATGGAGCTTTGGTGTGGTTCATACCACCTATCAAACTTCTCAACCCCAACAATAGATCGCAAATTCTGTATTACAAAAGTTACAGACCTACCAAAAACCAAAACATTTCTAAGGCCGGCCGATCTTTCCGACATCTCTCCTGACTTTAGAACTTTGAGCCCAAAAAAAGCAGTATCTAGAACCTGCTCCGCACGCACCAAGGCCTGATTAACCTCTGAATTATCCATAGTTCGCCAACGCAGCATGAGTTATTGAAAGATACGCTGAATTGAAAAACATCGAAAGTCAACATCATTTAAACCATTGATCACAACTAATAGCCTCGCCGATGACAAGCGGGGGTGGAGTCCACATGGCAAAAGTCATTGCCCGAATAACGGCCACGCTGCCGCGCCTTATGGAGGCAGGCGAGTACAGGAAGCTGCGCTATGCCGGTGGTAAGCCGAGCTTGCAGCAGTTGAAAAAATGGATTGAGGAAGGTGAAGTGATTGGAGAGGTGAAAGGCGGGATGTATTTCGTGGACCTGCAAGCAGTAGTGCTGGGGTCGGATGACCCTCTGCTTGCCAAGATGATGGAGGTAAGCTGATGGCTCCCCCGCGCGGTCGGGACGTCTCGAATCGAGGCCTTCCTGAAAATCTTTATCCAAACGGTAAATATTTTATATACCGCAACCCTGTCACCGGGAAACGAACCAGCATCAACAAGCCGCAAGCCGATGCCGTGAAGCTTGCAAAGATGGCGAACTCCAAGCTTCAGCCATTGATGGAGTCAGACGGGGCGCTTCTCGCAATACTCACTGGCGAGCGAGCCCCGACCTTTACCTATCTTCTTGAACGATTCGAAAAGGAGTGGCTGACCGGGCGCGGCTACGCAGACAGAACACTCAAAGAGATCAGATTCAAACTTGCTCGGTACAAGGAGGACTTGGGCAGCAGGATGGTTGGTCAGCTTGATGTGCTCACAATCGCCGAGTATCTGGATGGTTTCGAGAACAACGCCTACACCAAGCATCGAGGGCTGCTGGTCCAAGTGTTCGCGTTCGCGGTGGCCAAGGGCCTGTGCGATCGCAACTCCGCCGAACTGACCCTGGTCAAGAAGGAAGCCGAGAAGAAGCGCCAGCGGCACACAGTCGAAGGGCTGAACAAGATTTTGGAATACGTGGGGACGCCGATCTGGCTCAAGCGAGCCATACGTTTGGGTCTGCTGAGTCTTCAGCGGCGGGAAGATATCGTGATGTGGCCGAAAACGGCTGTGGACCTCGAGCAGAACACCATAAAGGTTTCGCCCGGGAAGACGCAGAACTACGGAAAGCCGGTGCACTTGGAGATTGTCATGGGCCAGGCGCTGCGGGAGGTGGTCATGGAGTGCGTGCGGTCGCCGGTCGTCTGCCCGTACCTGATCCACTACTCACCAAAAGCGCGTAAGCGTGCACAGCTTGATGCGAAGCTACACTGGAATGCAGTTACGCCGGACTACCTGACTAAGTCCTTCGCCCAAGCGCGAGACGATTCGAAGGCTTACGAAGAGTTGCCCGCAGGTGAGCGCCCCACCTTTCACGAGATCCGTGCACTTGGCGCCTGGCTATATGAGCAGCAAGGTTTTGCACAGGAATACATACAGGGGCTGATGGGTCATGCCGACGTGAAGATGACTGAGCATTACCAGGCCGGCCACGGCGATGACGCAGTGGTTTACATGAAGGTGAAAGCCGATTTGACGCTTTGACGGTGATTCGTTTTTCCAAATCGTTTCCAACGTTTTTCCAAACGGCACACAACAAAAAAGGGCCCACCTTTCGGTGGGCCCTTCTAGACCGCCCAGCAGAGCGGATTTTGTTTGGTAGGCGCGATTGGACTCGAACCAACGACCCCCACCATGTCAAGGTGGTGCTCTAACCAACTGAGCTACGTGCCTGCTGTGAGGCGGCATTCTACGGAATTCCGAAGGGGTGTCAACACCTTTTTTCACCTAACCCTATGAATATGCAAAATATTTAATTTTGCTGTGGCAAAGAAGATTTTCCGCTGGCTGGCGGTGGTTTTTTAACTCGGGTAGGATCGATGCACTCGTAAAATATATTAAACAGAGGCTGCAGGATGGCGAACACTCCCTACCCAGAGTCCTATTACGCTGCGTCGGCCAATGTAGCGCCGCCGCGCCCGGCCTTGCAGGATGATGCAGAGACTGATGTCTGTGTCATCGGCGCCGGTTATACCGGCCTGTCCTCTGCCCTGTTCCTGCTGGAGAACGGTTTTCGGGTAACGGTCCTGGAAGCCGCCAAAGTGGGTTTTGGCGCATCGGGGCGCAACGGTGGCCAGATCGTTAACAGCTACAGCCGTGATATCGATGTGATCGAGCGCAGTGTCGCCCCCAAGCAAGCTCAGTTGCTGGGGCAAATGGCGTTCGAGGGTGGACGGATCATTCGTGAGCGGGTGGCCAAATACAACATCCAGTGCGATCTGAAGGACGGCGGTGTGTTCGCCGCCATTACCGCCAAGCAGATGGGCCATCTGGAGTCCCAGAAGCGCCTGTGGGAGCGCTTCGGTCATACGCAACTTGAGCTATTGGATCAGCGACGCATCCGTGAAGTGGTGGCTTGCGATCAATACGTCGGCGGCATGCTCGATATGAGCGGCGGGCATATTCATCCGCTCAATCTTGTCTTGGGCGAGGCAGCAGCCGTGGAGTCGCTGGGCGGCACCATTTACGAGCAGTCGCCAGCGGTGCGCATCGAGCGCGGCACCAATCCGGTGGTGTATACGCCTCAGGGCAAGGTCAGGGCCAAATTCATCATCGTCGCCGGCAACGCTTACATCGGCAATCTGGTGCCGGAGCTGGCGGCGAAGTCGATGCCCTGCGGGACTCAAGTGATCGCCACCGAACCCTTGGGCGATGAATTGGCCAAGCGCCTGTTGCCTCAGGACTACTGCGTCGAAGACTGTAACTACCTGCTTGATTACTACCGCCTGAGCGCTGACAAACGTCTGATTTTCGGCGGCGGCGTGGTCTACGGTGCGCGCGACCCGGCGAACATCGAGGCGATCATTCGACCAAAGATGCTCAAGGCCTTACCGCAGCTAAAGGACGTGAAAATCGATTACGCCTGGACCGGCAATTTCCTGCTGACCCTGTCGCGACTTCCCCAGGTCGGACGGCTGGGCGACAACATCTACTATTCCCAGGGTTGCAGCGGCCACGGCGTAACGTATACACACCTGGCGGGCAAGGTACTGGCCGAAGCATTACGCGGCCAGGCCGAGCGCTTCGACGCCTTTGCCGACCTGCCCCACTACCCGTTTCCCGGCGGACAATTGCTGCGTACACCATTCGCTGCATTGGGCGCCTGGTATTACGGATTGCGAGACAAACTGGGTTTCTGACGGGACACACAGACGAAAAAAGGGGCAACTGAAAAGTTGCCCCTTTTTAAATCAGCATGTCCCGTCCTGAATAAGGTTTACACCTTCTGATCTATTTTCAGAAATAGACCGTATTCAGAAGTCGACCGTCGCCGAAAGGAGGTAGGTGCGTGGGGTCGACAACGTCAAGCCAGGCTCGCTGTCATCCGAGGCCCCGGCCGAACTCCAGTAGCGTTTGTCCGCCACGTTCTCGACATTGGCACGCAGGGTGATGTTCTTTTCATCGATCTTGAACGCGTAGCGTGCACCCACGTCGAAACGCTCCCAGGCGTCGATTTCCTTGTTGTTGGACTGGTCCAGATACTGCGAGCTGGAATAGAGGCCGCGACTGGTCAGGGTCAGGCCCTGTACGGTCGGCACGTCCCACTCGGCGCCCAGGTTGACGTTGTATTTCGGCGTGGCCGGTGCCCGGTTGCCGTCGTAGGTGCCGTTGGTGGTGTTGCTCAACTCGCTGTCGATGTACATGACACCGCCGAGCAGGCGAAAGCCTTTGAGCGGTTCACCGAACACACTCAGCTCCACCCCCGTGTTCTCACGCTTGCCGTTCGGGCCGAAAACCCGCGTCGTGGCGTTGGTCTCATAGGCCGGCTGCTTGATCCGGAACACCGCGGCAGTCACAGCGAACGCACCCGCGTCATACTTGGCGCCGACCTCGACCTGGCGGCTGATGAACGGTGGGAATATCTCATCCTCGTTCACAGAGGTCGACGGCGCGATCTTGCCCTGGCTCAGGCCCTCCATGTAGTTGGCATACAGCGACAGCTTATCGGTTGCCTTAAACAGGATGCCGCCTGACGGCGATACCTTTTCTTCATCGTAGGCCGTGGCGCCTTTGACATCATCCGTCCAGTCGTCAACCTTCACGCGCTGCCAGCGGGCGCCGAGGGTCAGCAGCAGCCGGTCATCGAAGAAACCCAGGGTGTCGGACAACGCCACGCCGCTGAAGCGGTTCTCGGTGTAGACCTTCGAATCGAGTCGAGTCGGTCTGCCAGGAGTTGGTGTTTCCACGGGGTCGTAGAGGTTGCTGCGGGCCGCTGCATAACGGGCGCCGCCATTTTCGAAGTCCATGTAGAAATAGCTGGCGGCCAGATTGACTTCATGGCTCACCGGGCCGGTATGAAACCAGTTGCGCACCCCTGCCGTGGCCGTCCGGACATTTTCGTCACGGGTGAAGTCACGCGGCTGAACGCTGAAATCGCCGGCATCATTGGTGACTGCAACGGCATGCCGGAGGAAGTCATGATTGCTTTTACGCGCGCCCACGCCCCCGTACAGCATGATGGAATCGCTGACATCAAATTCGCCGTTCACCGCCCCGAACGTGTCGTTGGTACTCGCCTTGCTCCAGGGTTGTGCATAGTTGTCGCGCACATCGTTCGCATTCGGCACCTTCGCATTGGCGCCGACCTGCACGCGCTCCTGCGGGGCGTCGGTATCACGCTCGGTGCGCCCGATGTCCGTCGAGAGTCGCAGGCGCTCACCGCGAAAATCCAGGCCCAGCACGGCCATCTCGCGGTCGACACTCTGGTGATCCCATTCGGTGTCGCCGGACTGCTTCACGCCGTTGAAACGAATACCGAACTTGTTGTCCTCACCAAAGCGCCGACCAACATCCACGGCACCGCCGACCTGATTGTCGGAAGCGTAGCTACCGGTGAACGAAGTGATGGGCTTGTCGGTCGCGCGCTTGGGCACCACGTTGATCCCGCCACCCACACTGCCCCGCGGCGAGATGCCGTTGATGAGCTGGCTCGGGCCTTTGATGATGTCGACGCGGTCAGCCATCTCCATGTCGATCGTATAGGTCGGCAGGACGCCATAGAGACCGTTGTAGGCGACATCACTGTTGAACAGGCTGAACCCGCGAATGGTGAACTGCTCATAACGCCCACCCGCCGGGTTGGTGGCGCGAACCGAAGGATCACTGGCGATCAGGTCGCCCAAGGTCCGAGCCTGCAGGTTTTTGACCGCCTCACCGGTGTAGGTGGTCATGCTGAACGGCGTTTCCATGAAATCTTTCGAGCCCAGCAAGCCTTGCGACCCGCGACGCGCGACCTGGCCGCCGGCATACACCTCGCCGTCCGCCCCGCCCGTGGCACCGAGAATCGAGGTGGGGGCCAGTTGCAGGCTGCTGCCTTCTGGCGCCGGGGTCAGGATGTAGGCCTGTTCGCCCACCGGCTGCAGCTGCAGACCAGAACCCTGCAATAGCCGGGCAAAGCCCTCCTCGACCGCGAATTCGCCGGAAAGACCAGGGCTGGTGCGACCACCCACCAGTGCCGGGTCTACCGAAAGATTGACGCCAGACAGACCGGCGAAGCGGGTCAGCGCATCGCTCAGGCTGCCGGCAGGCACCTGATAATTGCGCCGGGCACTGTCTTCGGCCCAGCTGGCTGTGATGAATAATGGACTGGCACTCAGGCCCAGCAACAGGCTCAGGTGCAACAACGGACGCAGGCGGGAAGAAGCCGGACGCGGACAGCAAGGTATTACTGCGGGCATTGATAGAGTTCTCTTGATTCGTTCACATGCCTTGAATGACAAGCGAGCCGAAAAAAGGGGACAGGCTTCACACACTATTTTTGCGCGGCAGCAACGTCACCCAATAACGGGTACGTGAATGCACCTCCAGCGGCAGACTGGCCGCGAGCAACGCTAGGACGCGATCGGTGTCGTCCAGGCGGAAACTGCCGGTGACACGCAACGCTTCAAGCTCCGGCTCCCAACGCAGCACACCCGGTCGATAAGTGCTGAGCTCACGCAGGAAATCTCCCAGCGGCTGGTTTTTCGCCATCAGCACGCCCTCTCGCCAACCCGGCGCAAGCACGTCGAATGGGCTGATCGGCCCGACACCGGTTGCTTGAAGGCTGACTTGTTGACCAGTGCGCAAAGCCAACGCCGCCCCCTGCAAGGGCTTCAACTGCACGGCGCCGCTGTACACCGACACGCGGCAACCGCGCGCTTGCTGACGAACACAGATTTCACTTTGGCTGACGATGATCTGTCCAAACTTCGTTTGAATCGTCAGCGGCGACGCGCTCGGCACCCTCAACGACAACTCGCCCTCAATAAGCTTCAAGCGACGGCTCTGCAAATCCATATCGACGGCACTGGCCGTATTGAGCTGCAAGGAACTGCCATCAGCGAGCTGTACCTGTTTGCGCTCCCCGGTGGCTGTATGCAGATCGGCTCGCCAGACATCCAAAGGCAATTGTCGGCTGATCAGCCAAGCCGCCGGCACCAACGCCACCGCACCCAATGCACGCTTGAGCGCCATACGCCGACCCGGATCGGAGCGATCCAGACTTTTGAGCGCCAACGCTGAAGGCAGATCGGCAAACCGCTGACGCAAGGCTTGAGCCTTCTGCCAAGCCTTCTCGTGACTGACGCAACTGTCGCGCCAACGTTGCAGATTCGCACGATCCTGCTCGTTGGCACTTCCAGATTCCAGCAAGGCGAGCCACTGCGCGGCAGCTCGCACCGCCTGACGGGTATCTGGCACCGGACCGTTCACAGTTCCACCAACAGGCAATGCTCATAGGCTTGCGCCATGTAGCGCTTGATCGTGCGCTCCGATACCTGCAGGCGCTCGGCGATTTGCTGATAGTTCAAGCCTTCCAGCTGGCTCCAGAGAAACGTCCTACGTACTGCCGCCGGCAATCCATCGAGCAATTCATCCAGGGCTTGCAGGGTTTCGAGCAACAACCAGCGCTGCTCGGGCGACGGCACACAGTCTTCCGGCAACGCCGCCAGTGCCGTCAGATAAGCCTGCTCGAGGCTTCGACGTTTATAGAAATTACTCAGCAGGCGTTTGCCCACGGTAAGCAGATAGGCACGGGGCTCTTGCAGATCGGCAATTCGTTGAGAGCTGGCGAGCAAACGCAGGAACGTATCCTGGCTCAGGTCCGCCGCATCACAGCCATTGCCCATGCGTCTTCTCAACCAGCCTTCCAGCCAGCCACGGTGATCGCGGTACAGTTCGTGGAAGGTTTGCTCCTTCGGCATCGCTGCATCACTCATCTCAAGAAGCCCTGTGCCAAGGAGTTATCGTAAATGAGAGTGATTCTAATTAATGTCGGAGCTGTGAACCAAGTCCTTTATGCAATTGGGGCGCAGAAAGGTTGGGCGGGAAGGACATGAGAGAGGAAAAGCCAAATCGCAGACACAAAAAACCCCGGTCTTTCGACCAGGGTTTTTGCTATCGACTCGAAACATCCGCCGGCTTTACCAGCGACTTGCTTCGTAGCTCCAAGGCGTTCAGTGGGCCTTGAGGCAGATATGGCGCAGCGGACGGGACTCGAACCCGCGACCCCCGGCGTGACAGGCCGGTATTCTAACCGACTGAACTACCGCTGCGTATCGCTTTGGACTTTCGCCCAAGTAACTCGTCTGACTGGAAAGCCTCGAGGCCTTTCAATCTCGAGGCAGGTAAACCTGACTCGGAAAATATGGCGCAGCGGACGGGACTCGAACCCGCGACCCCCGGCGTGACAGGCCGGTATTCTAACCGACTGAACTACCGCTGCGCGTCGGTGGAGGCTTTTAAAAGCTTCCATCTTGCTTTCGCAAGACTCTCGGAATTGGTGGGTGATGACGGGATCGAACCGCCGACATTCTGCTTGTAAGGCAGACGCTCTCCCAGCTGAGCTAATCACCCGTTTGCATCTCCGAGGCCGCGAAATTTACGCAGGTACCGAAGCTAAGTCAATACCCTGCTTGAAGTTTTTCTGAAAAAGACAAAATTGTGTCTTACCCAGTCAGACCGCTTTCGCGAGCAAGCCCGCTCCCACACTGGATCTGCGGCGGACCACAGGTTTGTGATCGACATAAATTCAGTGTGGGAGCGGGCTTGCTCGCGAAGACGGCGGCACATTCAACATCAATGCTGGCTACATCCATCGCAGCCACGCTTGGATTTACTCGCTGTAAATCATCTTCTTGGTCATGCCACCATCGACCACGAACTCCTGGCCCGTGACGAACCCGGCGTTCTTGGACAGCAACCACGCCACCATCGCCGCCACGTCCTCGACCGTCCCTACCCTGCCCGCAGGATGCTGCGCATGATCGGCGTCGGTCAGCGGTTCGGCACGCCGTGCCGCAGGGTCTCGCGCGTCGATCCAGCCTGGGCTGACCGCATTGACGCGAATCTCCGGCCCCAAGCTGATGGCCAAGGCGTGAGTCAGGGCCAACAGGCCGCCCTTGCTCGCCGCATAAGCCTCTGTGTCGGGCTCTGACTGGCCGGCACGGGTCGAGGCCAGATTGACGATGGCGCCGCTGTGAGCGCGCAGGTACGGCGCACAATGCTTGGCCAACAGCATCGGCCCGCTGAGGTTCACCGCCAACACCCGGTTCCAGTAGGCCAGATCGAGGCTTTCCAGGGTGATGTTGTGCGGGTCGGCCACCGCCGCATTGCACACCAGCGCATCCAAACGCCCGAACTGCCCGAGCACCTCGGCCACGCCCAACGCCACCTGCGCTTCATTCGCGACGTCCATGGCGATGAACCAGGCGTTTTCGCCAAGCACCTTCGCCACTTTCGAACCGCGCTCCCGATCCAGATCGGTCAGCACCACCTGCCAGCCTTCACTGATCAGCCAGGCCGCAATCCCCAGACCGATGCCGCGCGCAGCACCGGTGACCAGCGCGACGCGGCCATGGGTACCCGTGGTCGGCGTCGACAACTCGATCACAAGGCAGCCAACCCGCGCGCCAGATCGGCCTGCAGGTCTGCCACGTCTTCCAGACCGACCGCAATGCGGATCAGACTGTCACGGATCCCCGCCGCTTCACGCTCTTGCGGCGCGAGACGGCCGTGAGAGGTGGTGCTCGGGTGCGTGATGGTGGTTTTGCTGTCGCCCAGGTTGGCGGTGATGGAGATCAGGCGCGTCGCATCGATAAAGCGCCAGGCGCCCTCTTTGCCACCCTTGACCTCGAAACTCACGACCGCACCGAAACCCTTCTGCTGACGCTGGGCCAGCTCATGCTGCGGATGGCTCTTGAGGCCCGCGTAATGGACCTTCTCGATACCGTCCTGCTGCTCCAGCCACTCGGCCAGTTGCTGGGCATTGGCGCAGTGCGCCTTCATGCGCAGACTCAGCGTTTCCAGCCCCTTGAGGAAGATCCAGGCGTTGAACGGGCTCAGGGTCGGCCCGGCAGTACGCAGGAAACCGACGACTTCTTTCATCTGCTCGCTACGACCGGCCACAACGCCGCCCATGCAACGGCCCTGGCCGTCGATGAACTTGGTCGCCGAGTGCACAACGATGTCCGCACCCAGCTTCAGCGGCTGTTGCAACGCAGGCGTGCAGAAGCAGTTGTCGACTACCAGCATCGTGCCCTTGGCGTGAGCAATTTCCGACAGCGCCTTGATATCCACCAGTTCGGCCAACGGATTGGACGGCGACTCGACGAACAGCAATTTGGTATTGGACTTGATTGCCGCATTCCAGCCGGACAAGTCCGCCAAGGGCACGTAATCGACTTCGATGCCGAAGCGCTTGAAGTACTTCTCGAACAGGCTGATGGTCGAGCCGAACACGCTGCGCGAGACCAGAACATGGTCGCCGGCACTGCACAGGCTCATCACCACCGCCATGATCGCGGCCATGCCAGTGGCAGTAGCCACGGCTTGCTCGGCGCTTTCCAGCGCGGCAATGCGCTCTTCGAACGCGCGCACGGTCGGGTTGGTGTAGCGCGAGTAAACGTTACCCGGCACTTCGCCAGCAAAGCGCGCGGCCGCGTCGGCGGCGGTACGGAATACGTAGCTGGAAGTGAAGAACATCGGATCACCGTGTTCGCCTTCCGGCGTGCGGTGCTGACCGGCGCGTACGGCCAGGGTATCGAACGCTACGCCTTCGAGGTCGCTGTCCAGCCGACCGGCATCCCAATCCTGACTCATGCTGTCACTCCTTGCCCTGCTCTTGATTTAGAGAGTCTTTAGTAGATACAAAACCGGCCCCTAGGGGCCGGTAGTTACTCAGTTGTTGTACAGATCGATGATCGCACTGACTGCCTGGGTCTTGACCTTGGAGGCATCGTTGCGCGCCTGCTCGATCTTGTTCAGGTAAGCCTCGTCGACGTCGCCGGTGACGTACTGGCCGTCGAACACCGCGCAATCGAACTTCTCGATCTTGATCTTGCCGCCACCGACCGCTTCGATCAAGTCAGGCAGGTCCTGATAGATCAACCAGTCAGCGCCGATCAGGTCGGCAACGTCCTGGGTCGAACGGTTGTGCGCGATCAACTCGTGAGCGCTCGGCATGTCGATGCCGTAGACGTTCGGGTAACGCACAGCCGGTGCCGCGGAGCAGAAATAGACGTTTTTGGCGCCGGCTTCGCGAGCCATCTGGATGATCTGCTTGCAGGTTGTGCCGCGAACGATGGAGTCGTCCACCAGCATCACGTTCTTGCCGCGGAACTCCAGCTCGATGGCGTTGAGCTTCTGGCGTACGGATTTTTTCCGTGCAGCCTGGCCCGGCATGATGAAGGTCCGGCCGATGTAGCGGTTCTTCACGAAGCCTTCGCGGAACTTGACGCCCAAGTGGTTCGCCAGCTCCAGGGCCGCGGTGCGGCTGGTGTCCGGAATCGGGATAACCACGTCGATGTCGTGGTCCGGACGCTCGCGCAGGATCTTCTCGGCAAGCTTCTCGCCCATGCGCAGGCGGGCCTTGTAGACCGAGACGCCGTCGATGATCGAGTCCGGACGCGCCAGATAAACGTGCTCGAAAATGCACGGAGTCAGCGACGGGTTGGTCGCGCACTGACGGGTGTGCAGCTTGCCGTCTTCAGTAATGTAGACCGCTTCGCCCGGTGCCAGGTCGCGAATCAGGGTGAAACCGAGTACGTCAAGCGAAACGCTTTCGGAGGCGATCATGTACTCGACGCCTTCGTCGGTGTGACGCTGACCGAAAACGATCGGGCGGATGCCGTGTGGATCGCGGAAACCGACGATGCCGTAGCCGGTCACCATCGCCACGACCGCGTAACCACCGACGCAACGGTTGTGCACGTCGGTGACGGCAGCGAACACGTCTTCTTCGGTCGGCTGCAACTTGCCGCGCTGGGCCAGTTCGTGTGCGAACACGTTGAGCAGCACTTCCGAATCGGAATTGGTGTTGACGTGGCGCAGGTCAGATTCGTAAATCTCCTTGGCCAGTTGCTCAACGTTGGTCAGGTTACCGTTATGCGCCAGGGTAATGCCGTAAGGCGAGTTGACGTAAAACGGTTGGGCCTCGGCCGAAGTCGAGCTGCCCGCGGTCGGGTAACGCACATGGCCAATGCCCATGTGGCCGACCAGGCGCTGCATGTGACGTTGATGGAACACGTCACGCACCAGCCCATTGTCCTTGCGCAGGAATAACCGGCCATCATGGCTGGTCACGATACCGGCAGCGTCCTGGCCGCGGTGCTGGAGGACGGTTAGCGCGTCATACAGCGCCTGATTGACGTTCGACTTACCGACGATACCGACGATGCCACACATGCGACGCAACCCCTACTTAATGGATCTGAACTGAACACAACTCACTGAGGCGTTTTGGCCGTCGGCAAGAGGTGCTCCTTGAACGGTATATCAGCGGGTACGCTGATTCCGCTGGCAAGCCACTGACTGCTCCACCCAAGAATCAGGTTTTTGGACCAGTCTGCGACCAATAGAAATTTTGGCACGAGCTGTGATTGTTGCCACCACCCGTCCTGCTGTACCGGCCCCAGGCTCAACAGCCCGACCGCCACGACCACCAGCAACACGCCACGCGCGGCGCCGAAGGCCATGCCGAGGAATCGATCGGTCCCGGATAGCCCGGTGACGCGAACCAATTCGCCGATAAGATAATTGATCATTGCGCCTACGATTAAAGTGGCGACAAACATGATGGCACAGCCCGTGATCACACGAGCCGATGGCGTTTCGATGTATCCGCCGAGGTACTCGGACAATGAACCACCGAACATCCAGGCAACGGCTCCTGCGATGATCCAGGTCAGCAGCGAGAGTGCTTCTTTGACGAAGCCGCGGCTAAGACTGATCAAAGCGGAGATGGCGACGATTGCAACGATCGCCCAGTCAACCCAGGTAAATGGCACAGTGCAGCCTACAGACAGATAAGGCGGCGCATTTTAGCAGAGCCCATGGCTGTCGGTAAGCTGAGATTATCAGTGCTTTTCAAATCAGGGCGATAGTTTTAACCGCGCTCAGGCTGAAAACGCACCACAAAACCCTTGAGGTTCTGCTGGCGACTCAACAAGTCACGCAGACGATCGGCTTCCGCGCGCTCGATCAGCGGCCCGACGAACACCCGATTCTTGCCATCGGCGGAGCGGATATAGGCGTTATAGCCTTGGCTGCGCAGGGTTTTCTGCAGGCTTTCAGCGCTCTCGCGGCTCGATAGACTGGCCAGTTGCACCGACCAACTGACTGACAGGCCATTGGCATCGACGCGGCTTGGGGTGGTAGCCGGCTTGGTCGGTGCAGCAGCGATTGGCTGGGCAGGTGCCGGTACAGGCTTGGCGACTGGCGCCGGAGGTGGCGTGACCGGTTTGGCAGCCGGTGGCGCCGGGGCCACGGGAGCACTTGGCGCACTTGGCGCAATCGGTGTCGACGGCGCTTGCTGCGCGGCAATTTCGTCATCGCTTGGCACAGGCTCCTGCGGCAACGCCTGCGGTTCAGGCACCACCACCGGTTCGACCTGCACTTGCGGCACAGCCGGCGCTTGCGGTGCAGCCGGCGCGTCAACCCTCACCTGGCGCTGTTCGTCCTGACGGGAAAACAGCATTGGCAGGAAAATCACCGCCAGCGCCACCAGCACCAGGGCACCGACCATGCGCTGCTTGTACGCCTTATCCAGCAAAGCCATTTGCCGCTTCCTCCGTGGAGTGCCGGGCCAGCCATTCAAGGGCCTCGGCGACACAATAAAATGATCCGAACAACAGAATTTCGTCGTCGCTCGTCGCCTGCGCGCACTGCCCTTCCAGGGCTGCGGCCACGCTGTCATAAGACGTTACCGAGGCGCCAAGGTTCTGCAACGCCGCGTGCAACTGCTCAACGGGTCGCGCCCGCGGCGAATTCAGCGGGGCGACAGCCCAATGCTGGACACTAGCATTCAATTCACCGACAACACCATCCAGATCCTTGTCCGCCAACAACCCGAACACCGCCAGACGCTTGCCGGCCGGTGGTCGACTGGCCAGACGACGGGCCAGGTATTCTGCCGCATGGGGGTTGTGCCCCACGTCCAGCAACACATTAAGACGCTTGCCCTGCCAGTCGAACTGACGGCGATCGAGACGACCGACCACGCGTGTCGCTTTCAGGGCTTCGATAATCTGCGCATCCACCCAAGGCAAACCGAGCAGCAGGTAAGCCTGCAACGCCAGGGCGGCGTTCTCCATCGGCAGATCGAGCAATGGCAGATCATGCAACTCGACTGCACGCCCTTGAGCATCAAGGCCGCGCCATTGCCAGTTGTGATCGGTGATACCCAGGTCGAAATCGCGTCCACGCAGGAAAAACGGGCAATTGAGCTCGCGCGCTTTATCCAGCAAAGGCTGAGGGGGATTCAGATCGCCACAGAGCGCAGGCGCGCCCTGGCGGAAAATGCCGGCTTTCTCGTAAGCCACGGACTCACGGGTATCACCCAGATAGTCCGCATGATCGACACCGATACTGGTGACCAGCGCCATGTCTGCGTCGACTACGTTGACCGTATCCAGGCGCCCGCCCAGCCCCACTTCCAGCACCACCGCATCAAGCCCTGCCTGTTGAAACAGCCAGAACGCCGCCAGGGTGCCCATCTCGAAGTACGTCAGGGAAGTGTCGCCACGACCGGCCTCGACCGCAGCGAAGGCTTCGCACAGCTGGGCGTCAGTGGCTTCGACGCCATTGACCTGCACCCGCTCGTTGTAACGCAGCAGGTGCGGAGAATTGTAGACACCCACGTTCAGGCCCTGCGCCCGCAGCAACGAAGCCACGAACGCGCAGGTAGAACCCTTGCCGTTGGTGCCAGTAACCGTGATCACCCGAGGCGCCGGCTTGCCCAGTCCCATGCGGGACGCTACCTGCTGCGAACGCTCCAGCCCCATGTCGATGGCCGAAGGATGCAACTGTTCAAGGTAGGCGAGCCACTCGCCAAGGGTGCGTTGGGTCATATGTTGGCAGGCACCGGCGGAACCACGATCGGCTCGATCGGCGCGGCGACGAATTTTGGCGTCGGCAGGCCCATCATTTGTGCCAGCAGGTTGCCCAGACGAGGACGCAGTTCCTGACGGTGAATGATCATGTCGATCGCACCGTGTTCCAGCAGGAACTCACTGCGCTGGAAGCCTTCCGGCAGTTTTTCGCGAACGGTTTGTTCGATAACGCGCGGGCCGGCAAAACCGATCAGGGCTTTCGGCTCACCGACAATTACGTCGCCGAGCATCGCCAGACTGGCAGAAACACCGCCGTAGACCGGGTCGGTCAGTACCGAGATGAACGGAATGCCTTCTTCACGCAGACGCGCCAGCACCGCGGAGGTCTTGGCCATTTGCATCAGGGAAATCAGCGCTTCCTGCATCCGCGCACCACCGGAGGCAGCGAAGCAGATCATCGGGCAACGGTTTTCCAGGGCGTAATTGGCGGCACGCACGAAGCGCTCACCGACGATGGCGCCCATCGAGCCACCCATGAAGGAGAATTCGAAGGCCGACACCACGACCGGCATGCCCAGCAAGGTGCCGCTCATGGAGATCAGTGCGTCTTTTTCGCCGGTCTGCTTTTGCGCAGCGGTCAGGCGATCCTTGTACTTCTTGCCGTCGCGGAATTTCAGACGGTCAACCGGCTCCAGGTCCGCGCCCAGTTCGGCACGGCCGTCAGCGTCGAGGAAGATGTCAATACGCGCGCGAGCGCCAATACGCATGTGGTGGTTGCACTTGGGGCAAACATCCAGGGTCTTTTCCAGCTCCGGACGATACAGCACCGCCTCGCAAGACGGGCATTTGTGCCACAGACCTTCAGGCACCGAGCTCTTCTTGACCTCGGAACGCATGATCGAAGGGATCAGTTTGTCTACTAACCAGTTGCTCATGCTTTCTTTCTCCAGTACCGGCGGCCCGAACGCTCTGGTTCGCAGCCCCGCGTATGCCCTTGAGCTAAATTCATATGTGTGGCGATGATCGATGGCGTGCCGGGTCAGCGAGATGCGACCTGCGTACAACCCCAAATATCCTCAGCCATGCCTGTGGACGGCGGCAGTGTGCCAGCCGTCACATCAAGCCCCTACAACCGCCTTGATGAACGCCTGAATCTTTGCGTGATCCTTGATGCCCTTGCTCGCCTCTACCCCACCACTGACGTCCACCGCGTAAGGCCGAACCCGGGCAATCGCCTCTGCGACGTTGTCCGGTGTCAAGCCGCCCGCCAGGATGATCGGCTTGCTCAGGCCTTGCGGTATCAGAGACCAGTCGAACGCTTCACCCGTTCCCCCGGGAACGCCTTCGACGTACGTGTCGAGCAGGATCCCGCTGGCACTGGCATAGGCATCGCAAGCCGCTGCGATGTCATCACCGGCCTTGACCCGCAACGCCTTGATGTATGGCCGATGCCAGCCCTCGCAGTCGGCCGCGGTTTCGTCGCCATGGAACTGCAACAGATCCAGCGGTACGGCATCGAGAATTTCCCCCAACTCGCAGCGGCTGGCATTGACGAACAAACCCACGGTGGTCACGAACGGCGGCAAGGCCTTGATGATCGCCCTCGCCTGCTGAAACGTCACGGCCCGTGGGCTTTTGGCGTAGAACACAAAACCGATGGCATCGGCCCCGGCCTCGACCGCCGCCAACGCATCCTCTATGCGGGTAATCCCACAAATTTTGCTGCGAACGGCTGACATGTCGATAGAACCTCAGGACAAATCCGGGAAAGTCCCGGATGGTAACAAAAGCGTTCGAGGGCGTCAGCCGTCAAGTTCCGAGAAACCGGTGAGGAAGTGTGGGCCGATGTAACGCTCGGGCAGTTCGAACTCGTCGCGGTACTCGACCTGTACCAGGTACAGGCCAAACGGATGGGCCGTCACCCCGCCGGAACGACGGATACGACTTTCCAGGACTTCTTTCATCCACTCCACGGGACGCTCGCCGGCACCGATGGTCATCAGCACACCGGCGATGTTGCGCACCATGTGGTGCAGGAACGCACTGGCGCGAATATCCAGCACGATCATTTTGCCGTGGCGCGTCACACGTAAATGATGCAGCTCCTTGATCGGCGACTTGGCCTGACACTGACCGGCGCGGAATGCACTGAAGTCGTGGGTACCGACCAGATACTGAGCGGCTTCGGACATGCGCTCGACGTCCAGCGGGCGGTGGTTCCAGGTAATTTCATCGTTCAGGTGCGCCGGACGAATCTGATCGTTGTAGATCACGTAGCGATAGCGCCTGGCGATCGCCTTGAACCGCGCATGGAAATGCGCCGGCATGACCTTCGCCCAACTGACGCTGACGTCGTGGGGCAAGTTGATATTGGCGCCCATCACCCAGGCCTTCATCGAACGCTCGACCTGGGTATCGAAATGCACCACCTGACCGCAGGCATGCACACCGGCGTCAGTGCGCCCGGCGCAGAGCAGCGACACCGGCGAGTCGGCGACTTTGGACAAGGCCTTTTCAAGGGTTTCCTGCACCGTGAGCACACCGGAGGCCTGGCGCTGCCAGCCGCGATAGCGCGAACCTTTGTATTCAACGCCCAACGCGATCCGGAAAAAGCCGTCGGCCGCCATTTCGGCGGCCGGATTATCTATATTTGCCAAGGGGTGACAGCCTGCTGATCTGCGCAAAGGCATGCATTATAAGGCTGCCGGGCGGGGACGCCAGAGCTGCGTGATCTTCGTGCCCCATCCAATCAGTGCAATGCCGGGTTTGATGCTGAACGGGATGCCCTCATCGCGAGCAGGCTCGCTCCCACATTTGATCGGGGTTGTTCGCCTCGTGTGTGCCTGGCACCAAACCCTGTGGGAGCGAGCCTGCTCGCGATGGCGGTATAGCTGACGTCAATGCATCAGCACCCAAACAAAAACGGCAGCCTCACAGGGCTGCCGTTTTACTTACACCTTTATCGATCAATCACGCCAGACGCGACAGCATTTCCTTGGCTTCGCTCTTCTGACCCGCATCACCCTCGGTCACCACCTCATTGAGGATGTCCCGAGCGCCGTCGCTGTCGCCCATGTCGATGTAGGCCTGGGCCAGGTCGAGTTTGGTGGCGACTTCGTCGGTGCCGGAGAGGAAATCGAAGTCCGGCTCATCAGCTGCGGAGGCCAAAGCGTCTTCGGCGGTGAAGCTAGGCTCACCTAAACTCTGGGACAGACGATCCAGCTCAGCGTTGACGTCGTTGAGTTCACTTTCGAAGGCATCAGGCTGGTCCGGGGCAGCGGCGTCCATTTCATCGGCCAGCGACAGGTCGAAATCCGCTGGCAGCTCCAGGTCGTCGAGCGTCGGCTCGATCACGGGCGCCGCTTCGGCGACAGGCAAATCCTTGAGATCGTCATCCAGACTCAGCAGGAAGTCATCTTCGGCCAGGATTGCCGGCGAGGCGTCGCCGCCCAGATCCATGTCCAGGTCGAAGACCGACAGATCGTCGAGGTTTTCCTTGATTTCAGTCTGTTGCTGCAACACCGACTCAAAGCTCAGATCGTCGTCCAGCGGGAATTCGTCCAGCTCAGCCAGCTCTTCTGGTGCTGGTGCGGGCGTTGGCTCCACCTCCGGCTCCGCAGCAACAACTGGCGCGATCGGCGCAGCCGCCTCCAGATCGTCCAGGCTCAGATCGAAGGCGCTGTCGAAGTCGGACAATGCCGGCTCCGGGGCTTGCGGCTCGTCCAGCAGCAGGTCCTTGACGTATTGCGCGTCCAGCTCGGCAGCGATGGCGGCGGCAGCCAGACCGCTGGCCACCACAACAGCCATGGCCGGGAAGCGGCTTTTCAATTCTTCAACCCGGGCGAAGTTATCGCCGTTGGCCACCAGTTGACGCTCCTGAGCGACGAACGCATCGCGGTCGCCCTGCTGACCGTAGACTTCCATCAACTTCAAGCGCAGGTCACTGCGTTGCGGCTCTTGCTTGATAGCGTCTTCCAGCAATGCGGCGGCTTGATTCAGACGACCGCCGGCAATGTGCGACTGCGCCTGAGCCAGTACGTCGTCGGAACGATCGGAACGCTCGGCGGCAGGCGACACCAGTGGCGCAGCGATCGGCGGCGTCACCACAACCGGAGCAATCACCGGGGCCGGCGCGGGTGCAGGCGTTGGCGCGGTCGCAAGTTTCACGCTCGGCGGCGGAACTTCCAGGCCTTCGAAGCTGCTTGGCGGCAGGTCCTGGTCGACGGAGAACTCTTGCTCCTCCTCCAAGGCACGGGCCATGCGCAGATGCTTCTCGGCTTCTTGCTGGGCTTTGCGGCGACGGGCCAGCAACAGCAGCAAGAGCAACAGAACCACCGCACCGCCACCCACCAGACCCAACAGGATCGGGTTGGTCAGCAACTCGTTGAATTTCTGATCATCGGATGTCGCAGGTGTTGGCTCGACGGCTGGCGCCGGAACGGCTTCTGGCGCGGCAGCCTCTGGCGCAGGGGCCGGGGCCGGAGCCGCGTCCGCAGGCGATGCCGCAGGACTGGCCGTCAGCTCAGCCGACATCGCCGGAGCGGTCGTAGCCGCCGCTGGTGCATCCGCACCGCCTTCGGCCTGCAACTTGGCCAATTGGTTGTTCTTCAGTTCGATCAGGCGTTGCAGCTTGTCCAGCTGACTTTGCAGATCGCTCATGCGGCTTTTCAGTTCAGCGTTGTCACGACGAGTAGTGTCGAGGCTTTCCTGGGTGACAGCCAGTTTGTTGCTCAACGCTTTCGCATCACCAGCGGCACCTTTGCCGCCCTTGCCGGTATCGGCAGACACCAGGCTCAGTTTGTCTGTGGCAGGCTGCGATGAAGCACCTTCACCGCGAGCGCGTTTGGTGGCGTCGAGTTGCTGCTGACCGGTTCCCGGTTTCGCCACGTAGCGACGACCCTGACGCCACGCGGTGTTCTGCGCGGAGACCTCAGCGATGGCCTTGGGCTGTGGCAGGTTGGTGCTCTGCACCTGATCAGGCAGACGCAGCACTTGACCGGCTTTCAGTCGATTGATGTTGCCGTCGATGAACGCATCCGGGTTCAGCGCCTGGATGGCCAGCATGGTCTGCTGGATCGAACCACCGTTACGCGCCTTCGCGGCGATCTCCCACAGGGTATCGCGCGGCGTGGTGGTGTATTGCGACGATTTGGTCGCGCCAGTGACTGGCGCAGTCACCGTTTGGGCTGGCGCTGGTTGTGCGGCGGCATCGGCGGTCTGCGGCGAGAATTTGGACGGATCGAGCAGCACGCTGTAGTCGCGTAGCAGACGACCGTTGGGCCACATCACCTGAACCAGGAATTTCACCATCGGTTCGGACAGCGGTTTGCTGGACGTGACGCGCAGGATGCTTTTGCCGCTGGCGTTAAGCACGGGGGTGAAGGTCAGGTCATTGAGAAACGCCTGACGATCGACACCGGCCTTGGCGAAATCGTCGGGCGAGGCCAGGCTCGGCACCACTTCGGCAGCCGTGAGGTCCTTGACGTCGAGCAACTCGATTTCTGCGACCAGAGGCTGGTTCAGCGTCGATTTCAGGGTCAATTCCCCGAGCCCGAGGGCATGCGCCATACCGGAGGACAGCGCCGAGGCGGCCGCTATTGCTAACACCAGTTTGCGAACTTGAACCATAACCTCTTCCTTTGTTTGAACATTCCTCGGCCAGCGAGAAGGTGTTGATTGCCGCTGCCGTAAGGCATTGCGCGCGGCGGCGAAGGTCGTCGCGCGCGATCATTTCATTCATGCAATGGGAAGCCCTGCGGGGTGGCTCACCTTAAGCATTCCGGCCAAGCATGACGCTTGACGGGAATCATTCGATAAATTGTTGCCAAGTATCTTTTACAGCAGGTCTTTTATCAACAATTCAGCCACCTGCACAGCATTGAGCGCGGCGCCTTTGCGTACGTTATCTGACGTCAGCCACACATTAAGTTCCGCCGGGTCGTCGATCCCGCTGCGAACCCGACCAACGTAAACCACGTCCTGCCCTACTGCATCGCCTACCGCGGTCGGGTAATCACCCGCCTCGACCAGTTCGATACCGGGCGCCGCTTCCAGAGCTGCGTTGACTTTCACCAGATCGACAGCGCTCGACGACTGCAAGGTCACGCTAAAGCTATCGCCAAAAAACACCGGAGCTTGAATACAAGTGACGGAAATCTTTAATAACGGTAGCGCCATGACCTGACGCAGTTCGCGCACCAGGCGTTTTTCCAGCAACGTATGGCCCTGATCATCAGGCTTACCGACTTGCGCCAGCAGGTTGAAAGCCATCTGCCGATCGAAGAAAGCCGGCTCCAGCGGACGCACGTTAAGCAGCTCGGCGGTTTGCCGGGCCAGCTCGGTGACCGCTTCGCGGCCTTGGGCAGAGACCGCCAGACACGCCGTCAGGCTGATGCGTTGCAGGTCGAGCAAACCGAGCAACGGCGCCAGCACCACCGCCAGCGTCGCGGCCGAAGGACTTGGGCTGCTGACCTGGAAAGGTTTTTTCAGGCCGGCCAGAATTTCAGCGTTGGCCTCAGGCACCACTTGCGGCGCCTGATCGGCCGGCAAGGCGCCGGACAGGTCGATCAGCGAGCAACCGGCGGCCGTGGCACGCGGAGCGAAACTAAGGGTCACCGCCGGGCCGGCGGCGAAGAACACCAACTGGACTTTGCTGAAATCGAACTCATCGACTTCCCGCACCCGCACGTTCTTGCCGCGAAACGGCACCGAATGACCGGCCGATTCACTGCTCGCCAGCAGGTGCAGGTTACCGACCGGAAAGTCCCGCTCTTCGAGAATCTGGACGAGTGTTTCGCCGACAGTACCGGTGGCGCCGATCACGGCAATATCAAAGGACTGGCTCATGGTTCTACCTCTGGCGAAACGGGGGGAGCGGCACTTTACCGGGTGGTTGGCAGTGAGGCAATTCGACGGGGGATTTGATCGTTCCCACGCTCTGCGTGGGAATGCCGCCATGGACGCTCTGCGTCCGCCGTTGAAGCAGTGACGCGGAGCGTCACGGGATGCATTCCCACGCAGAGCGTGGGAACGATCGGCGGGAACAAAAAACCCGCACCTCTTTCAAGGCACGGGCTCTTTCATTACATCAATCAATCAACGCTCAAGCAGAATCCGCAGCATGCGACGCAGCGGTTCGGCCGCGCCCCACAGCAGTTGGTCGCCGACGGTGAAGGCACCGACGAACTGCGAACCCATGTTCAGCTTGCGCAGACGGCCAACCGGCACGTTCAGGGTGCCGGTGACCTTTGTAGGGCTCAGCTCCTGCATGCTGATTTCGCGGTTGTTCGGCACCAGCTTGACCCAAGGGTTGTGCTGGCTGATCAGCCCTTCGATGTCGGCGATCGGCACGTCTTTGTTCAGCTTGATGGTCAGCGCCTGGCTGTGGCAACGCATGGCGCCGATGCGCACGCAGATGCCGTCCACCGGGATCGGGCTCTTGAAGCGACCGAGGATCTTGTTGGTCTCGGCCTGGGCCTTCCACTCTTCGCGGCTCTGACCGTTCGGCAGTTCCTTGTCGATCCACGGGATCAGGCTGCCAGCCAGTGGTACACCGAAGTTTTCGGTCGGGTATGCGTCGCTGCGCATGGCTTCGGCAACACGACGGTCGATGTCGAGGATGGCACTGGCCGGGTCGGCCAGTTGATCGGCGACAGCGGCGTGGGTTACACCCATTTGCTTGATCAGTTCACGCATGTGCTGCGCGCCGCCACCGGACGCAGCCTGATAGGTCATGGCGCTCATCCACTCGACCAGACCAGCTTCAAACAGGCCACCCAGGCCCATCAGCATCAGGCTGACGGTGCAGTTGCCGCCGATGTAGTTCTTGGTGCCCGCGTCGAGCTGCTGGTCGATGACCTTGCGGTTCACCGGGTCCAGCACGATCACCGCGTCATCCTGCATGCGCAGGCTGGAAGCGGCGTCGATCCAGTAACCCTGCCAGCCGGCTTCGCGCAGCTTCGGGAAAACTTCGCTGGTGTAGTCACCACCCTGGCAGGTCAGAATCACGTCGAGGGTTTTCAGCTCTTCAATGCTGTAAGCGTCCTTGAGTGGAGCAATGTCCTTGCCCACGGACGGGCCTTGGCCACCGACATTGGAAGTGGTGAAAAACACCGGCTCAATAAGATCGAAGTCCTGCTCTTCCAGCATCCGCTGCATGAGCACGGAACCGACCATACCGCGCCAACCGATCAGACCTACACGTTTCATCGCAACTACACCTTCTTAAAAGTGGGCCGCTGCTTTCATGGTTGAAAATTGCAGCGGGCCAAAGAGATTACAGATTCCGCAGCGCGGCGACTACTGCATCGCCCATTTCCTGCGTACCGACCTTGGTGCAACCAGCCGACCAGATGTCGCCCGTGCGCAGGCCCTGATCCAATACCAGGCTCACGGCCTTCTCGATAGCATCGGCCGCATCCTGCAGATTGAAGCTGTAACGCAACATCATCGACACCGACAGAATGGTCGCCAACGGGTTGGCAATGCCCTTGCCAGCGATGTCCGGCGCCGAACCGTGGCATGGCTCGTACATGCCTTTGTTGTTGGCATCCAGCGATGCCGACGGCAGCATGCCGATCGAACCGGTGAGCATCGACGCTTCGTCGGAAAGAATGTCGCCGAACAGGTTGTCGGTGACGATCACATCGAATTGCTTCGGTGCACGCACCAGTTGCATGGCGGCGTTGTCGACGTACATGTGGCTCAGTTCGACGTCCGGGTAGTCCTTGGCCACTTGCTCGACGACTTCACGCCACAGTTGGCTGGAGGCCAGCACGTTGGCCTTGTCCACCGAGCACAGCTTCTTGCCGCGTACGCGGGCCATGTCGAAACCGACACGGGCGATACGGCGGATTTCGGTCTCGCTGTACGGCAGGGTGTCGTAGGCCTGACGCTCGCCGTTTTCCAGTTCACGCACGCCACGTGGCGCGCCGAAGTAAATGCCGCCGGTCAGTTCACGGACGATCAGGATGTCCAGGCCCGCCACGATTTCTGCCTTCAGGCTGGAAGCCTCGGCCAGTTGCGGGTACAGGATCGCCGGACGCAGATTGCCGAACAGGCCCAATTGCGCGCGGATTTTCAGCAGACCGCGCTCAGGGCGAATGTCACGCTCGATGGTGTCCCATTTCGGGCCGCCCACGGCGCCCAGCAATACCGCATCGGCGGCACGGGCACGGGCCAGGGTTTCATCAGCCAGCGGCACGCCGTGCTTGTCGATGGCGGCGCCACCGATCACGTCATGGCTCAGTTCGAAACCCAGGCTGTACTTGTCGTTCGCCAGCTCCAGCACCTTGACTGCTTCGGCCATGATTTCCGGGCCAATACCGTCACCCGGGAGAATCAGAATCTGCTTGCTCATGCTTTCCTCATGTCATCAGTCGGCACGCCCTTGGGCACGCCCGGAAAAATTCTATCGCTCGGCGCTTATGCTTCAGAGCTTATCGTTCAGCCATCAGCACCAGCACATCTGTACTGAACGAGCCATCGGCCTCAATCTCAAAATACTCGCGAACTTCATTGCCCATCGATTGCTGCAACTCGCGGATTGCCGCGCGCATCGCCTGCGGCGTGCGCATGCGCTCGACCCAGGAGGTGTACTCCAGACGCAGCCGTTGGCGCGTGGTGCTGCGGGTATGCAACCCCGCTTCGCTGACCTGACGCAACCACTCGCCAGCAGAATAATCGCGCACGTGGCTGGTGTCGCGCAGCACTTCGACGCTTTGCAGGTAAGTGTCGAATAACGGGCTGCCCGGCGACAACACATCGATGAACGCCGCCACCCCACCCGGCTTCAGCACCCGGCGAACTTCGCGCAGGGCCAGCCCAAGGTCGCTCCAATGGTGCGCTGAGTAGCGGCTGAAAACGAAATCGAACTCGCCATCGGCGAACGGCAGGCGCTCGGCGGCACCGAGTACGGTGGACACATTGCCCAAGCCGCGATCGACAGCAGCAGCGGCCACCACGTCGAGCATTTGTTGAGACAGGTCGTAAGCCACCACTTCCTTGACCAGCGAAGCCACGTGAAAACTCACATGACCGGCCCCGCAACCGAGGTCGAGCACACGAGCATTACCCTGCCCCGCCAGTTCAGCCTGTAGCAGCGCGAATTCAGTGCCTTGAGCGTGTACGGCGCTGCTCAGATAGGCCGAGGCCTGTTCACCGAATTGCTTTTGTACTACCTGACTGTGTGGGGCGGTGCTGGTCATGGGACTTCCTTTTGGGAATGAGTCTTGTGATGCCTGGTCTGTCGTCTTCGCGAGCAAGCCCGCTCCCACAGGTTTTGTGAACAGCGCAAATCCAATGTGGGAGCGGGCTTGCCCGCGATGAGGCCGGTCCTATCCTTACAAATTCCGAATCAATCACGCATCACGAAACAACCACGGCTGGCTCGCGCGGTGTTTGGCTTCAAACGTGGCAATCGCCTCGTGGTCCTGCAAGGTCAGGCCGATATCGTCCAGGCCATTGAGCAGGCAGTGCTTGCGGAACGCATCGATCTCAAAACTCAACACCTTGCCATCCGGACGGGTCACGGTCTGGGCTTGCAGATCAACCTGCAACTGATAGCCCGGAGTCGCCTCAACCTGCTGGAACAGTTCATCAACTTCAGCGTCGCTCAGAATGATCGGCAGCAGGCCGTTCTTGAAGCTGTTGTTGAAGAAGATATCGGCATAGCTCGGCGCGATGATGCTGCGGAAACCGTACTCTTCCAGCGCCCACGGCGCGTGCTCGCGGCTGGAGCCGCAACCGAAGTTCTCACGGGCCAGCAACACGCTGGCGCCTTGATAACGCTCGGCGTTGAGGACGAAGTCCTTGTTCAACGGGCGCTTGGAGTTGTCCTGATACGGCTGCCCGACATCCAGGTAACGCCACTCATCGAACAGGTTCGGGCCGAACCCGGTGCGCTTGATCGACTTCAAGAACTGCTTCGGAATGATCTGGTCGGTGTCGACGTTGGCACGATCCAAAGGCGCGACAAGACCAGTGTGCTGGGTAAAAGCTTTCATGCTGCGCTCCTTTAGATCAATTCACGGACGTCGACGAAACGACCGTTCACGGCGGCGGCGGCGGCCATGGCCGGGCTGACGAGGTGCGTACGGCCACCGGCGCCCTGACGGCCTTCGAAGTTACGGTTGGAGGTCGACGCGCAATGCTCGCCGGACTCCAAGCGGTCCGGGTTCATCGCCAGGCACATCGAGCAACCCGGTTCGCGCCATTCAAAACCGGCTTCGAGGAAAATCTTGTCCAGGCCTTCGGATTCGGCCTGAGCCTTCACCAGCCCCGAACCCGGCACCACGATGGCCTGCTTGATGGTCGAAGCCACTTTGCGGCCCTTGGCGATCACGGCAGCAGCGCGCAGGTCTTCGATCCGCGAGTTGGTGCAGGAGCCAATGAATACGCGGTCCAGCTGAATGTCGGTGATCGCCTGATTGGCGGTCAAACCCATGTATTTCAAAGCGCGTTCGATGGAGCCACGCTTGACCAGGTCCATTTCCTTCGCAGGATCGGGAACGTTCTGATCGACAGCCAAGACCATCTCAGGCGAGGTACCCCAGCTGACTTGCGGCTTGATCTGAGTGGCATCGAGCTCGACGATAGTGTCGAACCTGGCATCCGCGTCGGAGACCAGGTCTTTCCAGGCCTCGACAGCCAAGTCCCATTCTGTGCCTTTCGGAGCAAATGGACGGCCCTTGACGTAAGCCACGGTTTTTTCGTCGGCGGCCACCAGCCCTACGCGAGCGCCGGCCTCGATGGACATGTTGCAGATAGTCATGCGGCCTTCGACCGACAGATCGCGAATTGCGCTACCGGCGAATTCGATGGCGTGGCCATTACCGCCGGCGGTGCCGATTTTTCCGATCACTGCGAGGACGATGTCCTTGGCGGTCACGCCGAACGGCAATTGGCCTTCGACAGACACCAGCATGTTCTTCATTTTTTTCGCGACCAGGCACTGAGTGGCGAGCACGTGCTCGACCTCGGAAGTGCCGATACCGTGAGCCAGGGCACCAAACGCGCCGTGGGTCGAGGTGTGGGAGTCGCCGCAAACCACGGTCATGCCCGGCAAGGTTGCGCCCTGCTCCGGGCCAATGACGTGGACGATGCCTTGGCGGACATCATTCATCTTGAATTCGACGATGCCGTATTCGTCGCAGTTATCGTCGAGGGTCTGAACCTGCAAACGCGAGACCTGGTCGACAATCGCTTCGATGCCGCCTTTGCGCTCCGGAGTAGTCGGAACGTTGTGGTCCGGGGTCGCGATGTTGGCATCGATGCGCCAAGGCTTGCGCCCGGCCAGACGCAGGCCTTCGAAGGCTTGCGGCGAGGTCACTTCGTGGATGATGTGACGATCGATGTAGATCAGCGCCGAGCCATCGTCGCGCTGCTTGACCAAATGCGAATCCCAGAGCTTGTCGTAGAGCGTTTTGCCGGCCATCAGACGGTTTCCTCATCAGCTTGTTTCTATGCCCTGGATCTTGAGCAATCTCAATAACCCTTTGGCTTGTGAGGTCGATCCTAGGGGGTTACATTAAATAACTCAAATTCATATTTTTTATGCTTTGCATAACCAACTGGAATGCCACCGAGACATCATCATGGACCTCGCCAACCTCAATGCTTTTATCGCGATTGCCGAGACCGGAAGCTTCTCCGGCGCTGGCGAACGGCTGCACCTGACGCAACCCGCCATCAGCAAGCGCATCGCTGGCCTGGAGCAGCAATTGAAGGTGCGGCTGTTTGATCGACTGGGCCGGGAAGTCAGCTTGACCGAAGCCGGTCGCGCCCTGCTGCCACGGGCCTATCAGATCCTCAATGTACTGGATGACACCCGCCGCGCCCTGACCAACCTGACCGGCGAAGTCTCCGGTCGTCTGACATTGGCCACCAGTCATCACATCGGCCTGCACCGTTTACCGCCCTTATTAAGGGAGTTCACCCGACGTTACCCACAAGTGGCGCTGGATATTCAGTTCCTCGATTCGGAAGTGGCTTACGAAGAAATCCTCCATGGCCGCGCCGAACTGGCGGTAATCACTCTTGCTCCGGAGCCCCATGCACTGGTCAAGGCCACGCCGGTGTGGGACGACCCGCTGGATTTCGTGGTCGCCCCAGAGCATTCGCTGATCGCTAACGGTCCAGTCAGCCTGGCGGATATTGCCCTGCACCCCGCGGTTTTCCCCGGTGGCAACACCTTTACCCACCACATCGTGCAGCGCCTGTTCGAGGCCCAGGGCCTGACGCCGAACATCGCCATGAGCACGAATTATCTGGAAACCATAAAAATGATGGTCTCGATTGGCCTCGCCTGGAGCGTTTTGCCGCGCACCATGCTGGACGATCAAGTGGCGCGCATACCTTTGCCGGGCATACAGCTCACTCGCCAGCTAGGCTATATCCTGCACACCGAACGGACGCTGTCGAACGCGGCACGGGCCTTCATGGCTCTGCTGGATGCACAAATCGATCAGCCAGGGACTCGCGGCTAAGCTGTGCTTCTTCTTTTTGTGCTACGCCTATAGAGCCCCAAAACCGTGTGCCTAACGCCCAATTCAGCCCAAGGCCTGTTTATCCATGCCCAAATCTGTTGAACGTATGCCGCCGATGCCGCGAATTCAGGCACTTGACCCCAAACGGTCCGAGCAGAGCTGGGAAAGCGCCCCGCAGTTGCTGGCGGCCCTCAACGGCGCTCGGCTCGGCGCCTGGTATTGGGACATCGAGCGGGGGCAAATCAGTTGGTCACGGGGTACTCAGGCGTTGTTCGGCTTCGATCCCCGGCAACCGTTGCCCGAGGACCTGGAATACCTCGACCTGCTGCCTCAGGAGGATCGGGCGAAAGCCATCCGCGCCTTCAATGCAGTGATCGCCGGCGCCCCGCTGGAACAGGCGATGCACCACCGCATCCGCTGGCCCGACGGCAGTCTGCATTGGCTGGAGATCAACGGCAGCCTGCTGCCGGACAAAAACGGCCGGCCACGAATGATAGGGGTCATTCGTGAAATCACCCATCAGCGCCAGCGCGAACAGGCACTGAGCAGCTCGGAAAAGCGCTTCGCCACGCTGTTTCACCTGTGCCCGAACATGGTCCTGCTGACCCGCCAGGAAGACGGCCTGATCAGCGAAGCCAACCAGTATTTCGAAAGCCTGTTCGGCTGGCCGGTGCAAGACGCCATCGGCCGAACCACGCTGGAACTGGGCCTTTGGGTCAACCCGGAGCAACGGGTGCAACTGGTCAAGGCCACCAAGGCCAAAGGCGAGCTGATCAACATGGAGGTGCAATTTCGCGCCAGCAACGGGCAGGTTCACGACGGCATCCTCAGCGCGCAAAAGGTCGAACTCGAAGGCCAGCCTTACCTGCTGAGCACATTCCTCGACACCACCGAACGCAAAATCGCCGAGCACGCCCTCAAAGACAGCCAGGAACGCCTCGACCTGGCCCTGGATTCGGCGCAACTCGGCACCTGGGACTGGCACATTCCCAGCGGCATGCTTTACGGCTCGGCGCGGGCCGCCCAGTTACATGGGCTGGACCCCAAACCCTTCCATGAATCCTTCGATGCGTTTTTCGAAGGCGTGCCCGACGAAGAACGCGGCACCATGCGCGACGCCTACCGCAGCCTGCGCGAAGGCCCGGCCGGCAATTACCAGCTGACTTACCGCGTGCAGCTAACGGATGGCAGCTCGCGCTACCTGGAAAGCCGCGCCAGACTCTACCGCGATGAACAGGGCAACCCGTTGCGCATGGCCGGCACACTGCTGGACATCACTGATCAGGTAGAGCGCGAACAGCAACTGGTGGCGTCGGAAGAGAAATTCGCCACCTTGTTCCAGGTCAGCCCGGACCCGATCTGCGTCACGCGCCAGGACACCGGTCACTTCATCGAGATCAACTCCAGCTTCACTCAAACGTTCGGCTGGAGCACCGTCGACGTGATTGGCCGCAGTGCCGACGAAATCGGCCTGTGGGACGCTTCGGCGAAGAGCCTGCAAAGGATCGAGCGGGTCATCCGCGAACAGGGCCTGAACAATGTGGCGATCATCGTCCGGCACAAGGACGGACAGTCCCTGACCTGCGTGATATCGAGCCGGCAGATCAGCGTCGGCGACCAACCCTGCATCGTCACCACCCTGCGCGACATCACCCAGCAGCAACGCTCGGAAGCGGCGCTCAAGGCCAGCGAGGAGAAGTTCGCCAAGGCTTTCCACTCAAGCCCCGACGCCATCACCATTACCGAGCGCGACACCGGACGCTACCTGGAAGTTAACGATGGCTTCTGTCGCCTGACTGGCTACCGCGCCGATGAAGTGGTCGGCCGCACGGTGTATCAGGTGGGCATATGGGCCGAAGAGAAACAACGCTCGGCGTTGCTGGCGGAACTACAGATCAAGGGCCGGGTTCACCATCAGGAAATGCTCGGGCGCAACAAACGCGGCGAGTTGTTGACCGTCGAAGTCTCGGTGGAGCCGATCACCCTCAACGAAACGGCGTGCCTGCTGCTGACCGCCCGAGACGTCAGCTTGCTGAAAAACGCCGAAGCGCAGATCCGTCACCTGGCCTACCACGACCCGCTGACCAACCTGCCCAACCGCGCCCTGTTGATGGATCGTCTGAGCCAGCAGATCGCCCTGCTCAAACGCCACAGCCTGCGTGGCGCGCTGATGTTCCTCGACCTCGACCACTTCAAGCACATCAACGACTCCCTTGGCCACCCGGTGGGCGATACAGTGCTGAAGATCATCACCGCGCGCCTTGAAGCCAGCGTCCGCATGGAGGACACCGTCGCGCGTCTGGGCGGTGACGAATTCGTGGTGCTGCTCAGCGGCCTGGAAGGTTCGCGCAGCGACGTCAGCGCTCAGGTCCGGGAGTTGGCGGATACCTTGCGCGAACTGCTGTCCGAACCGATGTTCCTCGACGGACAGCGCCTGCAAGTAACACCGAGCATCGGCATCGCGCTGATCCCCGACCACGGCTCGACCCCGACCGACCTGCTCAAACGCGCCGATATCGCCCTCTACCGCGCCAAGGATTCAGGCCGCAACACCACGCAGATGTATCACAACACTATGCAGAAGGCCGCCAGCGAACGCCTGCGCATGGAAACCGACCTGCGCCTTGCCCTTTCCCGGGGTGAGTTCAGCGTGCAATACCAACCGCAGGTGGACGCTCGCAATAACCGCATTACCGGCGCCGAAGCCTTGGTACGCTGGCACCATCCGCAACTGGGCGCGCAATCGCCCACCGAGTTCATCAAGGTGCTGGAAGACAGCGGGCTGATTCTGGAAGTCGGCACGTGGATCCTTGACGAAGCCTGCGCAGCCTTCAAACATCTGGTCGCCAAGGGCCTGATCAATCCGCTCGACTTCAGCCTGTGCGTGAACATCAGCCCCCGACAATTCCGCCAGAACGATTTCGTCGAACGCATCGAACACAGCCTCGGCAGCCACGGCCTGCCCTGCTCGTTGCTGAAACTGGAAATCACCGAAGGCATCGTCATCCAGAACCTGGACGACACCATCAGCAAAATGCGGCGCCTGAAAAAACTCGGCGTGAGCTTTGCGATGGACGATTTCGGTACCGGTTATTCCTCACTGACCTACCTCAAGCGCCTGCCGGTAGACACCCTGAAAATCGATCAGTCGTTCATCCGCGATGCCACCACCGACCCCAACGATGCCGAAATCATTCGCGCCATCGTCGCCATGGCCCGCAGTCTGGAGTTGGAAGTCATCGCCGAAGGGGTGGAAACCCTGGAGCAACTGGCGTTTTTGCAGGGGCTGGGCTGCCATTTGTATCAAGGGTATTTGCACAGCCGGCCGCTGCCGGTGGAGGAGTTTCAGAAACTCCTCAAATGAGTCGGACACAGGCACAAAAAAGGGCGCCAGTGGATGGCGCCCTTTTTTTGTTGCTCTTGTCCCGTCCTGAATAAGGTTTACACCTTCTGATCTGTTTTTCAGGAGGACGTAATGGAATCAGCAAAAAGGCGTAGTCAGCGAGACTACACGCT